>JAPLFO010000097.1:0-21546 GCA_026390635.1 Ignavibacteriales bacterium
TCATGCAGCTCGGGAATTCTTCCCGCCCGCTTATGCAGAAATCCGCTGATCGTTTCATAGTCAGCTCCTTCGGGAAGCGATGCACCAAAGCGTTCGTTGAAGTCACTCACACTCATGCCGCCGGAAATGAGCGATGCCCCGTCGCTGGAAAGCTCCACGTCTTTCTTGTCTTCGTCGTATTCATCTTTGATCTCCCCGACGATTTCTTCGACAATATCCTCCATCGTCACGATGCCTTCCATCCCGCCGAATTCGTCGATCACAATCGCCATGTGCTGATGTTTCGTCTGGAGTTCACGCATCAGAGCGCTGATTTTTTTTGATTCAGGAACGAGGAACGGAGGACGGATGACGTCCTGCAGAATGATCAAACCGCGATGTTCAAAAACGCTCAACAAATCTTTCGTGTAGAGGATTCCAATAATGTTATCCAGGCTGCCGTCATATACCGGAATACGGGAGTATCCCTCGTCGATGACAAGGCGCAGGAGCTTTTCGCGGGGCATGGAGATGTCCACGCTGACAACATCTGTCCGCGGGACCATAATCTCTTTCACCGTCGTATCGGTGAATTCGAAAATACTCTCGATCAGTTCGTGTTCTGTCTTGTCGATCGCGCCGCTGCGCTTCCCTTCTTCGAGCAGCTGCATCATATCTGCTTCCGACAACGCAAGATCTTTCAACGGAAGAAGTTTGCGGAGAACACGCAGCATTATTTTTCCGAACCGGGGGCGAAGGCGTCCGACCGGAGACGATATGTGGTCAGAGGATGTCAATGGCCGAGTCCATAGGATTCAGGAAGAGGCCCTTGTGCGGCGGCGGCGATATTGCTGCACAGATGGACGGAGTTCTTCGTCCCGACGATGACACTCGAAACGGCGCTATTGGACAACACAAAGCGAAGCGCCATTTCGTGAATCGGCATGCGGTTCGTTTCGGCGATGTGGACAAAGCGTTCCGCACTCAAACGCTCTTCCTCATTCGCAACTTCTGAGTGTTTGCCCGCAAGCATTCCCTTCGCCATTCCATCTTTCACGATGATACCCAAATTCTTGTCCTTCGCAGCGGGAAAGATTTGATCCGCGAAGTCGCGCCGAAGCATATTGTAGCTCACCTGCAGGGTATCGTATTCACCGGATTCGACTGCACACCGGGCGGCTTCCAAAGAATCTGTACTCAGTCCGATGAAACGCACCTTCCCGTGTTCCTGCGCTTTCTTCATTGCCGAAAGTGTCTCACCGCTGCGAATGACCTCTGGCGGCGCGCTGTGTATCTGCAACAGATCCAGTACATCCGTCTGCAGCAGACGAAGGCTGCTCTCAATGAACGCCATTGTCTCGCCGGCCGAATAATTGTAAACGGAATTTGATCCGTCGAACCATTCGCCGCATTTCGTGGCAAGGATGACAGAACTTCTGATCCCTTTGAGCGCGTTGCCAAGAATTTCCTCGCTCTTAAAATACGCCGGTGCCGTGTCAAAGAAATTGATGCCGCGATCGATGGCCTCATGCACAATCCGCGCGGCGTCGGATTCCGTGGGACGCGAAAAATCCGATAGATTCTGGCGCCAGTACGGCCAGTCTCTTCCGATTTCGAGGGCTCCGAAACCCAGCTCGGAGACGTGCAGCCCGGTTCTTCCCAGGAGGCGATAGTTCATTGGTATAAGGTACCGTAATTAGAGTAGACTTTCAATCGTATCGAACGCCTTCCAGGAACAATCCCTGCGGCGGCGCCGACATTCCCGCCCTTGTTCTGTCCTGTGCCGCGATAATGCTGCGAAATTCGTCCAATGTTGTAAATCCCCTTCCCACATCCACCATGGTTCCGACCAGCGCCCGAACCATGCCTCGCAAAAATCTGTTCGCTCTCACGGAAAAATAAAGAGTTGAATCGTCCGTACGTTCCCAGGATGCCTCCGTAACAATGCAGCGAAAGTGTTCTGTTCCGGAATCTGATTTGCAGAAAGATCCGAAAGACTCCGTACGCAGCACCGCCTCGCAGGCTTCGTTCATCCGAGCGACATCGAGTTCGTAAAAAAGCGGCCAGCAGAAACGGCGATTGATCGCGTCCGGCACCTGATGCATAAAATAGCGATACCATCGCTCCCGTGCGTCATAGCGTGCTGAAAATTCCACATTCACTTCATCCGCATTCCTGACCACAACATCGGCAGGCAGCATGGCGTTGAGCGACCTTTGAAAATGCGGCGCGTCAAATCGCGAGTCCGTCAGGAAATTTGCCACTTGGCCGCGTGCATGGACGCCGGCATCCGTCCTTCCGGCACCGATCAGCGTTACGGACTGCTGTGTCATCTGGGAAAGTGCCGTCTCGATCACTTCCTGTACTGAACGGTGTTCCTCCTGGCGCTGCCACCCGGCAAAATCGGTACCATCATATTCAAGGAGCAGTCTTATGTTGCGCATATTTATTTGGCATCAGCCGCGAAGAACACGGAAGTGAAAAAGAGAACTGGGAGATTGTAGCTTCCCCCTCTGTGCTCTCATCTCTTTCTCTGCCCGCTTCGCCGAGCTCAGCGAGGCGAGTGGTTTCATCTTTTCCTTCTGCGCCACCCCGAGCGAGCGGAGCGAGTCGAGGGGTGTTCTCTGTGGCAATCTTTTTCTCATTGAGCGGTCATCAAAAAAAAGCCCTGAGTATCTCAGGGCACGGTTGTCGAACGTCCACCCTTCTTAGAACGATCGGATGAAAGATATTGTCAATCCATCCGGTCTTCCCGAATATGCTGTGAGCCGGGAATCCACCTGCCACATACCCAGATTCTCGTCAAGCGCCGCATTGTATTGACGGACGCAGCGGGCCGCATTGACCGCGCTGATGATCCTGTTGACCACGGCGGCAGCGATGATGAAGCCGGAATTGGTGATCACACCATCGCTCGACACTCTCAGCGAACGAAAGCGCTGGCGATTTGCGTCGGTGTCCCAATTCCATGAGTACCCCATTGCCGGATCATAGACCTTATCGAGTTCCCGGTCGCGCAGCTTTTTCTCATTGTAATCATACACAGTGGAGAAATTGCCGACATTCACAAAAAATGCGTCATCCCCTGTCCCGGAGCCGATGCCGGAGTGTGTTCGCGCAAATGATCGCGCGTCCGACTGCATCCAAACGCCATAGGCATGCACCGACGCATACGTCAGCCAGATCCCCCCTTCTGCGATCAAATAGTATTTGCCGCTTGCCATGTTATCGGCATACCATTCGCCCATGCCGGGGAGCACAAGCGAATAGCAGATAGCCACAAATGCTTTCTTTTTTTGAGTTGATTGACTGAGGTCTGTGAGAGTGCCGGATGGAACGGAGTTGTCCTGCAGTAATGCAGAACAGCAGCAGCATGAACGAAGTCTTTTTCACGATTCACCTCTTGTTGTCGGAATGTAATGGAACCTGTAGCGAATGAATCGTTACGTGACCTCGATATGGTGATGTGTGATGACCGTTCCCAAGCACTGTTCGGATTCGTACTGCCCGATACGCACCGGAACGACGGCATTCAGAAGAGCGGGCTGAAATGGAACCGCCACTCTGACATAATTAGTAGTATAACCAGAAAGCATGTCATTTTCAATGGTTCTTTCCAGAAGCACCGGCAATGTCTTCCCCCGTTGCGCCGCATGGAATGCATCCCGCTTTTTCTTCCCGAGAACCCGCAGCTGCGAACTGCGCCTGTATCTTACCCGGGGCTCTACATGGTCCTTCCGGTCAACCGAAGGCGTGTTCGGTCGTTCCGAGTATGTGAAAACGTGGAGATAATTGACCGGAATTTCCTGCAGAAACTGATAGGCTTGCTGAAATTCCGCTTCCGTTTCTCCCGGAAAACCGACGATGACATCCGCACCGATACCGGCATCGGGATCCTGCTCTCTGATCCTCTGGATCAATGATCGATACTCATCAGCGGTATAGCGCCGCCGCATGGCGCGTAAAATAGAATTTGATCCGGATTGCAGCGGAATGTGAAAATGATTGCAGATCTTTTCTGATTGGATCCAGTGTGTGAGCAATTCATCGGTCAGCAGGTTCGGCTCGATTGAACTGATTCTGATTCGTTCCAGGCCTTCCAGCGTTTCCAACGCCTGAAGCAATTGCAGCAGGGACGATCCGTTGCCTTTGCCGTAGTCGCCGACATTCACACCGGTCAACACGATTTCCTTGTATCCTTCCGCGACGATCCGCCGCGCCTGTTCAACACACGCATCGATCGTTTGACTGCGGCTGCCGCCGCGTGCCAGCGGAATTGTGCAGTATGAACATGCAAAGTCGCATCCGTCCTGCACTTTCAAAAAAGCGCGGGTTCTGTCGCTTCCCTCACCCGAATACGCCGGTCCAAAATCCGCCGTCTCATTCAACGCCGACGCATGGATATGCGGAACCGCATTCTTCCGAAAATCCCCGGCGAAATCGAACAGCCTAGACTTCTCGCCGGTCCCGAGAACAAGATCAACGCCGTCGATCGAGGCGATCGCTTCCGGACTGAGCTGCGCATAGCAGCCGAGGACGATAACGAATGCATCGGGCGATTTGCGAAGTGCCCGTCGTACCATCTGCCGGCATTCACGCTCCGCCCGCTGCGTGACGGTGCACGTATTGATAACGCAGATGTCCGTCGCCTCACTGAAAGGTACGGCGGAATATCCACGCTCGAGGAATTGCCGTTCGAGCGCGGCAGTTTCCGCATAGTTCAGTTTGCAGCCCAATGTATGAAACGAAACACGCATAGGAAAAGAGTTGAAAAGAAATATTGCCACAGAGATCACAGAGGACATAGAGAATAAGGCGGTCATCGAGCGGAGCCGAGATGACCGCGAATGACAATGCTGTTGCTTCGGGCGCCTCGGCTTCGCTCGGCGTCCGAACAAAACTCTGTGTTCTTCCGAATGATGCCTGCGGCATCATTCGAGATCCTCTGGACTGTGGCAAAATACCATATAAAGCAGAAAGAGTCCCAAACCCGGGACTCTTTCTTTGAGTGCTGCTTAGACGGCCTTCTCGTCAGCCGTCGGAGGCGCGGGGACCGCATCCTTCAACGTTATCGGAGGAAGCTTGTGTTGCGTCACGTAATCATCAACGAGCTTCTGGTCCTTGCCGCGAAGGTACTCGACCACGGAAAGAACGATCTTCTTGCTTTCCTGATCGAATTCGATCACGGTCAGCGGAAGATTGTCACCGATCTGGAATGCATCGGCAATATTCTTCACCGGGGTCTGTGATAATTGCGACAGCGGAACAAAACCATCGACGCCCAGGGGCAATTCGACGATCACGCCCTTCTCGATGATGCGCACCACTTTGCCTTCCACGTCCGTTCCGACGCGATAAGTGCTGGAGAATGCGTCCCACGGATTGTTGTTGAGCTGTTTGTGTCCGAGAGAGATGCGGCGCTGGTCCACATCCACACCCAGGATGATGACTTCTATCGAATCGCCCTTCTTCACAACTTCGCCTGGATGACGGATCTTTTTCGTCCACGACAGGTCGGAGATGTGAATCAAACCGTCCACGCCCTGTTCCAGTTCCACGAACACGCCGAAGTTGGTCAGGTTGCGCACGACGCCGGTATGGCGTGAGTCAACCGGATACTTCAGAAGCAACGTGGTCCACGGATCCGGCTCGAGCTGCTTGATGCCAAGGGAGATCTTCTTATTATCTTTGTCGAGTGAGAGAATGACTGCGTCGATCACCTGGCCCATTGACACAATCTGCGACGGATGTTTGATATGCTGCGTCCAGCTCATCTCCGAAATGTGAATGAGGCCTTCGATGCCCTTTTCAATCTCGATGAATGCGCCGTAGTCGGTGAGCGACACAACTTTGCCGCTGACTTTCGTACCAACAGGATATTTGGTATCGATATTTTCCCACGGGTGTTTCTGCAGCTGCTTGTAGCCGAGCGAGATACGCTTCTTCTCTTCGTCGAAATCGAGCACCACAACGTTGATCGTCTGGTCGAGCTTGACGATTTCCGACGGATGATTGACGCGTCCCCACGAGAGATCGGTGATATGCACCAGGCCGTCCACGCCGCCAAGATCGACAAACACGCCGAAATCGGAAATGGCTTTGACGGATCCTTCGAGGATCTGCCCCTTTTCGAGGGAGTTGAGAATCGCTTTCCGTTGATCCGCAAGTTCCTCTTCGACGAGAATCTTGTGGCTGACAACAACATTTTCCGACGGGTGGTTAATTTTCACCACGCGGAAGTCCATTTCTTTTCCGATCAACGCATCAAAGTCGCGCACCGGGCGAACGTCAATCTGCGAACCGGGAAGAAACGCATCGATGCCGAGCAGGTCGACGACCAGACCGCCTTTGATCCTGCGGAGAATACGGCCTTTCAGCAATTCGCCGGTTTCGAACGAACGGGTGACACGCTCCCAGATGCGCATGAAGTCTGCGCGTTTGCGCGACAGCACCATCTGTCCGTCCTTGTCCTCAATGTTTTCGAGGAATACTTCAACTTCATCTCCGATTTTCAGTTCGTCGATTCTCGGAAACTCGTTCTTGGGGACAGTCCCTTCGGACTTGAAGCCGATATCCAGTGCCACATCGCTATCGCCGATATGAACAACGCGGCCTTTGACGATTTCACCCTGGGAAATTTTGCCCAGCGTGCCTTCATACAACGCCGTCATTTGTTTCTGTTCTTCGGGCGTGTAGTCTTCTTGAAGAAATTTAGCCATGATGACTCCTCACTCATTCGTTCTTCCGGCACCGAGCGTCATCAGTTTCGACGCCGGCAGACATCCCTGAGCTTATTATGGATCTTGAATCGCCCGCCTCTCTTGAGCCGGACTTCAAAACCCGTTTTGTGTTGTGATGATGTTAGTTATTTATTGATGACTATGATCTTCCGAATGATGCCTGCGGCATCATTCGAGATCCTCTGGACTGTGGCAAACTCTCTTTTAAAATTTTTCAATCGCACTCGCCACTCGTTCCATCAGCCACTGCGGCGTGCTGGTTGCACCGCTGATACCGACACTATTCACACCCTCGAACCATTCCTTCTTCAGCTCCCGCTCATCCTCGATACAATAGGATCGCGGATTTTCTACCGCTGCGATAGCGTGCAGCACTTTGCCGTTCGAACTTTTCTTTCCGGAAACAAACACGAGCACATCGTTGCTCTTTGCAAACTCGCGCAGTTTCTTGTCCCGTCCGGATACCTGCCCGCAGATTGTGTCTTTCGCATGAAAATCAATGGCGACTTCCTCAAATGTGCCGACTTCAAATACGGCTTGCATCTTCGCTTTGATCGCATCGCGGATGGCATAAAATGTCACCTTATCCATCGTTGTCTGCGAAAACAGTACGGTGTTCTTCCTGAAATCAATAACATCAATTTCTGCCACAGACTTGATCACGATCGCCTGCCCGTTTGTTTGTCCCACCAGTCCGATCGTCTCTGCGTGGTCCTTCTTGCCGAAGACCACAATCTGAAAATCCTTTTCATAGAACAGGCGAATCCGTTCCTGCACCTTTGTCACCACGGGGCAGGTTGCATCGATGAGTTCAATCCCAAGCCGTTTCGCGAGCAGAAATGTCTCCGGCGGCTCACCATGTGCCCGGATCAGGACTTTCGCATCCCGTGCCTGTTCCAGCTGGTCGTGTGTGATGGTCACCAGCCCCTTGTGAGACAGCCGTTCAATCTCCACAGGATTGTGGATGATGTCTCCCAGCGAGTACAGCCGTCCTGTCTTCTCCAGTTCCTCCTCTGCGATTTCCACAGTGCGTACGACGCCCCAGCAGAATCCGGAATTTTGATCAACCGTTACCTTCACTTCATCCTCTCCATCGCCCTCAGCACGATCGCATCGACCTGCTGTTGAATCGTCAACGCGGTAGTATCCAGCACCACCGCATCGTCAGCCTTCCTCAACGGACTCGCGCTCCGCGTTGAATCCCGATTGTCCCGTTCCAAAAGCTCCGCCACAAGAACATCTTCGTCGATTTTGATTCCCTTCTCCGCCAGTTCCTTTTGACGGCGACGTGCACGTTCCCGCGGATCTGCAATCATGAAAACCTTCAACTCAGCATTCGGGAAAACGACGGTGCCGATGTCCCGGCCGTCCATCACAATTCCACCCGTCGCTCCCAACGCACGCTGTTCGTTCACCATGAACACACGAACTTCCGGAATACTGCTCACCACGCTGGCGGCATTTGAAACCGCAGGAGTCCGAATCTGATTTGTTACATCAATATTGTCAAGGAACACCACATTGAATCCATCCGATGGCTGAAGCTTGATCGAAGTCACGCCTATCAGCGGACGAATTCTAACCGCATCCAGCGGATCAATACCGGCTTGAAGAGCCTTCAGACCCATTGCGCGATACATCGCTCCGCTGTCCATGTGCAAATATCCCAATGCCCGTGCAACCGCCTTCGCGGTTGTACTCTTGCCGGATGCCGCCGGCCCGTCAATGGCAATAATTATTTTTTTCAATCCGGGCATTTTTTATGAACAAATAATATATGAAATTTCGATGGATTCAGCAACCTTTTTCATCCACGCACTTCCCCAAGACCGCGACATACGCACCCAGTCCAATCATCGCAGTTTGAAACGGCTTTGAATTCCATTGTTTTTGGTCTATATTTTGTCATGCGAAAATTAACACACTCCGAAATAGCCTCAAATCGCATTAATTCTGACCATCCGGAATTGCAACAGCGGATGCCCATCTATGCTCTGCTGGATAATATACGCAGCCTGTACAACGTTGGGTCGGTCTTCCGCAGTTCCGACGGAGTGCGTCTCAAGAAGCTCTTTCTAACAGGATTCACCCCTTATCCTCCCCGCAAGGAAATTGACAAGACGGCTCTCGGCGCTACGAAGACTGTCCCGTGGTCATATTTCAGCGATCCGCTGGAGGCAGTGTCGGAAATAAAGGCGAGTGGGATCAAATTATGTGCCCTCGAACTGACCGATTCCACCAAGCCCTATTTCGAGATCACTCCGAAGGATTTGCCGCTCTGTTTGATGGTGGGAAACGAGATCACGGGTATTTCAAAACCTCTCCTGGATGCCGCGGACTTCTCTGTGGAAATTCCGATGATCGGCTTCAAGCAATCGCTTAACGTCGCCGTGGCGTACGGGATTGTGATGTACGACCTGCTCCGCGTGTGCCTTCAGTCAAATATTCATCCGACGCGAGAGTGAAATAGTCCCGCTTTTCCATTGTGTGAATCCGGATCACTCCGGCGCGCACCATCGTTGTCAGGATGCGCGAGGAGCGGCGCTGCGACACGTTGATCAATTCTGCAAATTCGCTCACCGCAATGCGCCCATTCAATTCCAGATACGCGAAGAGGCGCTTCTCATTGTCGCCAATCGTCACAGTGAACGGAGTACGGTCCGCGCGCTCATCGCGAAGGACTTTGATGACCTCGCGACTGGCGATAACGGAATTGTCATTGACTCTGATGAAGACCTTGTTCTCTTCACCGTCTTCACCGAGCAGATAATGCGGTTTTTGATCGCTCTCCTCGACGGTGGCAACAATCACATCCTTGTCATTGAATGGAACGATGTCGAGATGAGTTTCGATGGGTGGATCGCAGAAATGCCGGCCTGCATACTCAATCAGATCTGCTTCAGTCTTTTCGCTTTCGACTCCGACAATGGAACCGTCGTCATCGACGCCGAAGAGGATGTGCCCGCCGCGGGTGTTCGCAAATGCAAGAAGTGCCTTCGCGATCTTTTCGGGAGATGATACTTTGCGTTTGAATTCGGTTTCAAAGCCCTCTCCCTCCTCGATCATCGCCTTGACATCGTGCAGATTCATTGGTATCCCCACGCATGCATTCGCTGCAGGATAACACCCGCGCGCCGGGCGACATATGCGGAGCCGGAGTTGGGCTGCATGCGCAGCGGGGCCGGAATCACAGCCGCCATGCGCGCCGCCTGCTCGGAAGAAAGACTCGCGGCAGATGTCCCGAAATATTTTCTGGCTGCTGCTTCTGCGCCGTACACGCCGTTGCCCCATTCTATGATGTTCAAATAGAGTTCCAGGATGCGTTTCTTCGAGAGAATTCTTTCCATGCGCAGTGTGATGATGAGTTCTTTCAATTTGCGCAATGGATTTTTTGATGTGGAAAGGAACAGGTTCTTCGAGAGCTGCTGCGAGATCGTGCTGCCCCCGCGGACGGCTTTTCCCTTTTCCAGATTTTTCTCCACCGACTGTTCAAGCTCGTACCAATCGACACCGCTGTGTTCAAAAAAAGTTCCATCTTCCGAACAGATCACCGCATGCACCAAATTGGGCGAGATCCGTGTCATCGGAACCCACATCTGCTGGATGGTATAGGGCTTGTTGGAAGAAGATGCCTCCGCTTCCCGCTGACGCATCAAGGCGGTGCGCCGCGGATTGATTTTGCGAAGTGCATGGAGGCTATTATTCGGCAATGTCAGATATTCGAAAGCAATCACACCGCCCAGAAAATACAGTGCCGTTTTGAAACGGTGTCCATTGCACCATCGCAGAAGTGTGCGGATTTTCTCAGTCAGGAATTGGATAGTCATTGGCGGTGCTCTCAGCAGGAAGGCGAATGTTTCGTTTGGTCCATAAAGCTTTGGAGAATGATTGCCGCGGCCATGGCGTCCACGCGACCCTTATTCTCCCGCCGCTCCTTTTTCTTCGTCCCCATGTCGATCAACGTCTGCTGGGCCATCTTTGACGTGAAGCGCTCGTCCCACACCACCAATTCAACATCGATACGTTCTTTCAACTTCACCATAAACGCGTCGACCTCTTCAGCCTTCCGGCCTTTTTCTCCTTTGAGATTGAACGGCATGCCGATCACGATCAATCCGGGATCATACGTTGCGACGGCTTCCGCAATCTTGTCCAGCAGTGTGTCATCGTTCTTCAGTGCGCCGACGCTCTGGGCAATGATGCGCAGCGGATCGCTCACCGCCAGGCCGACACGTACAGTGCCGTAGTCCAATGCCATGATCCGTTGATCTATACTCATTCCTCAAAGCGCTCCACGCGGGTGATGCCTTTGACGCGGCGCAGGCGGTCAACGATGACAGTAAGATGTTCGATATTCTTGACGTACAGGATAAAATTGCCTTCCATCAGCGTGTCTTTGGAATTGATCGTCACACTTCTGATATTCGTATTGTTGTAGCCGGAGATGCTGTTTGTAATGTCATTCAACAGGCCGGAGCGGTCATGACCAGAAACGCGAACCCCAGCAATAAACTCGGCATCGGTTGCCGGAGGCCACGCCACGTCCACAATCCGCTCCTCGTCCTTCATGCGCATTGCGACAACATTCCGGCAGTTCTTCCGGTGGATTTTGATACCCTCCCCACGGGTCACAAAGCCGATAATTTCATCACCGGGGATGGGGTTGCAGCATTTTGCATAGTGATGCATAAACGAATCGTTCGATCCGAAGAGGGAGATCCCGGAAGCGATATCTCGCGCGCTGTCCACAAATTTCTGAAACAAGGTGTTCCCGGACTCTGTCCCTGCGGGCACAGACACCGCCGGCGGTTTGCTTCCGACAACGAGCAGTTCGATCAGTTGGTCCACGTTCACCGATTCGTTGGCAATCGCAAGATAGAACTGCTGCAGATTGTCCATCTTCTGCGAGTGAATGAAACGCACCAGTTCGTCGTCGTTGATATGCAGCTTCGCTTTTTTGATCTTTTTGTCCCACACTTCTTTGCCATCGTCCACGTGCTTGCGCGATTCCTCTTTCAGCCATCGGCGTATGTGCTGCTTGGCTTTGTGGGTGACGACAAATTTTTCCCATCCGGGATTCGGTGTCTGTTTTTTGGACGTGATGATTTCCACCTGATCGCCGCTGAGAAGAATCGTATTGAGCGGAACAATGCGTCCGTTCACCTTGGCGCCAATAGTGTGCGAACCCACATTGGAGTGAATTTCAAAACCGAAGTCCACCGGCGTTGCGCCTTTGGGCAGGATCTTTAGATCACCCTTCGGCGTGAACACGTAGATCTCATCCTGATACAAATTGAGCTTGAAGCTTTCCATTAATTCTCTGGGAGCTTCGTCATCTTTCTGCTCAAAGATTTCGCGCACCCAGCTGATCCAGCTCTGGAGCTCTGTATCCAATGTAGAGGCGCCTTCTTTGTACATCCAGTGTGCGGCGACACCGCGCTCGGCAATCTCGTGCATTGCAAGCGTGCGGATTTGGACTTCGACCATCTTTCCTTCGGGACCAAGTACCGTGGTATGGATGGACTGGTAGCCGTTCTTCTTGGGAATGGAAATATAGTTCTTGAATCGCTCCGGGATCGGCTTGTAGATGCCGGAAACGATCCCGTACACCGTGAAGCAATCGTTCACTTCCTGCGTATCAAGAATGATGCGCACCGCAAACATATCGTAGATCTCGTCTATCGGCTTTGCGCGCTTCACCATCTTGTTGTAGATGCTGAAGAGATGCTTGGGGCGCCCCTCGATGACGAACGTCAGCCCCTGC
The DNA here is from genome assembly GCA_026390635.1 of Ignavibacteriales bacterium. Lineage (GTDB taxonomy): Bacteria > Bacteroidota > Ignavibacteria > UBA10030 > UBA8401 > JAPLFO01. The sequence continues at coordinate 12,484 of JAPLFO010000097.1, forward strand.
TCCTTCAATTGCTTCTCCATCGGCACGGTGAACTTGCGGATGTAATGCTCGCGCTCGCGCCGCTTGGATTTGATGGTGTGCGCAATCTCCTCGTACTCCCGCCGGTGCAGATGCTTGAACGCAAGATCTTCCAGTTCCCATTTTATTTTTGCAAGGCCGAACCGGTGCGCGAAAGGTGCGTAGATATCCAGCGTTTCTTTTGCCATGCGTTGTTGCTTCTCCGGAGCGAGAAACTCGAGCGTCCGCATATTGTGCAGCCGATCCGCCAGCTTGACAATCATCACGCGAACATCGTTCACCATCGAGAGAAGCATCTTGCGATAGTTTTCCGCCTGCGTGATTTCATGGCTTCGAAAAATATCGCTGATCTTCGTCGCTCCGTCGACGATATCTGCAACGGTATCGCCGAATTCCTGGCGGATGTCCTTAATGGTAAATTCTGTGTCTTCGGCGACGTCGTGCAGCAGGGCACACGCCACGGAGACATCATCCAGAGCGATTTCCTTGGCAGCCACCAGCGCCGCCTCATACGGATGCTGGAAGAACGGCTCGCCGGAAGCACGGATATCGTTCTTATGCGCTTCCAGGCTGAACTCAAAAGCCCGGCTGATAAGATCCTCATCGACGCTGCGCAGATTTTTCTTGCAGACAGCGATCAGATCGTCGAGTTTCTTTTTGTAGCGCGGTGGTACCATGGTCAATGTTTCATTTCCGGCAGTCTCGCGTTCAGCGTGCGGGCTGCTTCAAGTTTCTTCGTGATGTCTGTATGGGGGATGCGACGGCGAACTGCGCAAGTTTCAGGCGGCAGGTGATTTCGCCGTACACGTTCCGCACTGGTGCTTTCAGAATTGCATCAAGCAGCCGGACAACGTCTTTCTTCAGTGCCACAGAATCGCGCATCCGTTCATGTGCCGTCAGAGCACCCCACAAGACGGAACGATTGTCCGGATAGCGTGTGAGTATCCGGTCCGCCGATTGCAGGGCCTCACCGTATCGTCCTTCTTCAATCATGATCCACATCAGGCTGCTCAGCGCCACCGACGATTCATAGGGCGAATTGTCCGCCGCCCTCGTCAGGAGCGAGATCGCCTCCTTCCTCTTGTCCTTGACAAACGGAAGCCAGGTGAGGAATTCTGTTTTCCGGCTTTTCCAATAATAGTATGTCCCCAAGCCGGACATGGCATTCGTGAAACCGGCATCGCAATTCAATGCCTCTTCAAATTTTCCGGCTGAACCGATGCCCTCTCTCAATGCCGCATACCAATTTCCCTCTTCTGATTCTGCAAACGAACGATACGCTGATGCAGTTCCTGCATAATAGTATCCCCAGGAATCACCTGTTTGATGCGCAATCATTCTTTCCGCCAGATCCGCCGCCTTGTCAAGGAGCGAATCGAACACGGAACGGGAAAGCCATTGATCGTAGTCAGAACATTCTGCCTGCAACACTGCTGCAAGAAAGAGCGGACCCGCAGGATGCTCCGGCCATGATTGTACAATGGATCGAAACACCGATCGTGCATCCGGGTAGCGCTGTTCGAGCGTCAAATCGATGCCCTGAACGATGCGCTCATGCAGCCTTGCATCCGGCAGTCGTTGCGCTGTCGCCACGGCGGCTGCCAGAACAGAGAGGATACAAAGCGCAGCAGCGCATCGGAGAATTTTACGGCAGCACCTCTTCATTTAGAGTTTTTCAGTCCCGAAAATACGGTCACCGGCGTCGCCAAGTCCGGGAATGATGTAGCCCCTTGCATTCAGCGATCGATCGAGACAGGCACAGAAGATGGGAACTTCAGGATGTTGCTTCGTCACCACACGTACACCTTCCGGAGCCGCAACAAGACAGACGACGCGGATGTTCTTCGCCCCCTTCTGTTTGAGAAACGTCAGCGCGGCGGCGGCGCTTCCGCCGGTGGCAAGCATTGGATCGATGAGAATGACAAGGGATTTGGAAAGCTGGCGTGGAAATTTTGAATAGTAGTCAACCGGCCGGAGCGTGGTTTCATCGCGATACAAACCCACGTGGCCCACTCTTGCTTCCGGCAGAACATCCAGAAATCCCTCCACCATGCCAAGGCCGGCACGAAGGACAGGTACCACGACAATGGATTCTTTGAGTTTGAATCCCTTCGTCGTCGCCATGGGCGTGGAGACTTGGAACGAAGAAAGCGCAAAGTCCTTCGTCACCTGAAAGGCCATCATCCCCGCAATGCGCGAGAGCGTGGTTCTGAATTCCGCATTCGTTGTTTTCTTGTCCCGCAGAATCGTGACATCGCGCCGGATGAGCGGATGCGTGATAACCGTTAGATTCTTCATCTCTTTCCTTTTCGTTTGAATTGGAGTGTCAATGGCACGCCGGTAAAATCAAAATGCTTGCGCAGCCGGTTCTCGAGATATCGCTTGTACGTCACGGTCACCATCTGCGGCTCGTTTGCAAAGAACACAAAGATAGGCGGATTCGAAACAACCTGGGTGATGTATTTGATCTTGACATCCTTCCCCGTCTTTGTCGACGGCGGATAGTGTTGAATATCCGCCAGCATCTTTTCATTCAACGCAGTCGTCGGAATGCGCTTGTGCCGTTCGGCATTCACATGACAGGCCATGTCGATGAGTTTGAAAATGCGCTGCTTCGTTTTCGCTGAGATGAACACCACCGGCACATAGTTGTGAATCCTCAGTCTTTTGCGAAGATCTTTCTCATATTCCACCGAGGTCATTGTTTCCTTTTCGACAAGATCCCACTTATTGATGCCGATGACCACGCCCCGGTTCCTTTCGATGGCGGATTCGACAATTTTCAGATCCTGCTTCTCGATTCCTTCATTGGCATCGAACAGCACCAAGGCAACGTTGCATCGCTCGATGCTGCGGAGTGTGCGCACCGTCGAAAAGAAGTCAACGCTTTCCTTGATTCTCTTCTTCTTCACAAGGCCCGCCGTATCGATCAGAACGATCTCCTCATCACCCCGTTTGAGCAAAGAATCGATCGGATCACGAGTGGTTCCGGCAATAGGTGTCACGATGGACCGTTCGATACCGGTCAATGCGTTGACCAACGACGACTTGCCGACATTCGGCTTTCCGATGACCGCAAGCCGCAGCCGCTCATCTTTGTCTTCACCTTCCTCTTCCACCACAAGGTCTTTTGTCAGTGAATCGAGGAAATCACCGATATTCCTTCCACCCATCGCGGAGATGGCGATAGGATCCCCAAGCCCGAGCGCATGAAATTGAGCCGCCTCGAACTCCTGCAAAGCAGTGTCAACTTTATTGACAATCAGCAGCACTTTCTTTTTAGAGGTCCGCAAGATGGCGGCAATCTCTTTGTCGATCGACATCAGTCCTTCGTGTGCGTCCACCACAAACATCACCAGATCGGCTTCGGTGATGGCTATGTGTGCTTGTTCGCGAATCGCTTTTTCAAAGACGTCTTCCGACTCCGGAACAAAGCCCCCGGTATCGATCAGGGTAAACGGTTTTCCGATCCACTCCCCGGTTCCATAGTGGCGATCACGCGTCACACCGGGCTGGTCGTGCACAATGGCGTGCTGGGCACCGATGATGCGGTTGAAAAGCGTGGATTTTCCGACGTTGGGGCGGCCAACGATGGCGATTACTTGAGTGGGCATAGGATTTCGCTGTGAAAATGGGATAGTATTTGACTTGAAAGATAGCAAAAAGCGTGCTGATTTGCTAACTGCCGGACAAGATACTCCACTTTCTGCAATACAAAAGAAAGGGCACAGAGGAAATTCTCCGTGCCCTTCAACGCAATACCCTTCTGCAAAGCATCCTTCGAAGCGGTTTGTTCTCCAGCGTATTCACGCCAAGAACCGCTGAGGAGTTACAACAATTCTTAGTACAGAACCGACAACGTCAGATATTGTACGTTTTTGAGACGACCGTAGTCTGCAAATGCATAGTCCAACTTTACAGAGGCTGTACTGGAGAGGCCAATATTGACGCCGACACCCCAAGTAAGATGTCCTTCAAAAACATCATCACTGAAGTTGAGTGATTTATAGCCGACGCGTCCGAAAACCATTTCGTCATAGCCCAATTCCAATCCGGAGTTCACATACTCCACGTTGTCGTTGGGATGAGTTGCATCGACCGCAATAGTGGCCCGGATTTTTTCCGTCTTCACGGCATCCATCGACAGACCGATTCTGAAAGAGAGCGGCAGATCGTACGCTTCGGTTTCATAGAGGGATGGGACGTTCTGCGCCTCCTGACCGGCAACGCCGCCGGGATTATTGTTGAACGAAAGATCGTGTCCGTCGAGGCGCATCTTTGAGCCGAAGTTGGAGATGCTCGCACCGATTTTCATATCGTTGAACGGTGTGACGTAGAATGTTCCGACATCAATCGCAAAGCCCTGTGCACTTTCATTCCAGATTGCCTCACGGATATATTTCACTGCTCCGCCGATCGAAAACCGGTCCGTGAGCGCCCGTGCAAATCCGACGCCGAGTGCAAAGGAACCCGCGTTCCATTTGCGTCCATCTCCTTCCGGGTTCACTTCCGTTCGAACAATGTCTTCCGGTACTGTCAACGACGTCAGCGAGAAAGCAAGTGTGCCGACACCGTCGAGGTTCAGCGCGGCGGCGGCGAAATCGTATTTCACATCCGCGAGCCACTGTGCATGCGTGAATGTTGCTTCGCCCATGCCCGAGACCCGCGTCAACGCACCGGGATTCCAATAAATGGAATAGACATCACCTCCAACCGCAACGGCTCCGCCGCCCATCGCGATGGCTTTGGCACCGGCGCCGATCTTAAGAAAGGGGGCGACCGTTGTTCCCACCTTTGTCGTCTGGCGGGCCAACTGCGCCTCTGCCGTTGCGGCGCACAGCAGCACCGCCAGTATCAACCATGCTGAAAATTTCTCAATCATTCTCATCTGTTTACATTCTCCGAGAAAAAGTTCAAAGTGCTGGGGCGCATCATTTAATCAACGCAAATCGTCCGATTTTGGAACCGCCGGCAGGCGTCTCTACCTGATAGATATAGACACCATATGCAAGGCGTGCACTCTCTGAAGAGAGGACATCCCAACTCAAGTAGCTGCTGAGATCATCTTTGTGCAGTGTCTGTACCAGCTCGCCGGTCAGGGTATAGATGCGGATAGTGCAGACTTCCGGAAGATTGCGGAATTGAAGCGCACGTCCTCCGCGGTGATCCGGCTGATTGGCCGGAAGCTCAAACTGACTGGATACGACATACGGATTCGGAACCACGTAGATTTTGTTAAGCATCGAAGCCGCTGCCTGGGCGTCGTAGCTGATAGGCGTCGTCGCCATCGTGTACGCGTCCTTTTTCGTGAACGGCTTCCTTGTTTTCGCGACATAAATAGTTCCTGCCGCGATCGCCGGCGTTGTCGTCCCGCGTTGCTGGATAAATATGCCCATCATGATGTTGTTCGCAACGAGATTGTACGGTGGCGGCGTGACAACGACCAGTTCATCGCCGACATCCCAGCGTCCTTTTTTTCCATTGTCGAGCACACGTATCGTCACTTTGATGCTCGTGTCGGTAATATTCTCGATTTTGAACGGCGTCTTCACACGGACGGATCCTGCGGTCGGAAGGAGCGAATCAGCCGGGGTCGAATAGTCACCCGACGCTGTCGTATCGGCGAGCGAATTCAGGAACGTGATTTTCAAATCGAGCGGTGCGATGATTTGTCCGCCACCGGTGATGGTCGATGCTCCGATGCGGGCGGTGATACCTGTCGGTCGTGCGCCGATAAAACCGCTGCCGAGTGTATCGAGCACCAGCGGATCATCGCCGACAAATAACCGGACTCCATCCACAACCTGATTGGCATCCTGATTCTTGAATGCCAGACTGTTCTGAATCGGATAGTACTGGTATTTTATGGTGAATGTCTGTCCCCTTGCCAGCACGCCACTGGTGAGCCCTCTGACTTGGCCGGCTGATGAGTCTATCCGGAGCGACGTATTCGGAACCTGCACGCTCGATGCGTTGAACACCTGCACCGACACAGGCACAATGTTCCTATTCGTCAGGCTGACAAATTGCGTGTCGCGTGACACGAACGTCTCGGTAAACAGCGATGACCGCAACAGTGAATACGTCAACACGCTGTCGCTTCCCGATTTGATCTTTGAAAATGAAAGCGCGTACGCATTGGTTCCAAGTCTGGGCTCGTCCAGAACATGTAATTGGACGCTGCCCGTACCGGCTCCCGTAGTGTGGATAATCGTCCGACCCTTCTGAATATCGTCTTTCGGACTGATGATACCCGAAGCAAGCCCGCCCGGTATAACGGCGACGGTGTTGACGTCAAACTGGAATTCCTGAGTCACAGCGTCGCGCTGGATGATCGCCTGGCATTCGGTCGGGGGAAGTTTGAGACTATCATTATAGGCACCATGGTCGAATGATACGACCGCATAATAATATGTCTTTCCGTTGGTAATCGTTGAATCGACATATTGATGGCGGAGTCCCGATGCATCCGTGGGTTCACCCATGTAATACTTGACCGCCCGGCCCTGATACTCCGCCGGATGGAATCCATTGGTATACAAGGATTGTTGCGCGGTTGTCCATGGCAGATGCCACTGAGCGCGTTTCTGCGCCTGGTCATCGTAGAGCGCCTGGCCGATGAACGGAAGACCGTTGCCGTCGGTAATGGTATAAACATCTTTGAAAGTAAAATCTTCACTGCGATAAATCTTGTAGCCCTCAAAATCGTTGACATTGGTCAAAGGATCGAGCGCGTCTTCTGCTCCGGTGTCCCAGTAGAGCGTCACGCGCTTGTCACCGGGAACAGCAACGATGCGCGGTTTCGGCGGCGGCTGAGCAAACCGGTAGTTGGCTTCGAGAACGCGCTGTGCCACTTCAGAATTGAGAAGCAAATCGTTCAAATTCGCACCCATCATCAGTGCGATCGAAAATCGTTGACGGTCTCCGTGATGCAGATCGAACGGTCCGCAACCGTAGAGGTAAATATTGTCCTGCGCCGTCGGCGGATAGAGAAGTGCGGTACCGGACGTATCCATATCGGCGGAAATCTTGTCATACATCAGAATGTCGTTCTTCGGACGGTTGTTTCCGCCGAACACCAACGCCCAAAAGCTCTTCAAACCGATCTGATCGGATTCATTCACGTCCCGGAAACCGAAATTCGGTTCCGAGCCGAGCCAGGTTCCGTCAGCACCGATCTTCTGATCCGGCACACCATTGCCTTCACCCTCGTCATGCGTTCCAGCGATGCCGTCGATACCGAGGTCGTCGCGGGCCGGATCCCAGTTTCCGTTTTCGTCTCCGGACCATCGCGGTTTGGGACTGCCATACATGCGGGTGTATTTTGGAAGACTGTCTATGCCTTCAGTCAATGCATGCGATGCGCCATCGATAAAATATCCTTTGTCGTTGAAAGGACTTTCATCCTTAATGCCATCGTCATCATTATCAATTCCGTCGCTGCTGTTGTTCGGGCTCTCAAGGAACTTGTAGCCGAAATATCCGGGCGGGATCGTCGAGACGTCGCTCTTATTGTCCGGATCCCATGCGTACACCAGGTTGCGCGAGCGCTGCGATGTCAGGACGCCGTTGACGATCGTCAAATCGTTGCCGTCTTTGAACACCGTTCCCTGACGGGCCGGAATAAATGAAGCAGCATCGTCCGCATAATTGTTGGCGCCCCCGATGTGCGGGTCGCCGAACATGCCGAAGAATACTTTGTTCAGAACTTTCTCGCTCGAATTCTCGGCAGTGTATACGAGGAAGATGATATCTTCCGCCAGCGGGTTTGAGAATTGGAAGGTCCTGACTTCCAGATTGAGACCAAGTCCGCGCATCAGCGAATCGCTTGGCGACGGATAGTAGTCGAATTCCTTTTTCGTATAGTCGTCGACAACGTAATACACTTCTTCATCGGGAACCGTCGAATTGCCGCCGAGGTACGATGGATACACATACATGCCCAGCGTCGCATTGTACCACGATTCCGGCCACGACGGTGGACGCAGGCGCAAATCGTTATTGACTTTTGCGCGGGCGCCCCACGATGCAACGTCATTTTGCCCCGTGGCTGAATAGCCGGTTTTGGGGAGCCAACCCCACTTCGTGCCATCCGCTCCGTACTCGCCATCCGACGGCGAATCGAATCCTTCGCTTACGATTTTGAGCGAATCGACGGTCGAGTTGGCTTTGGGGACCTTACAGCCTACCAGTGGTCCGAATTCATAGCCGTATCCCAAACCGTTCCATACCAGATCCAGCACGTTCGGCGTGATGCCGGGACGGCTGATGGAGCCGGTGTTGTAAATGATCGTATGAATCTTGTTACCTTGAATGACAACGCTCTTCGTTTCGCTCTTGGAGCCCGACGTCTTCATCATCCGTTCGAAAAAGCGTTCGCGTGATCGCTCGTACTGCAACTGCTGCGACGGCGTCAGGCCTTTTGCGTCAGTGGTACGGAAATCAATCTCAGCCGTTTGCGCCATGACAAGAGCGCACACGCCGATGGTCAGTATCGTAGATGCAAATAATTTCATGCGTACTCGCTTCCTTATCTTTTATAAATTGAACTTAGAAGAACAGCGACACACCGACGCGCACGAGGCGTGGCCGGCTGACATTCTGGGGATTCGCATAATAGTCTGTAATCGTCGAGAGCGGCACAAGACCGGGATCGCCGCGATTGATCCGTGTCGTCAATTGATCGAACGCATGCGGATTGGCGACGACGTCGGCATTGTAGAGGGCACGACCGCTGTTGGAATACACATCGGTCTCATTTTCCGCATCGAATATATTATCGACCAGAAGGAATGCCGAGCACTTCAATCCCGCAATGTCCAGATACTTCTCCATCTTCAGATCGCATGACCACTGCATCGGTTTGCTGGAACTGTTCTGGACATACTGCGTATTCTGCGCCGTCAGGCTTGCCGGAAGACTCGGCGTGTACGGTGATCCGGTCCACACTTTCCAGATAGTGCTGAGGGAGAAATTGTCAGGATCGGAGAGCGTGATGGTCGTGTTGAGTGTATGCGTACGGTCGAAGCTCAACGGAACCAGAAA
>JAPLFO010000097.1:21611-35008 GCA_026390635.1 Ignavibacteriales bacterium
GCTCTTGCCCGATTTTTCGCTGAAGAAGAAGTCTTCGCGCGGTGCGGTCCGGTTACCCTCTGCGACCGCAAAGGTATAGTCGACAGCCGCCGAGAAGAGGCTTCCCGGGGCACGCCGCTGATACAGCGACACGGTGATGCCGCGTGAGTTTGCATAGTCAAGATTCGTCAGGACTTCGTAGCTCATATCGCCTTTCGCCGTGACGACGATCTGCGTAAAAATGTAATCCCGGACATCTTTGTAGAATCCCACCACCTCCAGCCGCAGGTCCGGATTGAGTCCCTGCTGCAGACCGATTTCGTACTGGATGCTCCGCTGGGGCTTCACGTCGGCATTGCCGAATATCGGACGCGATCCCGACAATGCGCGGAAAGCGGGATTGGTGTAGAGCGACGAGAGACTTCCGAATTGGTAGAAATGTCCGTACGAGAAACGGATCGTTCCTTGGTCGGAGATCGGATAAGCGATGCTGACGCGAGGGCTCAGATACTGTTTTGCCTTTGCTTTGACAAGATCTTTCGTTAGAAAGACCGTATCGTTCGCAGACACTGCGTTGCCAAGATTGGTGTTGTATTTTGCATTCGGGTCAAAATATTCAAACCGCAAACCGGCGTTAAGAATGAGCGATTTCGCCAGTTCGATCTTGTCCTGTACGTAAGCGGCGTACTGTGTCGGAGTGCGGTTATATCCCGTGTACCCGGTCAGGACATCCGGAACGTGCGGAACGATTGTCAGATTATCATTGTAAATGTCGTGGAAAGTGGTGATGACTTTTGTCGGATTGTTCGCATCGACAAACTGAAGATCATAATTTTCATACTTGAGCGTGTGGCTGCGGTACTCCAGTCCGAATTTCACTTCATGCACATTGAAGAGCTGTGCAACAAGATCGAATTTGCCGCTGATGCTCTCCGTGGAGCGCGTGATCCGACCCAGATCGACGCCACCGGTGTAGAAACTCGTCGAGGGCAACAATGTCTGATAGAACGCCGGCAAATACCGCGGATCGTTCTCGCTTAGATACGTCATCGTCTTCGCTTCGGAATAGTTATACGACCCCTTCACGGTGTAGAACATATTGTTGGAAATCGTATGTGTCCAGTCGATCGTATGCACAATGCCGCTGCTGAAATCTGTCGGTCGTCCATTCGGATTGAACCGGTAGCTGTTGTAGAATGCACGCTGGCTCTGGCCCTTGTCGAACACCAGTTCGTACTTAATCTTCATTGTGGATGATAACTTGTATGTAAGATTGCCCTGGAAGTTATAGGCGAAACTGGTGTTGAGCGGTACAGTCGCAGAGTCGCCGGTCGGGAGTCCCTGCTCAACCATCATTCCGTTCTTCAACGGATTAAAATAGAACGGACCGTTGGATGAACCAAGTCGGGGATCATTGATGTACACAAAATTCCCCGAATTGTTGGGATCCCGGTACGGCTGTCCTGTTGAATCAAGAACCATGGTGCGCCAATTGAGTTCGTCTCTGGTCACATAGAAATCTTCCGGCGTGTACGTTCGCGTTCCATACAGATGGCCGCGATTTCGATCAAAAACACCGGAAGCGTAAAATGTCAGGTCGGACAGACCCAGCGGTCCGCCGACAGTCGCTTCGACGCGGCCGTTATTCGCCGGATCGATTTTCTGGATGTTCGGAAATACATCCGAGTGGTTTGAAACATAGTCACCTGCCAGCAAGCGGAGGCTGCCGTTGAATTTCGCTCCGCCTTCTTTGGTAACATAGTTGACGACTCCGCTCAGCGCATTACCGTACTCGGCGCTGAATGTCCCGGTGGAAACCGACACTTCCTGGATTGCATTCGTCGCGACACCGATCGAACTTGCATTGTCGTAAGGATTGTTGAGCGACATGCCATTCAGTGTGTACGCAATTTCGTCGCTGCGGCCGCCGCGGACGTGGATTGCGCCGTCGTCGGACACCACAACGCCGGCCTGTAATCCGATAACTTCACTGATGGAAGTAACAGGCAGCATCTGAATATTGTCCGAGGAAACGGCGACGACAGGATTTGTCTGATCCTGCCGGATCAGCGGACTGCGTTCGCCGCGTACCTCGACCGCTTCGAGTTCGACGGCGCTCTCCTTTAGGGAAAAATCGACGGTCGTCGTGTAGTCGACAGAGACGCCGAGGTTTGATTTTCTGACCCCTTGATATCCAACGACTTGCGCTGCAACGGTATATGTTCCCGGCGGCACATTCAGAATGACAAATCTTCCCTCACCGTCAGTCGCGGCGCCCATGGTGGTCCCCGCAATGGTTACAGCGGCGAAAGGAATCGGCTCATTGGTCTTTGCGTCCGTCACTTTGCCGGTAATCTTACCAGTCGATCCGGCGAAAGCAAACTGCGCATACGCAATGAGAAGCATCGTAGCCAAGGAGTAAATGCGTTTTTGCATAGAAGCAATCCGAAGAGTGAGTTGATAATACCTTTTGTTAATTCGAATCCCTACAAATACATCATGTGAATATAGGAAGAAGGTCTCCGTTTGTCAATCAAAAATATACTGTATACATTAATCCGGCTAAAATGTGTTGACTATGAAAACTTTTTCCTTTTGGCTCTATACACCATATTCACTGCGGGTTGACTCGCCTTTGTTTTTTGGGTACATTTGCATCAAATATTTTACTGGAACACCTTTCACAGGCCGCAAACTATTGAAGAAAATCCTCAGATTCATCAAGATCGAACATACTCTTTTTTCTCTCCCCATGATTTACAGCGGTGTATTTCTTGCATCACGGGGGACTCCTTCGCTGCGACTTCTCATTCTCGTTCTGCTCGCTGCTGTCGGGGCCCGCACGGTTGCCATGACATTGAACCGCATTTTTGACCGTCATATAGATGCCAGGAATCCCCGAACGCATCAGCGCGAATTACCCTCGGGAAAGTTGACGATGACACACGGATATGGCATCCTCGCCGCGGGTTTTGTGCTCTATCTCGGCGCGGCATGGTCCATTTCCGATTTCTGCTTTTTCCTCTCTCCCATTCCGCTTCTGGTGTTCACTATTTATCCCTACCTGAAGCGATTTACAGCTCTGGCTCATTTTGGCGTCGGCCTCGGACTCGCGATGGGCCCATTGGGAGGGTGGTTTGCTGTCACCGGATCGACCGAAAATTTCGGAACCGCTCTCCTACTGCCGCTGTTTACATTGTGCTGGGCAACCGGATTTGATATCATTTATTCAACGCTGGATGAGGAGTTCGATAAATCGGAAGATTTGTTTTCATTCCCTTCCAGGTTCGGCAAGAAGCGGGCTCTGCAGATTTCGGCCGCATTGCATGTCATCGCGTTCATACTGCTTCTTATCCTGTTTTTCACGGCGCTCCACGGAATTTGGGCTGCACCGCTTCTCGTGCTGAGCGGGTTGCTTCTCTACTTTGAGCAGAAAAAAGCAGACGACGTCGAGCTGGCATTTTTCAAGATCAACATTGTCATCGGTTTCACCGTTTTCGCGATGGTGGTAGTGTCAAATCTTTTTCCCTAGCAATACTCCGGCCGCGGACATCCGAAGGCACCGGCCATCGCAGACATCACCGTACATGTTCAGGCTCACTATGAAAATACTCATTTCCATCACCGGATCATCCGGCGCGGTTTATGCTGTCGATTTTCTAAAAAAATCGACATCCGATAAATACCTCATTCTCAGCAAGTGGGGAAAAGCGCTTCTGCGCGATGAAATGAAAATGACCGAGAAAGATCTTCAGCCGTTCATCAAACGGCAATTCTCGAATGACGATCTGAGCGCGCCGCCTGCTTCCGGTACAAATCGCTTCGACGCAAATATCATTCTCCCTTGCTCCTCTTCGACGCTCGGAAAGATTGCATCCGGTATCGGAGATACGCTGATCACACGCGCTGCGCAGGTTGCACTCAAGGAACGGTTGCCGCTGTTTCTCTGTCTGCGCGAGACGCCGCTGTCGACGCTCGCACTCGAGCAGGCGGCAAGACTCTCGGCCATGGGTGCATTCATAATGCCCGTCTCGCCCGCGCTCTATTACGTACCGCAGACCGTCGAAGAGTATGTCGGATCGTTCACCGGCAAACTGCTCGACGTCATCGGTGAATGCCGCCAGAAAGGATGGCGCAGTGAAGAGTTGGAATAAGCATATGGAACTTGTGTCTCGATCTACATATCGTAGGGAGCAGCACCGATCATGAAGTTCACCGCACTACGGGAGCTTTTGGAATATCTGGAACGATGCAGCGAACTGCATCGCGTGAAGGTGGAAGTTGATCCGGAATTGGAGATCACCGAGATTGCCGTGCGGGCCTTGCGCGAAGGTAAACCGGCGCTCTTGTTTGAAAACGTCAAGGGTTCCCCATATCCCCTTGCCATCAACGTATATGCATCGGCACGGCGCCTCGAGCTCGCGCTCGGAAAGCATCCGGAGCAGATCGGGAAAGAACTGATCGCGTTCGCCGAACAGATGATGCCGCCAACATTAAAAAGCATCGTTGCACAACGCTCGATGGTCCGACGACTGATCACCTCCCGCCCGAAACAAGTGACGATCGCGCGGTCGCAGGAAGTGGTCGAACAGCCGAATCTGTCGGCACTGCCGATACTGAAATGCTGGCCCGACGATGGCGGCAGATTTCTCACTCTGCCACAGGTCCTCACGTACGATCCACACACCGGCCATCGCAACATTGGAATGTACCGCATGCATGTCTTCGACAAACGGACGACCGGTATGCACTGGCAGATTCAAAAAGGCGGCGGATTTCACTACTATCAGGCAGAGGCGCTCCATCAGCCGTTTGAGGTCGCCGTCGCGCTCGGTACCGATCCCGCATTGCTGATGGCAACCATCGCAGCACTTCCGGAAGGAATTGACGAAGCGATGTTCGCAGGATTTTTGCGGGGTCGGGGAACGCGGTTTGTCGGCGGACGCTCCATCTCCATCAACGTACCGGCGGATGCGGAATTTGTTCTTGAAGGATTGATTGCTCCGAAGGAACGGCGCATGGAAGGACCGTTCGGCGATCACTTTGGTCACTACTCCGCCGCATCAGAATTTCCGGTGTTCCATCTCAAAGCTGTGACACACCGGAAGAATCCGATTTATCCGGCCACCGTTGTCGGCCGGCCGCCGATGGAAGACAAATTCCTCGGCGATGCAACACAACAAATCCTTGGGCCGTTGGTGCGCACACTCCATTCCGAAGTGCGCAATCTGTGGGCGTACTATGAGGCAGGATTTCATAATCTGCTCGTTGTTGCGATCGATGAGCGCTATGAAAAAGAGGCGATGAAGACAGCGCTGGGGCTGATGGGCACCGGCCAGCTCTCACTGACCAAGTGCATCGTCGCCGTTTCACCCGACGTGGATGTCCGGAATTTCACGGCGGTGCTTCACGCCATTCGCGAAAACTTCGACCCGCATGGCGACTTCATGATGCTGCCGAAAGTTCCCCTGGATACGCTGGACTTCACATCATTGACAATGAACCTTGGCAGCAAAATGGTGCTGGACGCTACGAAGAAAAAGCGGACCACCCGTCGGACGCCCGTCTCAAGGAAACTCGCACCATTGCTGCGTCGTCTTCCCCATCACGACCGTCGCATTCTTGACGCAGTATTGGTAGAAGATGCTTTGGGAATTGTGAAAGTGGAGAAAGACGGCAGTGCGATCATTCGACACCTGCTCACGCTGCCGGAATTGGAAGAGCTTCCGCTACTCGCGGCCGTTAGTGCTGATGTGGATATTCACGATGCAGAAAGCTATATTTGGGGTATCTTTACGCGATTCGACTGCGAGCGAGACGTGCGTTTTGCACAGTTTCGTCACATTGGAATTTCGCCCATCTACAGCGGCACGATGGGAATTGACGCCACGTGGAAACGCGGCTACCCGGACGCCCTGAAGATGGACAACAAGGTTGCAAAGAAAGTAGAAGAGAAATGGGATCATTATTGGCGATGATATCGGCAATGAGTCCGCGCGATCCGGCACTCCACCCCATCCTCGAAAAAGTCGGACGGGGAGAACGCTTGTCCCGCGAGGACGGTATTACGATGTTCCGCTCGACGGATGTAGTGGCCTTGGGGCAGATGGCAAATGCTGTCAAGCAGGAGCGCAGCGGCGACGCCGTCTATTATGTGTTCAACCAGAAGATCGAACCGACAAATGTCTGCGTTCTTACATGCGAGTTTTGTGACTTTGCAGCTGTGCCCGGTGCAGCACATGCGTATGAAATGTCACTGCAAAGCATCCTGGACCGAATTACCCCGGAAGTTCATGAAGTGCATATCACCGGCGGCCTTCATCCGACCTGGCCGTGGGAATACTATCTGGAAATGATTCGCTCCATCCGGCAAAGATTTCCCGATGTTGACATCAAAGCATTTACCGCGGTGGAAATTGATTTCTTTCACAAGAAGTTCAAGTTGAGCGTGCAGGATGTCTTGGCTCAACTACAGGAAGCCGGGCTCTCTACCATGCCCGGTGGCGGAGCGGAAGTCTTTTCAGAGCGCGTCCGAGAAAAGCTGTTCCATCAGAAAATCGGTGCCGGTCCCTGGCTTGCCATACACAAAGCAGCACATCGACTCGGAATCCCGACGAACGCAACGCTGCTGTACGGACACATCGAAACGATCGAAGAGCGGATCGACCATCTGCTACGCCTCCGTGAAGCTCAGGACGAAACCGGCGGTTTTCTTACTTTCATTCCCCTGGCGTTTCAGCCGGGCAATACGGGCATCAAGCCGACACACGAATACACGTCGGCGATCGATGATTTGAAAACCATCGCGATTTCGCGATTGATGCTGGATAATTTTCCCCACATCAAAGCGTACTGGGTGATGTTGACGGAAGAAGTCGCAACTATCGCGTTGAATTTCGGCGCCGACGACATGGACGGGACCGTCGGCGGCGAAAAAATCGCGCATGATGCAGGGGCTCAAAGTCCGACTGCATTGACCAAAGAACGGCTTGTGAAAATGATTCGCGAAGCCGGTAAAGTCCCTGTTGAGCGCGACGCGTTTTTTAATCCACTCTCTGTCGACGCGGAATTTGTCGTCGGTAAAATTCCCTATCTCAATTCGGTTCCTTTCTATGCGTTCTTCGATTCACCGGAAGAGAAGATCCTTCCGGTCGTTCCTCGGCGTATGGGAATTCTCGCGAGAAAAAAGGAAATAATTTCCGGACCGTTCTCGTTGATGGACTACGTCTCCATCGAGAACGATTTCGAATTAATGGAATTCTGCATTGCCACACGCGATCAGGTCAAGAGCGTACTGCTTTTCAGCAAGGGAGGATGGCGTGATCTCGAGGGGAAACGCATTGCGATCACCGACGATACGGCAACATCTATCCGGTTGCTCCATGTGCTTCTGGAACATAAATATGGTGTCCATGCCGAATTTGTCCGTCTGCACCCCGGCGTGAATGACTTGCGCGGTTTCGATGCGGTGCTCCTTATCGGCGATGAAGCGCTGCACTGTAACAAGTACGGGCTTCCCGGCTTTGAGTTGGTGTTCGATCTGGCTCGCGAATGGTACGAGTGGCAGAAACTTCCGTTCGTCTTCGCCGTGTGGGCGGTACTGCGTTCACTTCCCGAGGTACGGAAAGCATCTCTTCATGACGCACTGAAAGAATCTCTCCGGCGATCGGAGACATCGATGGCCTGGCTGGGCGCACAGCACGGCAAACGTATCGGGCTCACGGCAGAAGAAGCGCGAGAATTCCTTGAAGGATTTAACTATCATCTCGGTGACCGCGAGCGGGAGGCGATCACCGTTTTTAAGAAGCTCAATGCACAGGTAAAACAAATCTTATGGACTCTCAACTCTTAGCACGGCTCCAGGATCTGATTCTTCAGGGCGAAAAACTCGTACCCGAAGGGGGACTGGAATTCTCGGGATACAATGCCAAAATGCAGAATCAGTATCTGCTCTGGCGAAAGAATTGTCTCGATTCTGTCGCCAAACTGGGAGAGCGTGGTTCCCTCCTGCGCACCCGGATTACCAACGAGGAAAACGGTGCGTACTTCTACCAATCGTCGGCACAGAACGTTCTCGATGTAGTCCGCGAAACTGCCGAGCTGGTCGAGTCGGGTGTCCCGACAATCCAGCCGCCACCCAAGCCGCCGACGCCAAAAACCGAGCCTACAAAGCAGGAACCACCGAAGGCTGAAACGCCAAGGCAGGAGCCTGAAAAGATCCCGGTGCCAAAGCAAGGGCCGGCGAAGAGTGAAGCACCGATGGAGCAGAAGATCGAAATAGAGCAGCATACTGCACCGCCGCAACCGGCCCAACCGCAATCAGTGACGGTCGTTTCTTCCGAAGCCCATCCACTTCTCTCGCAGTTGTTGTCGTTCCTGGGAGATATCGGCCTCCAGGCGGTTCCTTTCCATCGTGTACAGGGTTCTCCTTCTGCACTGGTGGAACATCTGAAGAAAAGCGGATCAGCCCCATCAGCATTCTATCTCTTTTCCGGTGACGACACGCTCAACGAAATGTTTGAAATCGGTCACCTTGTCGGAAAATTGGGTGCCGATAAAATATTTTGTATCCATTTTCAACAGACGCCGGCTCCGGTCAGTATTCCCGGCATGCATGACAAAGAAATAGTGGTCAAGCTTGAAGAAATCAGTTTCAGCCTTATCAAGGAATTGAAGGCCGCCGGCTACACCGTATCCATATAAGAGTATTCATGGCATCTGCGCTGCGATCAAAAATATCGAACGGAGAACGACTGACACCGGAAGACGCCCTCGTTCTTTTGCAAAAGACAAGTTTGCTGGATCTTGCCGAAATGGCAAATGAAATCCGCTATCGAAAGAATCCCGATCCGGCAGTCACTTTCGTAATTGATTCAAATCCAAACTATTCCAACATCTGCGTGGTAGATTGCATTTTCTGCGCTTTCTATCGTCATCCGGGCGAGGAGGGCGAATACACATACAGCGTGGATCAGATGATCGCGAAGTTCAAGGATTCTGCAGCGAAGGGCGTAACGACCATCCTGCTGCAGGGCGGTGTCAATCCGCAACTGCCATTGACGTACTATCTGGAGTTGGTTCGCCGGACCCTGGCGGAAGTTCCCGGTATTTTCCCGCACTTCTTCTCCACATCAGAAATCATCGGCATGGCCCAGGTTTCAGGATTATCCACTCGCGAGGTTCTGAAGCAGTTGTGGGATGCAGGCTTGAGAACAATCCCCGGCGGCGGTGCAGAAGTTCTTGCCGATCGCGTCAAAAAGAAAATAAGCAACCGAAAAGGATCGTCAAACGACTGGTTGGAAGTAATGCGGGAGGCACATGCGGTCGGCTACAGAACCACCGCCACGATGATGTACGGTCATCTCGAAGCCGATGAAGATATTGTCGAACATCTCCTCAGCCTCCGGTCGCTGCAGGATGAGCATCGCGGCTTCACCGCTTTTGTCCCGTGGAGTTTTAAGCCGGGCAACACACCGCTCGAAAAGATCATTCCTCACTACGCCACGCCGACACGTTATCTGCAAATCCTGGCAGTCTCGCGGATTTTCCTGGATAACTTCGATCACATTCAGGCGTCGTGGTTCTCCGAAGGGAAAAAGACGGGCGAGATTGCGCTCCATTTCGGTGCCGACGATTTCGGCGGAACATTGCTCGAAGAAAACGTCCACGCCGCAGCGAATTTTGTCAACAAGACGAATACCGAAGAGTGCATTCAAATGATTCACGAGGCGGGTTTTGATGCAGTCCAGCGCGACACACTCTATGAAGTGAAGAAACGCTTCCCCCGCACTGTCGCAGCGTGATCACATGCTACTGCTTTGTATCCGCCGCGAAATATCCTTGAGCGACGTCCAACTCTCGAGCAATTCGGGAAGATATTCCGACGACGTCACGAAGGTCCAAACGTAAGCAATAATCGAGTAGATATTGCCGGTCGAGAAATCATCCAGGTCGATCGCAATGTAGAGCACGCCCAGAAATATTCCCAACAGGAAGAACCGTATCACTCCGAAATTGATAGCGCCCCAATCGGCTATGCGCCGTTCGGCTCGTGCCATCGTCGAAAAATATTCGTGCACTTTTGCCGGCTCCCGCGTCGAGAACACGTTGTACGCCTCTTCCCGATTGTCATGCAGGTCCTTCTGCAGGCCGATGACCCGGTTGGTGTACAGTCTCGTCATCGCCACCAGCGGGATAATGATCACGAAGCATGTCAGCGCGATATGCCAATCAAAAAACATCATCGCGATGATCGCACCAACGATGGTAATGGATTGCTCGATGATCTCCGGGACACGGTACTGAAAGAATGTGATGAACTCCCTGGAGAGCTCGGCCCGTGCGGCAATCTTCGAAATGGAAAGTGCCTGCTGATTTCCTTTTTCGGAAATATCCGTCGCAATGGTGGTGAAGATATTCAGAAAGATTCTGGGATCAACGGATCGACGCAAAGCGCCCGCGGTGGAATTCAGAACGAACACGCCGATCCAGACAAAGAGAGGCGTAAGATACGTACCGGCTGCTTCCCCCGACGCCCGGTCGATCAGGGCATCGATGACCTTGCCGAAAACACCCGGCTCAACGATCCATGCGGCATTTTCGATGACAACGAGTCCGAGTGCCGCTGTAATGGCGATGGGAAATCTGCGATAGAATTGGAGTATGTTCATGCCGGTCAGGAAACGAGTGTGAGCGGAAGACGAACTCAGATCATATCATCGTTGGAGGCTATCGTGGATAGAGCTTTTCGGAACACTCCGGGCAAATACCATGGGTGAACTGGACACTCGTGTGTTCCATCAGGTAGGTTTCGACCTGGTTCCAGTATCCCTCATCATCCCGGATTTTCTTGCACGAGGCGCAAATCGGCAGCAGCCCGCTCAGCTTTCGGATGTTTCCCAATGCGTCACGTAATTCTTCGATCAGATGCTCCCGGTCTTCCTGTTCTTTTTTGCGGCGGGAAATATCCGTCTGCGATCCCGCAATGCGATACGGAACGCCCTTGATGTCCCGGAGACAGACGCCCTTTCCCAGTACCCAACGGTACGTTCCGTCTTTGTGACGCATCCTGTATTCCGCTTCGAATTGGAGCAATTCGCCCGACAGATGCTTGTTGTATTCTTCCCACATCCGTTTCGAGTCGTCGGGGTGAATATGGGATCGCCAAATGTCCACGGTGAAGACGTCTGCATCACTATATCCGATGATTTCCTTCCATCGCGGGGAAAAATAGATTTCCCCGGTCCGCAAATTCCAATCCCAAATGCCATCGTTCGCTCCCCGGACAGCAAGCGAATATCGTTCCTGACTATCGCGCACCATCCTGTCGGATCTGTCTTTATACAGAGCCATTTCGATTGTACGATGGAGTTCCGATTGCTGAAACGGTTTGAAAATATACCCAAACGGCTCGGTGATCTTTGCGCGCTGCAACGTCTCCGCATCGGCAAACGCTGTCACGAAGACCACCGGAATATTCAACGTGGCACGGATCTCTTCCGCCACACTAATACCGTCGAAGGCTCCTTCCAACCCAATATCCAGAAGGACCAGATCCGGATGAAGCATCCCTGCACAATACATGGCTTCCTCGCCGCTGGAGACCACTTCAACGACATCGTACTCCAATGCCATCAGCATCTGGCGCAGATCCTGCGCAACAATCGCATTGTCTTCAACGACGAGGAGCCGAACCGGCGTCTCGGTCACAGTCTGCCTCCTCTCTGCATCTTCTCATTTTGTGCGATTGCAACCCCCGCAATAGTCAACACACCGCCGGCAACGACCGATACACCAATCGGTTGATAGAGCAGAAAAAATGAGAGAAGTGTGGTCACGATCGGTTGCGCGTTGGAAAAAATCGCCACCTTTGCAGTTGCCAGTTTCCCGACCGCATAGAACCAGAGCACGTAGGAGACGATAGACGTAGCCCAGCCCAGATAGAAAAGGCCGCTCCAATCCTGCACTGTCATTGTTGACAAGTCAAAAGTCATGAGGCCATAGATACCGGCAGGAAGGAATAGAATAGTTCCCCCAATCATTGAAACCGCGCTCACGTGAAAAGCTCCGTATTTGAGAACCATCGGCTTACCCGCGACCGTGTACACCGCCCATGAAATGACCGCGAGAAAAATCAACATATTTCCGAACGTGTACCCGGACGAGAGATTGATTCCCCGCTCGAATATGACAATGACCGCTCCGCTAAATGCAATAAATATTCCGGCGACAACGCGGCCCGACAACCGCTCCTTCAGAACGAATCGGGAGATGAGAAAAACGAGCGCCGGCGTCGTCGCATACAGTAAGGCGGCATTGGCGGCCGTCGTATAATGAATCCCGTAGAGAAACAGAAACTGATTGATCGGAATTGCGATCAGCGCCAGCAGAAAAAAACGGCCGTAGTCCTTCCGTTCGATTGTGCGGCGCTTTTTAACGAGCAGAATCACGACGAATGCCGCAAGTGAGATAATCCCACGGAGGAATGTGAGACTGATCGGTTCGACATCGGCAGAAACCGCTTTTGCCACGATGTGCGTTCCGCTCGACAGCAGTACCTGAAGAACAAGGAAAAAATAGACGGTCATGAAAAATATTCGATGTTGCTTCGAATATAGCAATCTTGGGTTGAAATTCCAATGGATGAAAATGCAACTCAGCGGCTCTTCGGATAAATCTGCTGCAGAACAAACCGCAAATGGCGCGAAGATAGGAGAACAATGCTATAGAGAAGACTGAAGATATTGATGAAGCAGCAAAGGGATCAAACAATAAACAATCGGAAAGGCAAATCGCTCACTGATGTTACGCATAAAGTCAAAATCAAATAGTGACGCCGCTCTGGGACTTGGACGTATATGCGCCTGCGTTGCCTTAATGACTTCGCTCCTATCGGAGCTGCATAAAAATCATTGTAATGATGCCTTTGCGTTCTTCGCGTCTTCTGCGAAGCATTCCTCGGAGCGGTTATCTTTACACTGAGTAATTGTGGAAAAACACGAAGGGAATGGCCGAGTTTCAATCCACGCGCTTTCTGATTGCATCCGATGTATGGGATTCCTGTTTCAATCCACGCGCCTGCACGCGGCGCGACAAATCAGAAATACATCAGACAGCAAAAGCGAGCCGTTTCAATCCACGCGCCCGCGCGGGGCGCGACTTTGGTCCCCGTTAATTCTTCGTCAGCTTCTACGTTTCAATCCACGCGCCCGCGCGGGGCGCGACATGATAAGGTAGATTCTGGCTGGTGCAATGACCTGGTTTCAATCCACGCGCCCGCGCGGGGCGCGACACTTTCATCACCCACAACATCCCAGCGAGAACAGGCGTTTCAATCCACGCGCCCGCGCGGGGCGCGACTGGTCATTTCATCCTTCCTTCAGTTCAAATTCATGTTTCAATCCACGCGCCCGCGCGGG
>JAPLFO010000054.1 GCA_026390635.1 Ignavibacteriales bacterium
CTGTGTCGCCTCGCTCTTCGTGAGCTGGCCCGTTATCCGGCCTTCGCACATCACGAGAATCCGGTCGCACATGCCCAGTATCTCCGGCAAATCTGACGAAATCATGATGACCCCGATTCCGTCTGCGGCAAGCTTCTGCATAATCGAATAAATCTCGTACTTCACACCCACATCGATTCCGACGGTGGGTTCATCAAAAATCAGAAGTTTGGATTGCATCGAGAGCCACCGGGCCAGCACCACCTTCTGCCTGTTGCCGCCGCTTAAGGCCTCAACGGACTGATAAATATCAGGCGATTTGATATGTAGGGAGTCAAAATACTTCTGTGAGATTAACTTCTCTTTTGTACGGGAGATGAATCCGTGCTTCAACAGATCCGACAATCCTGAGAGTGTGATATTATGGGCTATATTCATCTCCATGATGAGCCCATAGCGGTTGCGGTCTTCGGTCAGTAGTCCAATGCCGAGATCGATGGCTTCACGCGGAGATCGCGGCGCTATCTTTTCTCCCTGCAAACAAATATTGCCACTCTCCAGCGGATCTGCTCCAAAGAGGAGTCTCGCCAGTTCACTCCTTCCTGCGCCCACCAGCCCTGATACTCCGACAATCTCACCGGCGCGAATGCTGAAGCTCACATTCTTCACCCTTGAAGAACAAACATTCTCCACGCGCAGGATTTCATTGCCCGCTTGAATAGATGCTCTCGGGTATTCGTCTTCCATCTCGCGTCCCACCATCATCCGGATAAGATCACGCCGGTTGGTATCCTGCACGCGATCAGTATTAATGTGTAAGCCGTCGCGCAGGACGGTAACCCGGTCGCCGATGTCGAAGATCTCCTCCAACCGGTGGGAGATGTAGATGATCCCCACACCGTCGCTGCATGGTTCATCCAGAATGAGTATACGTACTTTCCGCGAGAGTGCCTTTGCGATTTCGACCATCTGCCTCTGCGCGCTGCTGAGATCTCCAACGGCAATGTGTGTGTCGATCGATTCACCCAATTGCTCTAAGACCGCGCGCGCATTCTTATGAAGCGTTGCGTGGTCGATCATCAAGGGCCAATGGGACGACGGTTCATTGCCCAGCAGGATGTTCTCTGCGACGCTGAGCTCCGGGATCAACCGGAAATCCTGATAGATCATTCCGATTCCGTGTTCGCGGGCTTGCTGGGGTGAATGGNNGCAGTGGCCGTCAATCGAGATTGTGCCTTCATCCAGGGCAAGTGCACCGGAGAGAATTTTCATCAGTGTGGACTTGCCTGCGCCGTTTTCACCCACCAGGCAATGGACCTCTCCGGCTGAAAGTTCGAACGAGACACCATCCAGCGCAAGGACGCCGGGAAAGTTCTTCCGGATATTTTGTAGAGAAAGCAGCGGTGTCACTTATTTTGCACTCGCTTTATCGATGATCCCGACTTCAACAGGAACAATTTTCGGGACGCTTTTCCCAGCAAAGTGATCGCGGATCATCTCAATGGTTCCTGCACCTATTTTCTTCGGATATTGGATCACATCGGCCTTCAGCGGAGTGCCCTTCACGATCGCATCCACGGCAGGAGGCGTTGCGTCGTACCCGATGATGGCTATAGTGGTACGTTTGAATTGCAGCGTGGCATCCAGGGCGCCCAGCGCGGAATCGTCGTTGATTCCGAAAATTCCCTTCAGGTCCGGATGTGCCTGGAGTACATCGCAGGCTACCTGCATGGCTTTGTCGCGCACGCCGTCACCGGCCACATCGGCCACAATTTTGATTCCCGGATATTTGGCGATCGCTTCTCTAAATCCCTGCACGCGGTCCAATACCGATGTGACAGCCGGATGATTGATGATGGCCACAGCACCCTGACCGTTCAGGAGTTTTGCAAGATACTCACCGGCCAATCGTCCACCGGCCACATTGTCCGATGCGATATGGCTGACTACTATGCCTTCCTGGGCGGAAATGTCCGCGGTAAAGACCGGAATACCTGCCTCATTCACTTTCCTGATTCCGGCGCCGATTCCTTTGGAATCTACCGGACAGACGATCATCGCATCGACTTTTCTGGTGATGAAATCTTCGATCTGGGCGATCTGCTTGCTGGCATCGAATTCCGCAGCCGTCACGATCAACTCATAACCATTTTTTGCGGCTTCCGTGCGCAGCCCTTCTTCAAGATCCTTGTAGAAAACATGGCCGCGCGTCAGAAGAGTGACGCCGATAGTCCTCGCTGCAGCATTCTGTTTCTTGGCGCAGGAAGTGAAGAAAGTGGAGGCAATAACAATGCAGAGAGAAAACATCAACAGCTTTTTCATGAGCTACTCCTTGATTTGGTCGACAGCTTTTGTAACAGATATCGAAGGGCGGACAGGGGCACGTTGTCCGCTGTAATGCCCCTCGACTTCGCGTTTCACGTATGCGTGAAACGCTACGCTCGGGGTGACGGAGTACGGTCCTAACAATCCATTCGTTCTTTGACATTTTCCACCGTCATCTCGAGCGAGTCCCGCCGAGGCGGGACGAGTCGAGAGATTCTCAGGGTGAGAGAGACTCGAATGAAGTCCGTGACGACGCGGCAGTTGCTCCAATAGAATTGATTCTTGAGCATGAACGTTTTAACCTTCCGGTTCCCGCCTCTTGATGATCGTAAGATTCTGATGATTGCAGATATCTTTTGCTTCGGGTGTATAAAGAAAATCCAACCGGGACCGGTAGAAATCCGTAATCTTGCCGCGGACCATCTTCAGCGTCGTATTGAGAAAACCGTTTTGTTCCGTGAAGGGTTCGCCCAGCACGGCCACGGCCGACGGCAGCCAACGGGATGGAAACTCTTCCGCATACTTTCCGCCGGCGTTGTAGGCGTCGATTTCCCCTTGCAGCAGCTTTAGGGCCGCTTCCTGGCCTTCAGGTGTGTGGCAGGAGAGATTATGTGACTTCAGATAGCCCAGAATCGCCTCTCGATTCGCAACGACGAGGGCCACCGTGTACGGAGATTGATTATTGTAGAGCATCACCTGATCGATATACAGTGAATGCGCGGCGATCGTTTCCTCAATTCCCTCCGGAGAGTATTTTTCACCGTCATTGCTGATCAAGAGGCTCTTATCCCGCCCAAGCACAAACAAAAATCCATCGCTGTCCATATAACCCAAGTCCCCGGTGTAGAGCCATCCATCGCGGACGGTCTCAGCACTCGCTTTGGGATTATTCCAGTATCCGGCCATCACATTCTCGCCCCGGATGACGATTTCGCCTTTCTCGCCGACAGGCAACGCCGTTCCTTTGTCGTCGCAGATCTTCACTTCAAGGTTGATGACGGTTTTTCCGGATGAACCCAGTTTGTGTGCTCTCGGAACGTTGGCGGAAATAATTGGAGACGCCTCGGTCAGTCCGTATCCCTGGAACATCGGAATGCCGATGGCATAGAAGAATCGCTGCAGTTCGATGTCGAGCAGCGCCCCGCCGCCAACGAAGAACTCCATCCTTCCGCCGAAGTTCTGACGGATCTTTGAGAAAAGAATCTTATCGAAAAGCATATAGGCCGGTTTGAGAAGCGCCCGTTTGCCTTTTCCTCTATCGTTGCCGGTGCCGTTATATCGATAGGCGACGTCCAATGCTTTCTGGAAAAGTTTTTCTGCTATGGGTCCTTTTTGCTTGAAGGCCGTTTCGATGCTTTTCCTGAAATTCTTTGCCAATGCCGGTACGCTCAAGAGAAATGTCGGTTTCGTATCTTTGATGGCGCCCGGAATGTTCTTGAGGGTTTCCATCGGCGATCGTCCCACCGGGACCGAAGCCATCGAGGCGCCGGTATTCATCAGCAGAAAGATCCCGGCGGTATGTGCAAAGCAGTGATCCCATGGCAGAATCAGCAGTGAGCAATAATCCTGCGGGATGGGCAGAAGCGCTGCCGCCTGTTCGGCGTTGGCGGTGTAGTTCCTGTGGGTGAGGACGACGCCCTTGGGATCGGCGGTGGTTCCCGAAGTATAGCAAATATTTGCGGGATCGTTTTCCTTGACGGATTGCCAGCGCTGATCAAATTCGCTCCTCTTCTGTGCGAGGAATTCTTTTCCCCGATGGAGAACCTCTGATAGCAGCAATTCGTCTTCGGCGCATTTCTCCATCTGATCGAGTATGATGGTGTATTCAAGATCCGGAAGATCATTTTTGATCTGGCGGATTTTCGGGGCCTGTGCGGCGGAGACAATTGCGATCTTCGTTCCGGAATGAGCCAGGCGGAATTTGAGCTCGGTTGGTTCGTTGAGTTTCACGGATAAGGGAACATTGATCGCGCCGGCGTACAGAATTCCCATCTCAGACATCACCCAATCGTTGCGCCCTTCAGCAATAAGAGCCACACGGTCGCCGGCATTGACGCCGAGGCTCATCAATCCGGCTGCAAATCGATGAATCAGGCCCTGCATGTCGCGGTAGGAAGTTCCAACGAAGCCGTCGCCCTGTTTTTCCCACATGAGGATATTGTCGCCATAAGCGGCAGCCCGCTGCTCGAGCAGGTTCGGAAGTGTGCGTGGTGTCATTCTTGCCTCCGGAGAAAAAGTCGGAGCTAATCTACTACGCTTTTGGAAGAAGGGCAAGGAGAAATTTTTGCCTCTCGCCGTCCACGTTTTGCTTCTCTCTCTACCCGCTTCGCCGAGCCCAGCGAGGCGAGTGTTCTCATCTTTTTATATCCCGAGCGAGTCCCGCCCTGGCGGGACGAGTCGAGGGGCTCTGTGGACTCTGTGGCCCAAAAAAAGGAAAAGTATAAAGATAAAATCTGAGTATTTCATCTTTTTCCTTTTTCCTTTTCACTTTTGCCTTTGATGGGTTTGCACTAAAAGACAATCATGAGTATATTCATCCATGATTGTTTGGAAATTCCTCTACAATAGCATCGTTTTGCCCGTCCTTTGGGTTCTTATTCAAATTCTCGGCCTTTTTAATGCAAAAGTCCGCCGCGGAATCGAAGGGCGTCGTGGACTATTGGCGTCGCTGGAAAAAGCTGCACTGCAGCTGCACGGCACACGCCGGCTCTGGTTTCATTCCTCCTCCATGGGGGAATTTGAACAGGCGAAGCCGATCATCACCGCACTGAAGAAGAAGTATCCGTCCCTGGATATCGTCGTCACTTTTTTCTCTCCCTCAGGCTACGAACATTCCAAATCATACAAGCCGGCGAATATCGTCAGCTATATACCGTTCGATTTTGCGTCGGATATGCGGCGCTTCATTCAATTGATTCGTCCGACTGTTGCCATTATGGTGCGCTACGATGTATGGCCCAATGCCATCTGGGAATTGGAGAAAGCGAAAATTCCTGTATTCATCGCAAGCGCCACGATGAAGAAAAATTCCCCGAGAAAACTTCCTCTCATTCGTGAATTCCACAGGCGTCTCTATGGTTCTTTGTCCCACATCCTGACTGTCTCTGAATCAGACGTACAATCGTTCCGTGATTTCGGCGAATTGCCGTGTGTTGTGGAAGCTGCCGGCGATACCCGTTTCGACCAGGTTGTGATGCGCC
This sequence comes from Ignavibacteriales bacterium, assembly GCA_026390635.1. Taxonomy (GTDB): domain Bacteria; phylum Bacteroidota; class Ignavibacteria; order UBA10030; family UBA8401; genus JAPLFO01. The sequence continues at coordinate 5,505 of JAPLFO010000054.1, forward strand.
GCGAGGATGCAATGAAACGTCGCGCGCTGCCGCAATCTGTGACAGACGGCAGGCGGGTGCTCGTGATCGGACAGAGTTGGGAGGCGGACGATGACGTCGTGGTGCCGGCATTGTTTGAACTCCAGCAATCTGTTCCCTCGCTGCTGACGATTCTCGTGCCTCACGAGCCGGGAGAAGAATACCTGGCGAGCGTCGAAAAACGCCTGGAGGGGAAATTGTCCTGCATCCGATTGTCGGAACTTGCAGGATACGCGGGTGAGCAGACCATTCTCGTCGATAGTGTTGGAGGCCTCGTCGCTCTCTATCAGCATGCGGAAGCGGTCTACGTCGGCGGCAGTTTCAAACAGGGTGTGCACAATGTATTGGAGCCGGCGATCTTC
>JAPLFO010000012.1 GCA_026390635.1 Ignavibacteriales bacterium
CGATCTGGTGGACACACCGGATAAATAACGTGTGGACGACTCCGGAGAAAGCACCATTCACCGGTACATATTACAATTCCGAACCATTTATTACACCGTCAAATCAAAAGATGTTTTTCGTCTCGACAAGAGACGGAACGACCATCTTTCAATTATGGACTATGAACCGTTCAGGGACGAATTGGGGAACCCCGCAGCAGCTGGGTGCGCCCATCTCGAACAAAAACAAAATGGGTCCGACAGCGGCATCGAACGGGAATCTTTATTATTCTCAACTCGATGATGATGGGCGGTCATATTTCTACATGGCAAGAAACAACGCCGGAGTATTCGATGCTCCCGTAAAATTGAGTGCGGCAGTGAATGCATTTTATTTTCAGGCTCATCTTTTTGTCGCCCCGGATGAGAGCTATATAGTCTTCGATGCTATCCCGACACAACAGTCGACCGGTTCGAGCATTTATGCCAGCTTCAAAAAAAACGACGGCACGTGGGGCAATGCCATCAAGCTGGGCAGCGCCATAAATTCTACCGATAACCAGTATTTGCCGTATGTCTCGCCGGACGGGAAATATCTGTTCTTTACAAAAAATGGGGATCTATGGTGGGTAGATGCAAAGGCGGTCACCGACCTTAAACCCGTGGGAGTCATTCGGAATGAAAGGGAAGGGATGCCTGAAATATTCCAATTGCGTCAAAACTACCCCAATCCGTTCAATCCGGCGACAATGATCCGGTATGCTCTGCCTTCTTTCGCGCACGTGAGTCTGACCATCCATGATATGCTCGGGAGAGAAATTGCTGTCCTTGTGAACGGAGAACAACCTGCGGGATGGAAAGAAGAGCAGTGGAATGCCGCAAACGTTGCGAGCGGAATGTATCTTTGCCGACTGCAAGCAGATGAATTTGTGGAGACAAAGAGACTTATGCTGGTGAAATAGTATCAGGCATCAGCAAAACGAAGACCTGCCAGCATCACACACCGACAGGTCTTTTCATTTCGCGTAGTCTTACTTCCCGCGAATCACTCCCGCAATCTCCCCCACGACGCTCAGCACAAACATCGGAATAGTAGTTCTCCACCTGTTCACATCGATTCCTTCCAATAGTTCGCGGTAAGAAGAGAGCGCAAAGCATCTGCGCTCTTTTTCACCTTGGCCGATTGTCCGAGAGCAACCGTGACCGGGAATTATTGGATCCTTCACCGGTCAGTGTTTTCAAAACATATCGTTGCATTCGTCCCGCCGAATCCGAAACTGTTCGACAGCGCGTATCGGATCTCTCGGCGGCGTGCCGTATTTGGAACATAATCGAGATCACATTCCGGATCAGGGGTATCCAGATTGATGGTGGGGGGGATGAAACTATGACGCATTGCAAGGATGGTGAATGCCGCTTCCACGGCACCAGTTCCGCCCAGGAGATGTCCGATCATTGATTTGTTCGCACTGATCGCAAGCTTGGAAGCATGTGAGTTGAACACCGCCTTGATTGCTCGCGTTTCAGCGATGTCGCCGAGATGGGTTGATGTGCCGTGGGCATTGATGTAGTCAATCTGCTCCGGACGGAGTTCTGCGTACTTCAATGCACGCTTCATGGCGAGTTGTGCACCCTCACCATGTTCCGGAGGCGCCGTGATGTGATGAGCATCAGCGCTCATACCGCAGCTGAGGATGCGCGCATAGATTTGCGCCCCGCGCTTCCGTGCGAAATCTTCTTCTTCCAGTATGAGCATCCCGGCTCCTTCACTGAGAACAAATCCATCACGATCTTTGTCAAAGGGGCGTGATGCCTTGGTTGGTTCGTTGTTTCGGTGCGACAACGCGCGCGCAGCGCAGAACCCTGCGATCCCGAGTTCGGTGATGGGTGCTTCTGTCCCGCCGACGATCATTACTTCTGCTTCTCCCCGGAGGATCGTATGGAATCCATCAGCGATGGCGTGGTTGCTGGATGCACAAGCGGAGACGACGGAGTAGTTTGGTCCGCGCGCTCCCGTCCGGATGGCAAGATACCCGGATGCCATATTGATGATAGCGCTGGGAATAAAGAAAGGCGTTACCCCGCGCGGTCCATCGTGAGCAAGCGCAAGGACTGTGTCGCTGATCGTTGATATGCCGCCTATCCCGGAACCGATAATGATCCCGACGAGATCAGCCCGTTCCGGCGTTATCTCAAAAGAGGCATCTTTCAATGCGTCGAGAGAAGCAGCGACAGCATACTGGATAGAAAGATCATATCTCTTGATATCCTTCGGACCGAAATATTTCAGTGGATCAAAACCCTTCACTTCACCGGCGATCTGTGTCGGATATTTTTCCGGATTAAAACGGGTGATGGGCCCGATTCCGGAGTTTCCGGCGATGCATTTGTTCCATGATTCTTCGGTCGACAAGCCTAAGGGAGTGACCAGACCAATGCCGGTGACAACGACATGCCTCATAGACGTCCTCTTTTTCTAAATCTTAGAATGAACCGCTTCTAACAGGTTGTTGAAAAAGTCCATTGTACGTCATTGCGAGTCCCGATTTATCGGGACGAAGCAATCTCAGCCGTTCAATCCGAAGAGCAAAGCGAGATTGTGCCGTTGTAGGGCATCCTCTGGACTTCGTCGCTCCGCTCCTCGCAATGACTCCAAAATAGTTTTTCAACAACCTTCTAAAGTGCCGGAAAGATAGCAGGTTTTTGAGCGGAACACAAATGACGAAAGCGGCGCAATGTTGAAAAACAAGTGCTCAAAGTTGATATTGCAGGCATTTTCGGCTACATTGACATCAATCATGTGGGAAAAACAATACAACTGGGGAGTTGTGCCCGTCAAGCCGACGATTGTGAGAGGCTGAGCGGGTAATTTTGTTCCAATCCTATCGATTGATCAATGGAAAAATCATTTGAAATAGTATGCCAGCTCGTTTCCGACTTCAAGGCGAACGAGAAAGCGTTTCTTTCACCCTCGTATCAAGAATCGCAGGTGCGGCAGGACTTCATTGACAAGTTCTTCACTGCCCTCGGTTGGGACGTTACGCACACGTCTCAGAAGAATCCCTATGCCCGGGAAGTCCGCA
>JAPLFO010000015.1:0-4752 GCA_026390635.1 Ignavibacteriales bacterium
AAAAAATCGATGACAAGGATGTAACAGCGCGAAAGGTGGCGGGAAAGCTCGAGCGTATCTTGTTGGAAAAAGGATACAGTCTGGTGGATAAATCGCAGTTTGCAAATGTACGTGCGCGGGATCTTGCCCTTGGCGATACGAACGCAACCAAGGCAAAAGAGCTCGGCCGCCGTTTCGGTGCAGAGCTTGTGATTGCCGGCGGGGCACAGGCGGTATTCAGCGAAGAACGCGATACGTATGGCATCAAGAGCATCCAATACACTGCCGACGGCGAGGTGAAGCTTATTCTGACGGATGTCGGTGAAATTCTTGCCGTGGCAAGCGCGAGCGCCACGAAAGCCGCTCAAGGGAAATCAAATGCGGCTTCCAAGTCGCTGGAAGAACTGGGAACCCTGCTTGCCGCCGACATCAGCGCCAAGCTTGATGCAAAGATGAAAGAAAGCAAGGAAAAACCGTTTGTGGTTCAATTGGCGCTATTGGGTGTCAACGACGCATCGCTCGTAAAAATCGAGGAGGAACTGCCGGGTAAGATCTCCCAGATCCAGCGCATGAAGCTGCGCTATATGGAAGGCGACGCGGCGGTGTTCGATGTCTGGATCAAAGGAAGCATCGACGATCTCCGAAAGACATTTTCCGGCATGCCGGACTACAAGGTGGAGGCATTCACGGGCAGCCGTCTGGACGTCAATACCAAGGCGCAGGGAGGCAAGGCGAAAGCCAGCTATGCAGTACCGACCGCACTGGATATTACAGAGTTCAAGGTGGAGAATATTTTTCCGGCACAGTTTGCCTGGTATGCGATGCATCCGATCGGATCCGTCACCATCCAAAACACCGGGAAGGTGGATGTTAAGAACATCAAGGCGCAGCTTTTTATGCCGGCCTACATGCAAATGGCATCGGAACAGATCATTCCGCTGCTGAAGGCAGGCGAGAAGAAATCATTCGCGGTGTCGGCAACGCTGGACCGCGAGAAACTGCTGGGTGTTTCCGAAAACACGGTGTCACAAATGAAGGCGGAAATTACATATGCCGTCGGCGGCAAGGAAGAAACGCGCAGCCTCACCAAACCGGTGACCGTCTATAACAAAAATGCTGTCAGCTGGTCCAAGCCGAATACGATCGGTGCCTTCATTACCTACAAAGATGAAGCGGTTCAGAATTTTTCCCGTTCGGTGATCGGCAGTGTCAAGTATGATGCTTCCGTGCTTCCCGCCGCTTCGCGCAACCAGGTCAATGCAATGAAAGTATGGGAAGCGGTGCGTGCCATTCAGATTCACTACGTCAGCGATCCATGGGTGGTGGCTGAAGGCGATGTGTTGGACGAAATCGCATTTCCGCGTCAAACTCTTTCCAAGAAAGCCGGCGACTGCGATGACACATCCGTGCTGCTTGCTGCGTGCCTCGAAAATATCGGCATACGAACAATGCTGGTCGGAACCGCTGATCATGTGTTCATGATGTTTGATGCGCAGGTGAACAAGAAGAATGCTGCCCGCGTGAGTCTGAACGAGCGTGACTATGTGGTTCTCGACAATACTGTGTGGATCCCGCTCGAAACGACGATCATCAACAAATCCTTTGCAGAAGCATGGAAGCTTGGGGCGGAAGGCTATTACAAAGTGAAGGAATCGGGCGGAAAGCTCGATCTGATTGATGTGCGGAAGGCATGGGAAACATCGCCGCCCACGAATCTTGCGAGCAATGAAGCATTGCCGGAGCCGCCCGCCGCGGACGCAGTCGCTGCTCTGCTGGCGACTGAGGCGAAAGACATTGCGCAGGTGCAGGGCGCGGCAGTGAACGCGAAGATTGCTGAGCTGAAAGCGAAAAATACCGAGGCTGGAGACAATGAAGCGGCACGATATCTTGCCAATGCGGGTCGCTATGAGGAAGCGATTGCGCTCCTTTCGGCATATACTTCTGCCATGTCCAGGAACAATCGCGGGAATGTGTATTTGCTCAAAGGCGATTCTGTGTCCGCAGTGAAAAACTATACGGCAGCAATGAAAAGCGATGCAGAGGACGGAGGCATTTGCCTGAATATGGGTCTTCTGCTCTATCTTGGCGGTGACCATGAAGGAACTGTGAACTCCTTTGCGGCCGCCGTAGCCAAGTTCCCGTCCATGGAAGCAGCCTATGCCGAACTCGGAATCGAGAACATTATGGCGGAGATGGCCGGCTCAAAGGCAGCCGAACGCGGAGCGACCATCGACAGGGGTGAATTGCGGAGTTTGCTCTTCAGCGCGTTGCAGGATGTTGCAGCAAAGAAAAACTCGCGCGCGGCAACAGCTCATATCCGGCGCGGCGAAAACCGGTTTGTCTTCGGAGGTCGCCGCGGTATCGAGCCGACTGCCCTCGCCAATATCAATGACTTCCTCTACTGGAAGATGTCATAGGAGCAGGGAAGCCCTTTTTCTGTTCACGAAGGCTACAGCGCGACTCCGTGGAGTCGCGACCTTCGTGATGATTTTGAACTTTGCGCAACTTTTCCCGATATTCAGACCATCCCACAAAGCAAAGGTGACCGTCCATGAAGAAGACGCTCCTCAAAGTGTTGATCGGCACTCTCATTGCATTCGCATCGATCGCGATCACGTTTGTCCTGTTTCAGACAAATTTCGTTCAGAACACATTCGGGTCCGATTTTTTTACAGCCCTTGACCGCAAAGCGTCCGATGCACTTATGCGTATGCGCGGCGTACGGCCGCACACCTCGAATGTAGTGATCGTCAGGATTGATGAGAACACATTGAAGGAGCTTGACTATCCACTGCCGCGGGACAAGTTCGGAGCTCTTCTCGCCATTATCTCTGAATGCAAACCCAAAGCCATCGGCGTCGACTATCTGTTCCCGACCGCCGGTCAGGACAGTCTCTCGCAGGCACAAAGTCAATATCTCGTGCAGTATGCGGGACTGGCGAACAATGTTATCCATGCGATCGGTCCTTTCATCCCTTCAGGAGAACAACTGGAGCTCAAGGCGAGAGATATCGATCCCGAGGCGAAGGCTTCTCTCCATCGCTTTGCGATTCCAGGAACTCAATCCGGAGTGCAGTTCCCGCGCGCGACCTATATCGACGAGCGTCCGTTCGATTCGCTGGCGGTACTGGCGGCGGGCATCGGACACGTGTTGCTCATTCCTGATTCTGTCGATGGTGTCATCCGCAAAGTACCGCTGCTGATCGAATATGCCGGCGATTACTACCCCGCGTTCGGTGCGGCACTGGCGTTTCACGCGGCCGGAATCGATCTAAGAAATGTGAAAGTGGTGAAGCTGGAAGATCGTACAGAAGTCCATGCCGGTTCGTTTGTCATCCCGGTGGATGAGAAGGGCGAACTCGGCATCGATTTTGCCGGTCCGAACAGGATCTTTCAGGAAATATCGTTCTATGATGTCCTTGAAGCGTACACAAAAAACGATGTGAAAACGCTCGCGATGTTCAAGGATGCTGTCGTGATCATCGGTCCGACTGCACGCTCCATCGGAGATCACGGCGCGACGCCGTTGTCCGACAAGTCGCCCAATTGCTATGTGCACGCGAATGTGTATGATCAGATCGTCTCTGAGAAATACATCCATGTAGCGTCACCGGGATTGCAGATCGGTTTGTTGATTTTCCTCACGCTGATTGTTGCCAACGCATCATTGCTACTGAAGCTGCGCTGGAGTATGCCGATCGGCGTCCTCCTCCTTGGCGGATATCTCTGGTTTGCCTACAATGCATTTGCAAATACCGGCGAAGTCTATAGCCTTACCGCTCCCCTGTTTGCTCTATTTTTCTCCTATGCAGGCACGATCAGTTACGTCTCCGCGACGGAAGGGAAGCAGAAGTCGCAAATCAAGAATATGTTCCAAAAATATGTGGATGCATCGGTTGTTGAACAGCTCATTGACAATCCGTCCATGCTCAAACTCGGCGGGGAAGAGCGCGAAATCACAACGCTCTTCGCCGACATCGAAGGATTCACCCGGATGGCGGAAAAGCTCGGGCCGCAGAATACAGTGGGGATTCTGAATTCCTATCTCACCGAGATGACGAATGTAATCATCGAAGAACACGGGACACTGGATAAATATATCGGCGATGCCATTATGGCATTCTGGAATGCGCCGCTGGACAATCCGGATCATGCGCTGCACGCCTGTACGGCAGCGCTGCGTATGCAGAAGAAACTCACCGGCCTTCACGCGAAGTGGGTGCGATTCGGAAAACCGATGGTGAACCAGCGCATCGGCGTCAATACCGGAAAGGCCGTAGTGGGAAACATGGGGGCAGAGGCAAAATTTAATTACACGGCCGTCGGCGATGCCGTCAATCTCGCGTCGCGTCTCGAAGGTGTCAATAAAGAATACGGTACGCGCCTCCTCATGAGCGGCAATACGCAGAAACTCGTCGAAGGAAAAATCCTCTCCCGCGAAATGGACCTTGTGGTTGTACTCGGCAGAACCGAACCGGTCCGCATTTATGAACTGATCGCCATGACGGACGAGGTGCAGACAGATGCAACAAAGAGATTTCTCGACCTGTATCACCAGGGATTGGAATCCTACAAACAGCGTGCGTGGAAAAGCGCCATCGACTATTTCCAGCAGGGACTGCAGATACGAAAAGATGACGTTGTCTCGAACCTCTACATCCAGCGCGCCATGCTCTATTCCGACGTTCCGCCGCCGGAGGACTGGAACGGCGTGTTTGTGATGACAAAGAAATAGTGCGACAAGCTGCATTGGCACAACACAGAGGGCACAAG
>JAPLFO010000015.1:4864-35790 GCA_026390635.1 Ignavibacteriales bacterium
TATACAATATTTCGCCATGGTGAGCGAGTCCCGAATGGACGAGTCGAACCATTCTCTGTCGAGATCCTCTGGACTGTGGCAAGCTGTTTTGCCCGCGGCTGTCATTCTGAACGGAGTCTGTCGTACGACAGACGAAGTGAAGAATCCATCATCTCGACGGGATGGATTCTTCACCCCGACAAACAACGCCTGCCGGCAGGCAAGTCGGGGTTCAGAATGACAAAGTTCGTTAATAAAAAAGGCACCGTCATGAGACCGTGCCTTTTGATCAAATAGTGTTCCGTACAATCGCTGCTACGACAGTACCGCCTTCAAATATTCCCGATTCATCCGCGCGATATGCGTGACTGAAATCTCCTTCGGGCATTCCGCTTCGCAGGAATAGGTGTTCGTACACGATCCGAAGCCCTCTTTGTCCATCTGCGCCAGCATAGCAATGACACGTTCTTTCCGTTCTGTCTGACCCTGCGGCAGGAGGGCGAGCTGCGAAACTTTTGCCGCAACAAACAACATGGCGGAAGAATTCTTGCACGCTGCAACACATGCCCCGCAGCCGATACATGACGCCGCGTTCATCGCTACGTCCGCAATCTTCTTGGGAATCGGGATGGCATTCGCGTCCGGCGTTCCTCCCGTGTCAACGGAAACGAAACCGCCGGCCTGCATGATCCTATCGAATGCAGAGCGGTCCACCACCAGATCCTTGATGATCGGAAAGCCTTTTGCCCGGAACGGTTCCACGACGATCGTTTCGCCGTCCTTGAAACTGCGCATGTGCAGCTGGCACGAGGCGCCGCCGCGCTGCGGTCCGTGCGAACGGCCGTTGATATACATGCCGCAGCTTCCGCAGATACCTTCGCGGCAGTCGTGATCGAAGGCCACAGGATCGTCGCCACGCTTAATAAGTTCCTGATTCAATTTGTCGAGCACTTCGAGGAACGACATGTCCGATGTTATATCGGAAGTATAATATGTCGTCAATTCGCCTTTGCTTGCGCTGTCCTTTTGCCGCCAGATTTTCAGTGTGAAGTTCATACGATTCGACGCTCCTTATTTATAGCTGCGTTGGGATGGAGTGACATACTCAAACTTGAGAGGCTCTTTATGGAGCTTCGGCGGTGTGCCGACTCCCTTAAACTCCCAGGCCGCCACGTATGAGAATTTCTTGTCGTTTCGCTTCGCTTCATTTTCATCGGTCTGATGCTCTTCACGAAAATGACCGCCGCAGGATTCTTCGCGGTGCAATGCATCGGTTGCCATGAGTTCCGCAAGTTCCATGAAATCGGCAACACGCCATGCCTTTTCCAATTCCTGATTGAATTCCAAAGCCGTTCCGGGGAGCTTGACATCCTTCCAGAATTCCTCGCGGAGCTTCCGGATTTCCCCCTGGCCCTTTTTCAGACCGGCGGCATTCCGGGACATGCCGACAAATTCCCACATGATTCTTCCCAGTTTTCGGTGCAGTTGATCGACGGATTGATTTCCCTGAACGGCGACGAGCTTCTGGATAGTGTTGTCGACGGCAGAAAGAGTGTCGACAACCGCCGGATGATCTTCTTTCATCGGTGTGAACTTTGTCCGTGCCAGGTAGTCGCCGATGGTGTAGGGAATGATGAAGTATCCATCGGCAAGTCCCTGCATCAGGGCGCTCGCGCCGAGGCGGTTGGCGCCGTGATCGGAGAAGTTCGCTTCCCCGAGAACGAAAAGACCCGGAATAGTGCTCATCAGATTGTAGTCAACCCACAAGCCGCCCATGGTGTAGTGCACGGCCGGGAAAATCCTCATTGGCTTTTCAAACGCATTCTCGTCCGTGATACGTTGGTACATGTCGAACAGGTTGTCATACTTCTGCACAATCCAATCGCGTCCATTCCGTTTGATCGTATCCGCAAAATCGAGATAGACGGCGAGCTTGGTCGGTCCGACGCCGCGACCGCGGTCACATGCCTCTTTCGCACGCCGCGACGCAACATCGCGGGGCACAAGATTGCCGAAGGAGGGATAGAGACGTTCGAGGTAGTAGTCCCGTTCATCTTCAGGAATCTGGCGCGGATCGCGTGCGTCTCCTTGTTTCTTTGGAACCCAGATGCGGCCGTCGTTCCTCAGGCTCTCGCTCATCAATGTCAATTTCGATTGATGGTCACTGGATACGGGGATGCAGGTCGGATGAATCTGCGTGAAACAGGCATTGGCGAAGTACGCACCTTTTTTGTGCGCACGCCAGATCGCCGAAGCGTTCGACTGCTTGGCGTTCGTTGAAAGGTAGTACGCGTTGCCGTATCCACCGGTGGCGAGGATGACGGCGTCGCCCGTGTAGGTCTCCAGCAAGCCGGTCACCATATTTCGCGTCACGACACCGCGTGCCTGTCCGTCTGCGACGATGATGTCGAGCACATCGCGCCGGCCGTAGAATTTGACTGCACCGAGCCCGATTTGGCGGGAGAGTGCGGAGTACGCACCCAGCAGCAGCTGCTGACCGGTCTGTCCGCGGGCGTAAAACGTCCGGGAGACCTGTGCGCCGCCGAAGGAGCGATTGTCCAGCAGTCCGCCGTAATCACGGGCAAATGGAACACCCTGTGCCACGCATTGATCGATGATGCTGTTGCTGACTTGCGCAAGACGGTAGACGTTTGCCTCCCGCGCGCGGTAGTCGCCGCCTTTCACGGTGTCGTAGAACAGCCGGTAGATACTGTCGCCGTCGTTCGGATAATTTTTTGGTGCGTTGATGCCGCCCTGTGCAGCAATGCTGTGCGCACGCCGCGGCGACTCGTGATACGATATTGCGGTCACTTTATATCCGAGTTCAGCCAGCGATGCAGCTGCCGAAGCGCCGGCAAGTCCGGTGCCGACGACGATAATATGGTATTTCCTCTTATTGGCCGGATTGACCAGCTTCAAATTGAATTTGTGCAAGTCCCACTTTTTTTCAATCGGTCCTTCTGGAATTTGCGCGTCAAGTTTCATACGATGCCTCCGGTCATGTAATGCATCCTCAGGAAATAAAGTGGTATCGCCGCGAAGAGAATCGGCACGACCAGCCAGAAAATGGCAGCGATCAGCTCAATCAATCGCGTGTATCGGGAGTTGTTGATGCCGAAGGTCTGAAAAGCGGATTGAAATCCGTGCCGGAGGTGATATCCCAGTATCACAAAGGATGTGATATAGAGGAGATCGTACACCGGGTTGCCAAATGCGCGCATCACTAACTGGTACATCGTATACCCTGCTTCGTTGCCGTAACGACTTCCAAACCAGAATGTGCGGAGATGGATGACCAGGAACATGAAGACAACACTTCCTGTCAGCAGCGTGACGCGCGAAGAAAGCTCGCTGGACGCTGCCGCATCGTACATGGCGTACCGTTCGGGACGCGCAGAGCGGTTTTTGAACCAGAGTATCACCGAGGTGAAAATATGCAGAAGGAAGCCCACCACCAGAACAACTTCCAGCATCTTTATCAGCGGATTGGTGGCCATAAATTCCGCATACATGTTATAGGATTCTCCGCCGTCGCCGGCAAAGAGGAAGAGATTGATCCCGAGGTGCACAACCAAAAAACTGCACAAGAACAATCCAGTCAATCCGACGGCAAGTTTTTTGCCGACCGAGGATGTGTAGAACTGTAGAAGAGTGCCCATGGTTGAGAAGTATGTTGTGAGTGAATAAATGAATGAGTCAAATATACAAAATCAAAATCAATCTTACATCCCTGAAGTCTGCAGAAGAAAGATAGTGCCACAGAGAACGGAGAGTCCCTCGACGCGTCCGGCTTTCGCCGGACTTGCTCGGGATGACGTAAATAATATTTCGTCATGGTGAGCGAGTCCCGAAGGGACGAGTCGAACCATGCTCTGTGTTCTCTGTGGCAATTCTTTCCTCGCGAAACCTGGACTACATCACATTTTCACCGATGAATTTTCTTATGGAAATTACACTGCCCAGAAAACCCAGCGCCAACCCCGTCGCCAGGACGAGCGGATAGAGCATGGGCTCGATGGTGATGAAGTCATAGAGTTCCGGACCGATCAAGTGCGATGCCGCAGCATAGGATGCATACATCAGCCCGGTGGCGCACACTCCCCCGACCAGCCCCTGGATAAGTCCTTCGATGATGAACGGCATGCGGATGAACATGCGCGTGGCGCCGACCAGCTTCATCGTGGTAATTGTCTTTCGTTTCGAAAAAATCGCCAATCGAATGGTGTTTGAAACGAGAAACACCGCGCCGATTGTCAACAGAATGCCGACCGCCAGACACGTCAGGACGAAGACCTTCGATCGTTTCTCGATGAGCTCAAGAAGTGCGCGTCGATAAATGATGTCATCGACGCCGGGAATAGCAGAGAGCATTTGGTGGATGGCGCGCGCACTGTCCGGATTGCGGTACTCCGCCTCCAGCGTGATCTTGTAGGAAGCCGGCAGGGGATTGAAATCGAGAACCCGGTGGACGTCCTCGCCGAACTCGCGCCTGAATATTTCAGACGCTTCCTGTTTGGAAATGAAAGCGGCGCTTTTCACTCCCGGAATGGCCCGAATGCGTTTGCCGATCGGTTGATACGCATCCTCTCCGGCTGATTGGTCGATGAAGGCCTCCATCTCAATCCGATCGCGAAAAGATTGCATGATGCTGCTCGTGTTGCGATAGAAGAGCGCGAACAGGCCGAGGATGAGGAGCGACATCGTGATGGTCATGATGGAGACAACCATGGAGAGACGTGCGCGGCGGAAACCGAGAACCCCTTCTTTGAGGGTGTAGAGGATGTTCATGGATTCAATACGCTCCTGCCTGATTCATACGAACCAAGGTTTTTCGAGTACGATGCGAGTTCCTGCAAATGGGCAAGGGCATTGCGGCATTCGGGAGTGCGATTGTCGGTCTTGATATCCACAAAGAACAAATATTCCCACGGACGTCCCACAATCGGCCGCGATTCAATTTTCAACATGTTGATGTTCCGCAGGGCAAAGACGGAGAGGCTTTTATAGAGGGCACCCGGAATATTTTTCGTCGCAAAAATGATTGATGTTTTTGGATTTCTCGCCGGACGGGCGGGCTGTGTGGCGAGAATGATGAAACGTGTGAAATTGCGGTGATCGCTCTCAATACTCTTCCGGAGGATGGACAGTCCGTAGTGCGCTGCAGCCTGCGAACTCGCGATGGCCGCTGCGTCGCGCCGCTGCTCCTCCTGTATCATTTTGGCCGCCCCGGCGGTGTCATAGAACGGATGCGGCGTGCAGTTGGGCAGCGAACGGATGAAGTCATGGCATTGCCCGAGCCCCTGCGGATGAGAGTACACATGCCGGATGTCGCGAAGGCGTACCCCGGGCATGGCAAGAAGGTTCATCCGGATGCGTAGCTTAATTTCGCCGACAATAAAGACAGGCTCCTTCTGCAGCAGATCGTAGTTCTGGTGAACGCTGCCGAAAAGGGAGTTTTCTATCGGGATGATTGCGTAGCGTGAGCGTTTGCGGACAACATCGTTGAAGACTTCATCAAAAGTTTCACGTGCTCTCAATGTGCATTTTTTCCCGAAGTAGGCAAGTCCGGCCTGTTCACTGAACGCGCCCGGTTCACCCTGATACGAGATGATCGCTTTTTTTGAAGTCTGCCGCATACCGCAAGCCTCTTTTATCGATGACGGATCGTCGGGTGCGGCTCATCGCCGCGGGAGCGCTTCCGTCAGTAATTTGATTCGTCCCGCCACTGTGTCACCAACCACGTTGCATCGGACGACGGCCGCTGCAGTGTGAGATTCGCATATCCTGTAATGCGAACAACATCGCTCGGATTGAACGTCACCGTCAGATTGAATCCTTTCACCACGGTCGCGCGGAGCGACTGCACCGTGTCTCCGCTGACGGACGTCGAATTGTTCCAGACAAGATCCAGGCGCTGCACATTTTCGAAGAGACCGAATGTGCTCCGGATTTCTTCATCGCGTCCCCAAAAAACATCCGCTCCCTTATCGTAATCACGATAGACGAAAATATAGTCTGATGCAAGCACTTTTCCATAGATTGTCGTGTCTCGATAGGAGTATGATTTCTTGATTGTCTGCAGCACTCCATCGATTGTGTGCAAGTCGTCCAACTGCCCCTGCGTCCGATCGGGCGAATCGTCCAGATGCGGCGCGAAAGGATTGACGCATCCGGTGAAGAAGAGAGTGATAATCGCGACCATGGGGAGAAGCTTCATCGGCCAAAATATCCTTTTGCCATACTCCAGCTTGAATCTTTGCGTGTTTCTACATCTTCCCATCGAAATATGGTCCAGAGACCGGTGTTCCGGTTCGGCGCCAGCATCAGATACATCGTTCCGGTGAAGAGCTTCGGCAGCGCCGCGTCCTGGTGAGGAATGGAGAGCGAATACGTCGCCTCAAGGAGGGCGGAATCTGCCTGGAACGGTGTCAATCGTGACGGCTCCAACACCAGACGGGGCGAGGTCCCTGCTGTCAGATGTGTGGCGATGTTGAGCATCCAATCCCGCTCCGATTCTCTTGTCCATCGTGAGAAAAGCGTCGCATAGGATATTCCTGCCGTCCGGGCGGGGAGAAAGGTATATCGCATTCCCCCCTGCGTGCTGTCGGAGAAAAGTCTGAGATATTCCTGGGCATCATTCTGCTGAAGCGCTGTTTGGAAATTGGCTACCGCAATTTCAGCAGTCGTCGCCGGAGGCAGGGTGGTTTTTTCTCCCTGGGGCTCTTCCGGCGCGCGCGTCTGCAACAAGTCGCAGGAGGAGAACATGAGAAGGAACGGGAAAATGAAACCCATTATGCCGCGCCGATTGGTCATGAGATGTCTACGCGTCCCTCGATGGCGCGCGCAAGGGTTGCTTCGTCGGCAAACTCCAGATCGCTGCCGATGGGAAGTCCGCGTGCAATCCGGCTCACTTTGATGGCGAGCGGCCGCAGCAGTTTTGCCAGATAGAGAGTCGTCGCCTCTCCTTCAACATTGGGATTCAAAGCCAGAATGATTTCCTGCACTGGTTCGTCAAGACGGGCGAGCAGCTCTTTGATTTTCAAGTCTTCGGGACCGACATTGTCCAACGGAGAGAGCGCACCGCCAAGCACGTGATAGAGTCCATGGAATTCATTGGTTCTCTCCAGCGCAAGGACGTCGTTCGGTTCCTCCACAACGCAGATGACCGACTTGTTCCGTTTTGTATTCGAGCAGATAGAACAGGGATCGCTTTCGGTAATATTTGCGCACAGTGAACAATAGCGCACATTGTCTTTGACGCTGATGAGGGCATCGGCGAGCGCAACAACCCTCTCACGGGGCTGCTTCAAGATATGAAGTGCAAGACGCAATGCGGTCTTCCGGCCGATACTGGGAAGCCGGGAAAGTTCATCGACGAGCTGTGCAACAGATTCAGATGTATAGACCATACCTTACAGCCCGGGAATATTGAGGCCGGGGATATTCGGCAGAATACCGCTGGTGACTTTCGCAACTTCACTCTGTGCGAGGGAGGAGGACGCCTCCAGCGCTTTGTTGACGGCTGCCACAATCAGATCCTCCAGCATCTCCCTATCCGCCGGATTCACGACCTCTTTTTCCAATTTGATCCTAACTATGCGTTGTTTGCCATTCGCAGTTACCTTGATCATGCCGCCGCCGGCCTCTGCATCGACGATCCTTTTTTCGAGGTCCGCCTGTACCTGGGCCATTTTTTCCTGCATTTGCTGGACCTGCTTCAACATGTTCTGCATGTTTCCGCCGAGTCCGGGAAATCCTGTCATCTGGAGAATTCCTTCAGTAGGTAATTATTATTTGAGACTTCTGAAAAACTCCTGCATGCTGGTCTCTCTGAGCGAAGCGAAGAATCCATGTTTTCAAATCATAATGATGGATTCTTCGTCGCGAAGTTTATCCCGCCGTAGGCGGACGACTCAGAATGACAATCCTCGATGGATTTTGAGATGTCTCAATTTCAAAAATATATCCAATTGGGGAACGAAATGCAATGAATGCGTTTGTCGCCGGGGAAGGGAGAGAGCTGGAGATGCGGATGAAAACCCACTGTTACCGGGAAAGCGTTTTCAGATATCGGACCAATGCAGTCGTATTGGGCGGCGCCGTTGTCAATGCAAGCTGCCGCCGAAGCCGGCTGTCCATCATTGTACGGCCTCCAAAAATGACATCGGCTTTGGTGCGCTTCGCAGTCTCGGCGATCGCGAGGCAGTCCTTCAATGTTTTGCTCTTGCTTCTCGCGACAGTTGACGAAATGCAAACCAGGTCAGGGGTATAGGACTCGATGGCATCAGTCAGCGATTCCAAGGGCACATTTGCCCCTAGGAAGAAGTTGGTCCATCCTTCGGATTCGATGATATTGCCGATGCAGATAATTCCGAGCTCGTGCTGCTCTCCCTCAAGACACGCACAGAGGGCAACCTTTGCTACGGCCGGCTTGACAGGAACTGAAGACTGGAGTCTGGAGACGGCATGGATGGCAGTATTGCTCGCCAGATGTTCCCGGTCTATTCCGATTTTCTTCTCCACCCACATTCTGCCAATCTCTGTCATCGCTTCCATAAGTACAGAATCATAGATTTCTGTGAGGGGCATTTGCCGGGTCAGAAGGAGGCTGAGTATGCGGAAAGATTCCTTGCGGTCTCCGGCAAGAAGCGCATGGAGAAATTCCTCGCGATGCAGTATGTGTGATGGCGCGGCGGCAACGGGTCGTTCGAGCGCTCTCTTGAGCGTCTCAGTATCGAGACCGTGTATGTCGGCGCATTTGTGGATTTCGAGGAATGAGACGACATCTTTGAGAAGGTATTTCCGATGACCGCCTTTGGTCCGATGACAGTGCAGAGATCCGCTGTCCGACCATCGCTTGACAGTAGATTCGTTGACGTTGAGGAGCATGGAAACCTGGACGGTCGAAAGGTACTCGCTCATAGTCGTATCGCTGGCTTTGTTTGCATGCACGATTTGAACGATTGGAACTCAAAAAAAGTTCCCGTGCCGCCGCGTGCCCTGCGTTCGTATTTGCTTGATTGTCCGAATTCTGTTGTCGAAATTACTTCAGCGACAACGTTCCTGAACTTTTGGATTCGCGGAGCCGTTAGAAAAAGCAGAATCCAGCATCAGAAATTTGCCGGGTTGAAGAGAAATATTCCGACGGAAATCTCAACTCCAAGACTCTACATTGCAGGATGTCTGGCGGCACTTGTCTGTTTTTGTGTCATGGAGAGCCCGGCGCATAATTCCTATACCGGCGGTTATTCCGGCGCACCCGGCACGTCATCCTGCGCGTCATCCTGCCACGCAACTACTGCAGGAACACTGACGGTAGGCGGATTTCCGACCACCTATGTGCCGGGGCAGACGTACACGGTGACGATACTGCACAGCGGCGGCTCGAAAATCATTAACGTCAATGCGACCACACGGATCGGTACGACGGCCGCTATTGCGGGGATTTTTGGTGCCGGCACTAATAGTGCTCTCTTTACCGGTACAGATGGTGGAGTGTATGCAGGAACGCATCTTGTTGATTCGGTGAAGTTCCAATGGACAGCGCCGATATCTGGTACCGGTGCGGTCAATTTCTATCTTGCAGGAATGCAGGGAACAACAACCGGCAGCAAAAGCGGGCAATCGACGAAGATTACACTTGCCGCAACAGAAAGCACCACCGGCGTGGAATCGATAGAACCGTTGCCAAAAGTATTCGCCCTTTTTTCGAATTATCCCAATCCGTTCAACCCATCGACGACGATCAGCTATCAAGTGCCTGCAGCCAAACATATACTGCTGCGAGTGTACGATGCGGCCGGGCATGAAGTGGCTACATTGGTGGATGGAATGAAAGAAGCGGGATTTCATTCCGCACGATTCGATGCGTCGAAGTTATCCAGCGGAATCTATTTTGCACGCCTGACATTTGATGGCAAGCAGCGGACAAAGAAGTTAGTGTTGATGAAATAGTATCAGCTGTAATCTATGTTGACGAAGGGCAGTCGCACTATTGCGATTGCCCTTCGTTTTTTTTTGGCGGGATACATGCCCGGTGTGCGCCGATCAGTCGGCACGCGATATTGCCATTTCCCAAATGGAGAAGCACATTCGTCCTCCCGGTCAGTTCCTTTTTACATCCGATCCCGACAGCCAATTGTCTCAAGACCTAGAGACTTGGACGAAAGCCCTATTATTTGCCACGAAGGCACCAAGGCACAAAGAAAAAGGATAAAAAAGGTTTGTGTCTTCGTGTCTTTGTGGCAATGCTTTTCGACCAAGTTTCTAGGTCTTTTCCAAGAATATTGCATCCGGCTTGTTGATTCCTTGGTGCAGTCCGTACTGTGTAGCTGGATCTCATACACGAATTTGAATGGCTAATAATGTGCAAAGGGCTAAATGTAGGCGACAAATTAAGTTCAGCTCTTTCGCACAGGCCAAAATTGCGTGTATGGTTGGTTTTTCTGAAAAAAAAGAGACGATTGGATTGGCATAAGAATTGGTTCTATGATGCTCGAAGAGTTTCCACGGCGTGCAAACGGATATCCGTCTGGCTGCCGATGCGAAGAATATCTTTGTGACCAAGTCCAACTCATGATCTACCTGAACAATGCTGCAACGAGTTTTCCCAAACCGGTCTCTGTTCTCAATGCGGTCGAAAGGGCCATGCGAGAAGCGCCGTCCACATCCGCCAGGAGCGGTGGTGAAATCAGCAGCAGCGCTATTATTGTCCGGTGCCGCGAATTGCTGGCAAAGCTGTTCTTGGCCTCCCATTCCGATCAGATTATCCTGACATCGGGAGCGACGGAGTCTTTGAATCTTGTCATCCGCGGACTCCCTCTGCAAGGGACCCATGTCATCACCACTGCAATCGAACACAATTCCGTTCTGCGTCCGCTGCGGAGGCTCGAAGCAAGCGGAGCAATTGTCCTTTCCATCGTTGATTGTGACGGATCAGGAAATATTGATCCGGATCTTGTCAGAAATGCTCTGCGGGCAAACACATCATTGATCGCCGTCAATCACTGTTCAAACGTGACGGGAGCGGTGGTTGATGTGGAAGCCATTGCTGAAATAGCACGCGAGGCGAATGCTTTTTTTCTTGTCGATGCCTCTCAATCGGCAGGACGGGTGCCGATTGATGTCACAGCAATGGGTGCCGATGCTGTGGTCTTTGCAGGACATAAATCGTTGTACGGCATTTCCGGAACAGGCGGTCTCTATCTGAAAAAACCCTTCTCACTGGAACCGCTGAAAGTCGGCGGAACCGGACAATGGAGCGAGTCTCCGGTTCAGCCGAAAATAATGCCGATGTACTATGAAGCAGGGACGCCGAACAGTGTCGGTATCGCCGCTCTGTTTGCCGGTGTCGAATTTGTCTCTTCTACCGGCGTCGAGGCAATCCACGCGAATGAGAATACCATTGTGCGGCATATCGTAGCAGCCCTTTCGACCATGAGTAACGTGGTGATCTATGGAAACGGACTCGCGGACGTTTCAATCTTTGCCATGAACGTGGGTGGATATGATCCGGATGATGTCGCATTTCTCCTGCATGAGTCGAGCGGCATTGTGACACGTTCCGGCTTGCACTGTGCGCCCTTGATTCACCGCTTCATTGGAACGTCTTCCAAAGGATGCCTTCGCATCAGTCCGTCCTTCTTCACCAGTCGGGAACAAGCGGATATCTTCATCGACGCGGTGTCGGTAATCAGCCGAAGTGCAGGGAAGCGGCCATGACAATTATTGCGATCGACGATGTGGAGAGCTGTTTCGACGGATCATGGATCAAAGAGATCCATCTCAATTCTTCCATAACATCGCGATTCATTGAATATCTTTCGACTCTTGGAGAGATGCAGTACTTTCCGGAATTTACGCGCCCTTTTTTCAAGCTCCATGTGGAAGGGAAATACTTGCTCAAGGGAATTGAAGGTAACTCCGTTATTCGAATGATTGCAAAACCACCGATCGAAAAAACGATGTCTCAATTCCAGCACATGGTACTGGCTTTCAAAGGAGGTGAGGAATCGAACATAACATAGCAGCAGCGGTACCGCATTGATAGAAGGAATGCGGGGATCTCACTTTTCACAACTATAAGGAGACAACAGTATGGGTGCGAAACTTCTCGAATACTACGGCAAAGCAGACAAACTCGGAGGGATGAAAGCGCGAATGCGAATGGCAGTTATGACGCGAATCTCTTCTGAGAAAGCAGGAACCGAACCGGATTCACCGGAGAACGTGAGCAAATTTGAAGAAGCTCTGAAATCCATTTCACAAGAATTCAAATAAGAATAAGGAGAACCACGATGAGTGAATTCAGAAAAACACAGTTGCTGCTTGATCACACATACGACGGCGTGAAAAAGCAACACTACCTCAATGGCAGTCTGACGGTCCTTCATTGTCATCACTATACCACTCTCTATACCCAGCTTGCGCTCGATGCAAACGAGACAGCATTACTCGCAAAGACAGCCGAAGAGACGTTCTACGGGGAATTGACTGCGTATTTTGAGCAGCATGACATCACAACCTTGAAGACAAAAATCGAGCTCGCGTGCGACTACTATGCAGCGGTCGGACTCGGCGCAATGGAAGTCGTGTCGTTGGGTGATGATTCGGGTGTGGTGACGTTGAAAAGCTCGCATGTGGATGCGGGATGGCTGAAGAAATGGGGCAAGCATACCGTCGCCGTCAACTACATCGGTGCCGGATTCATCGCCGCCATGTTCGCCGTCATCACCGGCAAGCCGATGGGAAGCTTTAATGCGATTGAAACAAGCAGTATCGTTACGGGTTCACCGTACTCTCAATTCAGTGTTGTGCGCCACTAACAGGAACGGAGAAAAATGCTATGCCTATAGACAAGAAGAAAATTATTGCCGATCTCTCAAAGATCGAAGTCAAGGGAGACAAGAACGGCTTGATCGAAGGATTCAATGTTCTTGTCAATCAGCTTCCCGCAAAATTCTGGAACAGCTTCGCCGACCGCTTGACGACAAAGGCTCCGCCGGATATTCTTGAAGCGATCGAAGGACTGCTTATCAATTCCGCGCACGAATGCGGGTATCACACCGGCTATGGAATTATCACGTCGGATGAATGGAATGCGGTGGTCAAACCGATGATCGAAAAAGCTCCGGAAGATATTCTCGCCGGTGCGTTTGCGGTACTTGGTGCGTTCGGCTGGGCGAACACAGAAATCATAGAACTCGTGCCGGGAAAAGCACTCACGGTCCGAGCCTATGACTATTATGAATCGAACGTGGTTTCCTTTGGCAGCTCGCCGAAGAAAAGCGCCTACATGCTTCGAGGCATTTGCGCGGCGTTCATGGATCTTGCCTACGGCGGCAACTACGATCCTACCGGTAAAACAGGAGTGCACACCTTCACCTGTAAACAAACGAAGGGTATAGAATGCGGTGATGATTACGGCGAATTTATCGCCACGAAAGCGTAATGAACAGATCCGGCATCCCCGGTGCTTGTTGAACCGGGGACGCGCCGGGCCTGCCCTTGTGAAAGCAGACTCTGAATGGAGGTTGTATGAAATGGTTCCTTGATCTTAAAACCGGGACGAAGCTCTTGTCGGGATTCGTTCTTGTCGCATGTATTGCCGGACTTATCGGCTTTGTTGGATATACGGGCATCAGCGCCGTCGGCGACTTGCAGAACGAACTATATCAGGAAAGACTAATTCCGATTGCGGACCTTGGCGAGGCGAATGAAAATCTTCTGACGCTGCGCGGGAATATACTTGCCGCGGTCATTGCCCCGTCAGACGAACTGAGGCAAAAATACCTTTCCGCAACCGGCAACTTGGCTGCGGGCATTGATAGGTTGATCGACAAATATGCTGCAACAAAACTCGTGAAAGAAGAAGAGGAGGGCCTGAAAAAATTCAGGGATGCATGGAGCGACTACAAGCCGATAGCGGAACGTTCGGCCGGGTTGATTGGCGGGAAAAAAAATGAGGAAGCTGTCGCACTGATATTCGGACAGGGGCTGGGTCCCGTCACAGAATGCAGAAAAAATCTGGCAGACCTCATCGATATAAATCAACGCATTGCAGAAGAGCTCGATAGAAAAACCGACGCAGAAGCTTCTGCAACACTCCGCGAGATGGTCTTTTTTGTCATCGTCGGCGTGGTTATTGCTATTGCCCTTGGTCTCTTTATCTCCCGCATAATCACCGGTCCTCTGAAAGAAGTCATCACCAATATCGACAACGCGGATCTGAACAGCACCTTTCATTCGGAGCGTAAAGACGAATTGGGAGATCTCCAGCGATCTTTCGATGGTTTCGTTGCAAACATCAAGTCGGTGCTGATGCAGGTTGCCGAAGTTTCCTCGTCGGTGGCAAGCGCGAGCGCCGAGATATCCTCCAGCACGGAGCAGATGGCGGCCGGCGCACAGGAACAAAGCAGTCAGGCGACCGAAGTGGCGTCGTCGGTGGAAGAGATGACAAAAACAATCGTCGAGAATTCGCAGAGCGCGAGCAAAACAGCAGAAACCGCGCGCGAATCGAAAGAAGCCGCCGAAATCGGCAAAGAGGTAATGGAGCAATCCAGCACCGGAATGCGCCGGATTGCCGATGTGGTGAACCGCTCCGCCGTCACCATCAAGGAGCTTGGAAAATCGTCCGATCATATCGGCGAAATCATTTCGGTGATTGACGACATCGCCGACCAGACAAATCTTTTGGCTCTGAACGCTGCCATTGAAGCGGCGAGGGCCGGAGAACAGGGACGCGGGTTTGCCGTTGTGGCAGACGAAGTGCGCAAGCTGGCGGAACGCACGACGCGGGCTACCAAAGAAATTGCTTCGATGATCAAGGAGATACAGTCAAATACAAAGGTTGCTGTCGATTCCATGGAAGAAGGCACGAAGGAAGTGGAAAACGGCATTCAATTGACAGAGCAGGCAGGCGCCGCTCTGGGCGAAATTGTGTCCGCCGCAAATAATGTCACAATGATGGTTGCACAGATTGCTGCCGCATCGGAAGAGCAATCCAAGGCGAGCGAAGAGATTGCAAAAAACGTGGACGGCATCAGCTCCGTGATGCAGGAAACAACGCAAGGTACGCAGCAGATTGCGAAGGCTGCGGACGATCTGAATCAATTGACGGAAGCGTTGCAGGAATTGGTTGGGAAATTCAATCTCGATGCTGCGGAGGATCACGCAAGAGGAACAAAAAAAGAAATGCATGGTGCAGCAAAAGCAGCGAAACCGAAATTCCAACTGGCGGCTCATTGAACAGCAATGAGGAGTACATCACAACCGTCGACACAATGGAAGACAGGCTGCTCATTCTTCTCAGCGCTCCCGATACCGGATATTTATTGCGCCTCATGCCAATTCCTGCTAAATTCAAACACATTAGCACGGTCGCAGGACGGAGCAGGGGTGTCATAGCGACGCGTCCTTGAAGCTTGGTGGCATGGAGGCAGAGGTTGATGTCGAATGTCCTGCAGAAAGAAAAATAAGGCCCTCATCGTCATGGCTCTGACGGTGCGGGCTTTTTGTTTTATTGTTGGAAAAAATCATATGAGTGTCCCAATGCGAAAAACTATTCTTCTCGTCGAAGACGAAGCAATCATCGCGATTGAGGAAGCCCGCACCATAAAGCGCTTCGGCTACAATGTGGTTACGGCACATAGCGGCAATGAAGCAATAGCAATCGCGACCGGCGAAAAAAACATCGATCTCGTTTTGATGGACATCGACCTCGGAAGAGGTATCAATGGTCCTGAGGCAGCAGCGCAAATACTCAAGAATCGAAGCACCCCCATCGTGTTCCTTACGTCCCACTCCGAACGGGAGATGGTTGAAAAAGTACGCGGTATTACCCGCTACGGCTACGTGATCAAGAATTCGGGTGACTTTGTGCTGCAATCGTCCATCGAGATGGCGCTGGAGTTGTTTGAAACAAATGGGAAACTAAAAAATGAATTATTGGAGCGGCGCAAGCGGGCGGAAGATGAACGGCAGGAGGCGAGGGGGTTGCTCGAGGCAGCAGTGTCGCAGTCACCCTCTGGCATCCTCATTGCCGACGCCCCACACGTCACAATCCGGCTGGCCAACCGTTCGGCGTTCAATATCCGTGGGGGCGATCAGAGGATTCTCACGGGCATTGAAGTAGCACAACATGCTGTAAACTGGCAGACCTTCCGCCCTGACGGCTCGCCATATCCACCCGAGCAACTTCCTCTGTCCCGTGCAGTGCTCAAAGGTGAAGAGACGCATTCCGAGGAAGTCATCATCCATGATGAGCAGGGAAAAGACCATTGGGTCAGCGTCAACGCTGCGCCCATTCGCGACGGTGCGGGCCGGATTACTGCGGGCATCGTTATCTTCCACGACATCACCGAACGGAAACGTGCCGAGGAGGATCTGCGGGCTGGCGAGTTCAAATTCCGCAGCTTTGTTGAACAATCTACTGAAGGCTATGTCCTAACGGATGAACGCGGCATTATTATTGAGTGGAATCGGGCGTTGGCGGAAATGAGTGGCGTGCAGCGCGAAGAGGCATTGGGGCAATTCCTCTGGGATATCCAGTTCCTCTTTTCCGCTGATGAGTACAGGACTTCCGAATCCAACGAACGCGTCAAGACTGCCATCCTGCGAATGCTGCAAACCGGGCAAATGCCGAAATCTCATATGGAGTATCATTACCGACGCCATGACGGAGCGCGGGGGGTTGCCCAACAGACAGTGTTCGCGATCAAAACAGCAGAGGGCTTCCGTATTGGTGCCACTGCCCGCGACATCACCGACCGCAAGCAGGCTGAAGATGCGCTGTGTGAAAGTGAGAACCGTCTTCAAAGCATTTTTCGAGCAGCCCCCACCGGCATAGGAGTTGTCCGGAACAGGATACTGACGGAGGTGAACGCATTTATCTGCGAAATGACCGGCTACGTCCCGGAGGAGCTCGTCGGAAAAAGTGCCCGGATTCTCTATCCGACTCAGGAGGAATTTGAGTACGTTGGGCGGGAGAAACACAGACTAATCGCGGAAAAAGGGACCGGCAGTGTTGAGACGCGATGGATGAAAAAAGATGGTTTGATAATAGATGTGTTGCTTTCTTTTACACCAATAGATCTTAATGATCTTGGCATCGGTGTTACTTTTGCCGCGTTGGACATTACCGAGCGCAAGCGGGCAGAGGAACAGCTTGCCAAACTGAACGAGCGTTTTCTCATGTTTGGCACCGATCCGCTTGTCAATATCAACCTTCTTGTTGCACTCTGCGGTGAGCAGTTGGATGCCACATGTGCTCTCTATAACCGGCTGCAGGCGGGCATGCTCTGCTCGCTCGGACAATGGCATACTCCTCCAGGATTTCGATCGACGGATCAACCCGAGGGACATCTCTGCTACGATGTCATCCAGTCGGCAGATGACGCAGCTCTTGTCGTCAGGAACTTGACAGAGACAACCTATGCCCATTCTGATCCGAATGTAGGACTGTACGGGCTGAAAACGTATATCGGAAAGGCGGTGAAATTCGACGGTGTGAACGTGGGGTCACTGTGTGTTGTATTCCAACATGACGTCGTACCAAGCGACTCGGACAAGCGTCTGATGGAAATAATAGCATCGGCAATTGGCGTCGAGGAAGCTCGCAGACGGGCGATGGAAAATCTCAAGGAGAGCGAAGAACGCTTCCGGACCCTGTTCGAGCAATCAAATGACGCCATCTTCATCCATGACGATCAGGGCCATATGCTGAATGTCAATCAGCGCGCCATGGAAATGCTCGGTTACTCCGGCGAGGAATTGCTTGCACTGCCGACCGCTGGCTATCATCCGCCGGAGGTTATCGGCGAAGCCATGACAGCGTTCAATGAGCTTGCCAAGGTGGGCCATGTCCGGTTCGATTCGAAATTCAGAAAAAAGGACGGATCGGTGATCGAAGTTTCTATCAGTACGCGAGCGGTCGAATCTGAATCCAAAATGTTCCAGGCCATTGTTCGGGATATCACAGAACGCAAACGGACCGAGGAGTCCCTTCGTACGAGCGAGGAACGATTCCGGGAGTTACTGAAAAATATTCCTGCGGTAGCAGTTCAGGGCTATGGGATAGATGGCCTCACCCAATACTGGAACCAGGCGTCAGAGAGGATCTACGGATACACTGCGCAGGAAGCCGTCGGCCGCAATTTGCTCGATCTTATTATTCCTCCTGAAATACGGGAAGGTGTCCGGCAGGCGATCCAACACATGGCAGAGACAGGACAGCCCATCCCCGCATCGGAACTCTCTCTTATGCGAAAAGACGGATCGCGTGTGGCAGTCTATTCAAGTCATGCTGTTGTGCAAATACCGGGACGAGATCCGGAGCTGTTCTGTGTTGATATTGACCTCAGCGAATATAAGCGCGCGGAAAAAGAGCTGCATGCAAGCGAGGAACGTTTCAGACGTCTGTTCCAAGACCACTCCGCGATCAAAATAGTTATCGATCCGGAGTCAGGGAAAATTGCTGATGCCAATATTGCGGCAGCGGATTTCTATGGTTGGTCGATCGAACAACTGAGGAACATGCAGATCCAACAGATTAACACGCTCGCACCGTCTGCCGTGGGCAACAAAATGGAGGAAGCCAAATCGTCGGAGCGTGCGAGGTTTGAATTTCAGCACCGGAGAGCCGACGATTCCGTCCGGGATGTGGAAGTGTATAGCAACGCGATCGAGATAGGGGGCAAGCCCCTTCTCCATTCCATCATCCACGACATCACCGACCGCAAGCAGGCGGAGAAAAATATAAAGGAAATTATCACCAAGAACCCGATGTCGATTCAGATTTTGGATAAGGACGGGTGTACGCTGGAAGTCAACAATTCGTTCAAATTGCTTTTTGGATCTGCTCCACCTCCGGGCTATTCGATTTTTAATGACATTCAATTTGCACAACAGGGATTGAGCGAGATCTTTGACAAATTACGGACTGGCGAGATCGTTCGCTTTCCTGATGTGTGTTTCAATCCGCATGATTCCATCTCCGGGTTGCAGGATGTTTCTGTCTGGACCCGGACTATCGGTTTCCCGCTAAATGACAGCAACGATAAGCCTGCAAAATTTGTTTTAATGCACGAGAACATTACCGACCGCAAGCTGATTGAGAATGAGCTGAAGGAAAAAGAGGGCTACCAGCGTGCCTTGCTTGATAATTTCCCATTTGCTGTCTGGCTGAAGGATGTCGAGAGCCGCTTTCTCTTGGTCAACAAAGGATTTGTTCACACCTTTGGTGCACACGATGCCGATGAGCTGATGGGAAAGAATGACTTCGACATCGCTCCGCGGGATATGGCCGAAGGCTACCGGGCCGACGATCGTGCGGTGATGGACTCGCGGCAGAAGAAGAACGTTGAGGAACTGATTTTGACTCAGGGAATGAAGAAGTGGTTTGAAACGTATAAGGCGCCGGTCATTGACGACAACGGAAAACTTCTTGGCACCGTTGGCTTTGCGCGCGATATTACGGAGCGCAAGCAGGCAGACCAGGAATTGAAGGCCGCATTGACAGAAAAGACAGTCCTTCTCAAGGAGATACATCATCGTGTGAAAAACAATCTTCAGATCATCTCCAGCTTGTTGAATCTCCAGTCGGACGAAATTGATGATCCGGCAATGAAGGAATTGTTCGAGGATACCAAGAACCGTGTGCGATCGATGGCATTGATTCATGAAAAAATGTATCAATCGGAAAACCTCTCACAGATTGATCTCGGAGACTATCTCAGAAGTATTACTGGTCGCCTGATACGATCCTATGGACGCGAAGAAGTGACATGCCTGCTTGATGTATCCGACATTGTGCTCAAGATCGATGAAGCACTTCCCTGTGGACTGATCATCAACGAAATGGTTACAAACTCACTGAAACATGCATTCCCCAAGAAGGAAGACGGGGAGATACGGATCACGATTCGGCAATTGCCGGCCAAGACAACGGAGTTGGTTGTTGAAGACAATGGCATCGGTTTTCCAGTAGGAGAAGACTTTCGAACGATGACGTCGATGGGAATGGGTCTCATTCTGAGTCTGACGGAACAATTACGTGGGACGATTGAGCTGGAGAGAAGCAAGGGAACACGATTCCGCATTGTCTTTTCGGCTTGATGTGATGCCGAAAAATACGATCTCTCTCAAGAGAAAAGACGAATGCCTGCCTGCCGCACACAGTGACAGGCCACTCCCTTTGGTCGAGCAATCTTACGTATCTCATGAAGCTTTCGATAGACTGATCTCTCGAATCTGCTTTCCAAATGTGCGACTCGCACATCGAACGTGGCACTGTCACTGTGGAGGATTCACCCATGAAGACACTTCTTCTTCTGAATCATCACGCTATTGTCTCGATCGCTGCTTTGTTTCTGCTCGGCGCATCGGGATCCGTCCTCGCGCAGCAAGGGACTGATTCATTCTATCCCAACGGGACGTATATGCCCGGCATTCCAACGCCGGAAACGGTACTGAACTTTCCTCTCGGAAGCTGTCCGACGAGGTATAACGCAGTAGTGAACTATTGCCGGACACTGGCGGAGAAATCTCCCTTCATGAAATGGCAGGAAATTGGTGAGACCTACGAACATCGGAAATTGTTCTATCTCGTGATTTCCTCTGCGGAAAATCTGGCCCGCCTGTCGGAGATCAAGCAGATAAATGAAGAAGCCTCATCGCGTCGCGGCGGAACCGAAGTCGATTCGATTCCGGCCGTCGTCTGGATCGGCTGCGGAATTCACGGCGATGAGCTCTCGAGCGTCGATGCGGCACTCCGGCTTGCGTACCAACTTGCAGCGGGGACGGACGAGGCAACGATATCGTTGCGGACCAATCTGGTCATCTGTCTTGATCCGATCCAAAATCCCGACGGACGGGAACGATTTCTTGCGCAAATGGAGTCATGGAATGGACCGGTCTTGAATGTTGACATGCAGAGCCTCCAGCACACCGGACAGTGGCCGTGGGGAAGAGGAAACCATTATCTGTACGACATGAACAGAGATCTGTTTGCACTGGAACTTCTCGAATCGCAGGCCCGCGTTCGCGCAATCACATCGTGGCATCCGCACGTTCTCATTGATGCGCATGAAATGGGCGCCCTTGATACCTATCTTTTCTCGCCTCCGCGCGAACCGATAAATTCCAATGTCTCATCCAACTCCAGGAAATGGTGGAAGATCTTTTCACAGGAACAGGCGAAAGCGTTTGATCGCTACGGCTGGAGTTATTATACGCGCGAATGGAACGACGACTTTTTCCCCGGCTATCTGAATTCCTGGATCTCGTATCATGATGGCATTGGAATCCTGTATGAGCAGGCCGGTGTGGATGGATCGGCTGTGAAGCGACCCGACGGATCGGTTCTGACCTATCGGGAGTGTGTGCATCATCACTTCGTCAGTCTGATCTCGAATCTCCTCACTGCTGCCGGGAACAAGAACGAAATCACGGGCGACTATCGCAGGATGAGGAAGATCGGAATTACTCTGGGCAAGGACGAGCCGAAATTGTGTTTTATTGTTCCAGGGAAGAATCAGAGCCGGGCAGAGCGTTTGATCGACAAATTGTTGTTGCAGCATATCGCGGTCGGACGGCTCGGACAGGAGTACAACGCCGTGAACGTCTTCGATCTGTATGGAGAAAGGTCGGGTTCAAAGACGATGCCTGCGGGCACATTCGTGATTGCGCTTGATCAGCCAAACGGGAGAATAGCGAAAGCAATTCTTGAAACAGATCCCCGTATGTCAACTTCGTTTTTGCAGGAGGAGCGAAAGTCACTGGAGAAAAACAAAAACTCAAAACTCTATGATGTCACAAGCTGGTCGCTCCTGCTGGCAAACGATATTGATGCGTATTGGTCGATCGCGAAGCAGGCTCCGTCAACGATTCCTGTCAAGGAACTGCCTCCCGCTTCCGGTTCGCTGCGAATTGATCGTCCCGGGTACGGCTATGTCTTTTCTTGCGAAGACGACCGCTCAGTTGAATTGACGAAGTCATTGCTGGAGAAGGGGTATGTTGTGCGTGCGGGAAAAGAACCGTTTGCGGTCAACGGACAAAAGTACGGTCGCGGAGCTATCCTCCTCAGGATAAATGAAAATCGGTCCTCGCTCTCTGAGGACGTGCAGTCTCTGGCTGCACAAACCGGAATGCCGGTCCTCGGAGTAAGCTCCGCAATGTCCCAGGATGGACCCGATCTCGGCGGGAATGATTTTGTTCTGTTAAAAGAACCCCGCGTTCTCCTCATCGGCGGGCCGGAGGTAAATACAGGAAGCTTTGGTGCGGTATGGCATCTTCTTGATTATCGTCTTCACATGAAGATGTCAATGATTTCCGCACCATCGTTCGGGCTGACCGATCTTGCAAAATACAATATCATCATTATGCCTTCCGGTGGATATCAGCGCGTACTGGGGAAAGAGAGTGTCAACAAATTGAGAGAGTGGATAGAGGCCGGAGGTACTTGTATTGCGCTCGGTGATGCGGCCGCATTCCTGGCGGATACAGCCGCCGGATTGTCCCAAGTCAGATTGCGCCACCAAAGTCTGAAGGATTTAGGCGTCTTCAGCAATGCCGAGTCATTGGAGCAGCGCGCAATGATGCCTCACGTGGACAGTCTGATAGTGTGGGAAGGCAAACCTCGAACAGAAGAGAAACCTAAAACGGAGAAATCACTTCCGCCCGAACTGAAGGAGCTGGAACTGGAGGATACACAGGGACAGCTCTTCATGCCGCGAGGCGCGATTTTGAAGGTGATGCTGGATGAGGAGCATTGGATGAACTTTGGGGTTGGTGAAAAAATCCCCGCCATGGTGTACACGTCGAATGTGTTTCTGTCGAAAAAGCCGGTTCAGACTCCTGGCAGGTTTTCCGACGCTGAACATCTTCGCCTCTCCGGCCTTCTCTGGCCTGAAGCGCGCGAACGATGGGCGAAATCTGCATACGCGACCTGCGAGGGGAAGGGCAAGGGACAGATTATCCTTTTTGCCGGTGAGCCAAATTTCCGTGGAGCGTTTCATGGGACAGAGCGGCTGTTTCTGAACAGCATTTTCTTCGGCCCCGGCTTCGGCACTTCTTCGTTAGTCCCGTGGTAGGGCATTGCCGCTGCAAGAGATTTGGTGATTCCATCGCTTGCCTGAATGCTCCAGTCGCCTCAGAAAACATTGCTGTTGCCTGTGGATAATCCTATATTTGCCCACATACATTGACCCCAGCAACAACGGGGACTCCTATGTGCGGGGAAGAAATTGTGATGAGGACTTAGAAGCCTCTGTTGGCGAAAGCTGGCAGGGGCTTTATTGTTTTTTAGGCATCGCAAAAATGAGTAGTTCTACTCATTGACCTTTGATGTGTCTCTGTTGAACTTGTCCCATCATTATTTTCTAAAGCATTGATATTGGAAGTACAGCTCTCTCGAAAGGAGTGCGATGTATGAAGGTAATGTTGAGGTGGATGGTGGTTGTGGTTTTTATCGGAACGATTTCGACACAGTTGATGGCACAGTGGAAACAGATCGGGCCATGGACTGTCCCACAGATCTATTGTGCGACTGTGAATAATTCATCGCTGTGTGTCGGGAGTGGAAGCGGTTTCTACAGGATCGACGATGCTAGGAAAAAATGGGCATATCTTTCGGACGGCATTGGAATAATACATCACTTGGCTGCCAGGGATTCATTTCTATCGGCATGGATCACTCAATCGTACTTTAGGGAATGGGGTGAGTGGACTGGTCTGAGCATCTCGACAAATTCAGGCACTTCCTGGACAGCCGTCCTCGATGATTCAATATTTATTCAACAGGAACAATGTACATCGGTGGCAACTATTGGATCTATATTCTTCGTTGCAAGTATACTTTCCGATTCAAGCAATACACCAAACTATTCTTTCGGAGGTTTGCGTATCTCTCGAGACACCGGAATGACATGGACAAAAACAGACAGCATTTCGTTGCCGGGGGGAATTGGCAAGCTCTTCGCTGACGGTAATGCACTCTATGCCGCAGGAAAGGGAACCTATAAGAGCACTGACTTAGGATCTCATTGGCAATATTTGGGGTGCAAAGATAATTCTCTGAACTTGATTGCCGCCAAAGGGTCAAGAGTACTTGCGGGACATGTTCAGCGTAGTTGGGATGCGGATTCCACCTCATCACTCTATCTCTCAACCGATGGAGGAACGAATTGGAAGACGATATGGCATTCAGATACGATAGTTCTCAAAAGTGCTGCACTTGGTGATAATAAGATTTTTATCCTTACCAGCAAGGGAAAAATATTCAGTTGCATTGTTGATGGTATTTCATGGATGGACAATACCGGAAGTTGTACCGGGGAAACACCGATCGAGGTGCTGACAAGTGGTTCATTAACCTCAGCACTTTTTAATAATGCCGCTTTTGCCTCATCCGACAACGGTATTACCTGGAGCGCTGTTAAGGAAGGCTATGCGGGCACGGGCATCAATGTACTAGCAGTAAGCGGATCGAACATTTACGCACACGGGTCAGGAAAATTTTATCGGTCAACAGACAATGGCACAAATTGGCTTATTATCCCAAGTGAATACCAGTATATGTTCACTGGTGTCAACGCAATAGTTGCCAATGGTTCGGTGGCATTTGCCGGTACATTCGATGGCTTATATCGATCCAACGACAATGGGAACAGGTGGGACTATACAGGTGCATATGGAAATTGGGGCTATAGCCATAGAGAGGACTTTGGTTCCATCTTGGTACGTGGCGCAGAAGTATTCGCAGGGTCATGGGGGGGACAGATTTTTCACTCAACAAAAAATGGCGGCTATGGCACGTGGACATGTTCCCTTCTCGATTCTACAAAGGTTCCTCCATACACAGGGCCTCCTGGTCCCGAAATCCATTCGATCGTTATCAAAGGATCCAATATTTTTGTTGCTGCCGGGGGCTCTTGGGGAGTTATGTGTTCAACAGACGGAGGCCTGAAATGGAAATCAGTTAATGCCGGACTCACAAATATACTCATGAATCATGAAGTCTATCAGCTCGTAGCAATTGATAGTTGTCTCTTTGCGGCAACGGGTGGAGGAGTATTTTTTTCAACTAACAACGGTGTCAATTGGACCGCTGCAAATAATGGATTGCCTAACCAACCCTGGGATACTCATCCCGACGTTAGAACACTTCTCGCAGTTGGTACTAAACTCTATGTTCCCTATGGCCCTAAGATCTTTCTTTCTACTAATTATGGTACTAGTTGGAGTGCTGTAGATTCCAGTCTAACTTCAAGCATCAATGCCCTTTCCAGTGATGGCAGTAGTTATTTTGCAGGAACAGCTCGAGGAATTTGGCGAAGACCGCTCTCAGAAATGGTTCCAACATCAGTTAAACAATCGCCTTCTCCGTTGCCAGAGAATTATTCTCTCTCACAAAACTATCCGAACCCCTTCAATCCAAATACGTGGATAGAATATTCAATCCCACAGCAATCACACGTCACAATAAAGATATTCGATCTTCTCGGCCGCGAGGTGGCGGTGCTGGTGAATGAGAAGAAAGATGCGGGACGATATTCGGTGCAATGGAATGCATCAGCTATGCCGAGTGGGATATATTTCTATCGGTTGGAGGCGAATGGAAGGATAGAAATCAAAAAAGCGATTGTGATGAAGTAGCTGCTCGTGAATGGTTTGCGGTGTATGAAAGATTGATTCGTTCTCTGACGAGGAGAAGTTTGATTAGACAGATGTAGTACACAGAACTCCCAATCACCTCAAAGCATCTGCCATGAGCGCACTTCGAAAGGGTACACAAGTCTAGGTGTCGAAGGTGCAGCGTCTAGTACTGTTCGGGGCAGGATCGTCACAAAGCGACTGACAACAAGGGCGAATATCATCTTTTTTTACCTATAGATATCGGTAGAAACGCTTGTTAACGTGCTGGCCCCGGAACCGCCGTCTGTTCGCGAGAGTGCCTTCATTGCTTGCTATTATTGTTGGACAAACAGAGACCAACAACCTACCCAACTTGCTACTTTCCGCAAAATAAAAATGCCCCTAAATAATAATTTAGAGGCACTTCTGAGCTGAAGGTGGGATTTGAACCCACGACCTGCGGTTTACGAAACCGCTGCTCTACCGCTGAGCTACTTCAGCATTTCTCCAATTTGGCGCAGTTCCTGTCGCCATAAGCGAAAAAATATAACCATTTTTTTCCAAATATCAAAACGTGCCGCCCAAAAAAGTTGTTTTTCAAGGCAATATTCTGTACATTTTCAAATATTTTAAGAACCAGTCGATTGAAGCGAGCATTTTCGGAAGGAAGAGGAATGAACGAAGGTAAAATTCTACAAATTATCGGCCCCGTTGTCGACATCGATTTTCCCGATGGCAAATTGCCGGAAATCCTGAATGCTGTCACCATCCCGTTTACCAACACAGAGGGTGAACAGGAGGACCTTGTTGTTGAAGTGCAGCAACATTTGGGAGAGAATCATGTTCGTGCGGTGGCAATGGATTCTACCGACGGACTTGTTCGCGGAATGAAGGCTATTGACACCGGAGGTCCCATCAAAGTTCCAGTAGGTCCGGAAACAATCGGCCGGCTGATCAACATTACAGGAAAGCCCATTGATGGGCTCGGACCGATCAAG
The DNA here is from genome assembly GCA_026390635.1 of Ignavibacteriales bacterium. GTDB lineage: Bacteria > Bacteroidota > Ignavibacteria > UBA10030 > UBA8401 > JAPLFO01. The sequence goes on from JAPLFO010000015.1 coordinate 31,471, forward strand.
GCCAAGACCTATTATCCGATTCATCGTCCCGCCCCGGAATTCTCCGATCTGACTACGCAAAAGGAAATGTTCGAAACAGGTATCAAAGTCATCGACCTCCTTGAACCGTACACAAAGGGCGGCAAGACCGGCCTCTTCGGCGGAGCCGGTGTCGGCAAAACTGTCTTGATTCTTGAACTGATTCACAACATCGCAAAACATCATGGTGGGTACTCTGTCTTCGGCGGGGTGGGGGAACGTACCCGTGAAGGCAATGATCTCTGGCTCGAAATGAAAGAGTCCGGTGTTATCGATAAGACCGCATTGATTTTTGGACAGATGAATGAACCTCCCGGTGCCCGGCTTCGCGTTGCTCTGACCGCTCTGACAACAGCCGAGTATTTTCGCGATGAAGAAGGCAAGGATGTACTGCTCTTCATCGACAACATTTTCAGATTCACACAGGCAGGTTCCGAAGTATCCGCATTGCTTGGCCGCATGCCGTCTGCGGTGGGATACCAGCCCACACTGGCGACAGAAATGGGCGCATTGCAGGAACGCATCACCTCGACAAAGAAGGGTTCCATCACGTCTGTACAGGCCATCTACGTCCCTGCCGATGACCTGACTGATCCGGCGCCGGCAACAGCCTTCTCGCATTTGGACGCGACGACGGTCTTGAGCAGGCAGATCTCCGATCGAGGCATTTACCCGGCGGTCGATCCGCTCGATTCCACTTCCCGTATCATGGACCCGATCATTATCGGCCAAGCACACTACGACGTGGCCCGCTCCGTGACAAATATTCTCCAGACATACAAGGATCTGCAGGATATCATCAATATCCTCGGCATGGACGAACTGTCCGATGACGACAAACTCACGGTACAGCGTGCGCGCAAGGTGGAAAAATTTCTCTCGCAGCCATTCTTCGTAGCAGAGCAGTTCTCGGGAACGCCGGGAAAATATGTGAAGCTTGAAGATACCATCAAAGGATTCAAAGGCATTGTCAGCGGCGAGTACGATGCTTTTCCGGAAAATGCATTCTATATGGTAGGGACGATCGAAGAAGCTGTCGAACGCGGGAAAGCGATCCTCGCAGGAGCACACTAAGAACGTATGGCTGACAAGACGTACCATCTCGATATCGTAACGCCAACGCGCACGGTGTTTTCCGGCGAAGTGACGAGCTTCAGTGCTCCCGGGTATGTCGGCGGATTTCAAGTGTTGATTTCACACGCGCCGTTGCTGTCGTCCATTACCGTTGGAGAAGTCAAAGTCGTGGATGCGGCCGGGAAGACCAGCAAATATGCCACAACCGGCGGTTTCGTGGAAGTCAATGCGAACAAAGTAACTCTCCTCGCAGAAACGGCAGAACGGAGCGATGAGATCGACGTAAAACGTGCGGAAGAGGCGCGTCGGCGGGCAATGGAGCGCCTGGCAAAGAAGGAAGAAGTGGATGAAGCACGCGCGCGTGTAGCTCTTGCACGCGCACTGAACCGTCTGAAACTGGCCGGGAAAAAATCTTCTACGGTGCAATGAGACCTACTCGCGCTGAAGTTGACCTGAGTGCAATCGGAAAAAATCTTCGTTTTGTCCGCTCGTGTATCGGACGAAAACCACTTATCATGGCTGTGGTGAAGGCAAATGCGTACGGGCATGGTGCCGCGCGTGTTGCGCGGTATGTGGTGCAGAACGATCTTGCACAATATCTCGGCGTCGCGATTATTGAAGAAGGGATCGCCCTGCGAACCGCACATATTCTCCAGCCAATGCTTGCGTTTACCGCGCCGGACGATTCGCAGTTGCCTTTGTATGCCCACTACGGTGTGGACGCCGCCGTCACATCGATAGGGACGGCGAAGTTGCTTAACAGACTGGGCGCCGCCGCAGGAAAGAAAATGCCCGTGCATGTCAAGGTCGATACCGGCATGGGGCGGCTGGGTGTTATGGCGGAAGATGCGTTCGGTTTTTTTGACGCTTTGAAACGATTGGAGCATGTGGAAGTAAAAGGCCTCTTTACCCACTTCGCGACGTCGGACGAAAAGGATCTTGCCTTCACCAGGAAACAACTTCGTGTCTTCTCGCAGCTCCGCCGCGAATTGACTGACGCCGGGTTCTCCATCCCTCTTGCCCATTGCGCCAACAGCGCGGCCATCATGCGTATCAAGGATGCAGCCATGGACATGGTCAGGCCGGGTATCATGATGTACGGCTACTCTCCAACGGGATCGCGGCCCAAAGAACTCTTCCCGGCAATGTCGATTCGTGCGAAAATCGGTTTGATTAAAAGTGTGCCGGCCGGCGCCTCCATCAGTTACGGGCGCCGCTACGTAACCCGCCGCCAAACGCTGATCGCCACCGTGGCGGCAGGCTATGCCGACGGCATCAGCCGGCGCCTGACGAATCAGATGCGGGTCCTGATTCGGGGGAAAAAATATCCGGTTGTGGGAACAATCTGCATGGACCAATTCATGATAGATCTGGGTCCAAGCGCGGAAGCTGTTGAAGGGGATGAAGTGACGATTATTGGGAGCGACGGTTCAGCACGTATCACTGCCTGGGATATGGCAAAGACTATTGGTACGATTCCGTACGAAGTCTGTTGCGCCATCTCCGAGCGAATCCCCCGGACGTACCATGGATAATCCAGAACAATATTTGCTGCAGGTACTGCGGCGCACGGAAACCGGACTGGAAGACAGTCTGATTCCCGACCATGTCGAAAAATGCAAGCGCCTCATTCAGAAGATTGAAACTGCGCCGGCATTGGTTCAGGAAATTGAACGTCTCAAGTCCGTGCATGCTTTTTTACGCGCTGCGCTGACAATGGAATGGATCATGCGGCGGGTGGAATCGACCGGGGAGGAATTCTCGCCCGACCAGTTCGAACAGGATATCGTCCTGCTCAACGACAAGATGTTTGAGTCGTTCCTCAGTGAACCGCTCGATGCGCCGGAATTGCCCCGTGAATCTTCCGATATGCAGCCCGCACTGACGGCATCCTCGGCAGCTGTCGAAGACTCCGTTTCTGCGGACGATTATTTTGCTCCCGTGATCGATACGGCGTTTGAAATGGAACTCGGTTTGACGGAGCTCCTTGATCAGAATATGCTGTTGGGGTTCCAACGGTTTGTGGAGACTGTGCGCACGTTCATCGATCGCGACCCGAATGAGCGGCGGCGCACACTTTCGGTCATCGGTATGATCGCACGCAGTTCCATGGACGTGGCACGTGCTCAGAAAAAAAATGAGCTCTTTGAATTCTTCGATGCCTTCGCGTCATTCGTAAAGTATGTGGAAGAACATGATCTGCAGCGGAACGACGATGTCGCTGCGGTCATGGTGGATGTCGGTGACCGGTTGACAATCGCAATGAATGAATCATCGAAAGGCGCAGTGCACCTCCGCCACCTCACCACGATGTTGAAAGATCCGTCGTCTCTTGCCCATTGAAAGGAATCATCACCAGGTGAAAGAACAAGTGTATGCTGTGATCATGGCCGGTGGCGTCGGATCACGATTCTGGCCGCGCAGCCGGGAAAAAAATCCGAAGCAGTTGCTGGAAATTGCCGGCGAGGGGACCATGATTCAGAATACGGTCCGCCGCATCAGCGGCCTGGTGGACGAGAAGAATGTCTTTGTCGTGACCAACAAGGTCCAAAAGAGCGCGGTGATCAGGCAGTTGCCCCGTGTGCCGGCGGAAAACATCCTCGTCGAACCGATTGGCAGAAATACGGCGCCCTGCATCGGACTGGCGGCGTTGTTTGTCCATCGGTTGAATCCGGACGGCGTCATGATTGTGCTGCCTGCAGATCACATTATCGCCGACGAAAAAGAGTTTGTCCGTGTGCTGGAATCCGGCGTGCGTGTCGCATCGGCGTCCTCGTCGCTGGTCACCATCGGCATCAAACCGACGCGTCCGGAAACGGGTTATGGTTATATTCAAATCCACGACGACGAATCCTCTGACGCGCCGGCTGTCTATCGTGTCAAGACGTTCGCAGAGAAACCGAACACGCAAATCGCGGAACAGTTTGTACAGAGCGGCGATTTTCTCTGGAACAGCGGCATGTTTATCTGGCGTGCAGATGCGATCATCGACGAAATGAAACGGCTGCTGCCCGAAATGCACCAACAGCTGGAGACAGTCGAGCATTCCATCGGAACGCCGCTCTACGAGCATACGCTCGAGCAGGCGTACGGCATCATCCGCGGAGTCTCCATCGACTATGGTGTCATGGAGAAAGCGCGGGACGTGCGTGTGTTGAAAGGGGACTTCGGCTGGAATGATGTGGGATCGTGGGACGAAGTGTATCGCATCGCAGCGAAGGACGACAA
>JAPLFO010000042.1 GCA_026390635.1 Ignavibacteriales bacterium
AGCGCGCAATATTGACACACGGCGCTTCAATCATCGCATTAGAATATGCATGCGCCTCCCCGCCGGCAATAGCTCCAAACACGCGTGCCATAGCGGTATCAAACGTTGCCGCAAGTGCAATGGGAGCCGGTAATGCTGTTGCAGGACCTCCGTGATTAGTACCGGCATGACCAACTCCAGCGGGACCATTGGTAAGATAATAGAGAGGAGCGTTCATTGAACCTGCAATACTCCGGTTACCCCATCCATGCACTTGTGCGATCTTCTCATCGAGAGACATTTTGTTGACAACATCGATCGCTTGCCTGACATAATCATTGATGATGTAGCTTGCATAGGACACTGGGCTTTGTGTCATCCCTTTTTTGTAGGCGACTGCTTTCAGTGTGGTAGTCGTGGCAATGCTCAACGGAGCGGCATAGAACGTGCCATTTGTTGGAGTAGGCGCGCTTCCGTCTGTCGTAAAGCGAATCGTTGCACCTCTTGTAGACGAAGTGATCGTCACTACCTGGGTATTGGCATAGAGTCCGCTGCCAGGACTATACGTTGGAACCGCAAGTTGTGCAACTGTTGTTATTTGAAATACGAGAGAACAAATTGCTATTGCCCGAATACATCCGCACATATATTGATCTCCTCTACATTTCGTTTATCATCTGTTGTATTCTTGGCTGTTTTGCTGTCGAATACTATTTACTTTTTTGGGCAATCCAGAGTTGAGACTTCTGAAAAACTCTGATAACTTCTGATTTTGTTGTACCGCATTTCTCCTCAATGTATTGTTTTTGCATCACACCATTGAACATTTCTGAATCTCCGATCTTCCCGCCGTTGCCGAAAACCAAAAGGACGGGAAATGCATAGCCAACCGTTTCGACTGGTGCTTGATTGATCTGTGCATGGACACTTGGAGTACCGGACAAACAGGCAAGAAGAACCGCAACGCGGACAGTAGAGAATTTCATTTGATTACTCTCACAATCCGAACCCGTAGGGGAAAAGCGGATCGTATTTTGCGTCCTGATAGTTGATTGGAATCTGTTCCATTTTTTTCGGCCATGAATGCGGCAGCTTTCCGACTGGTTTGAAGTCTCCAAACAAAACATCGGAAGAAGCTGCTTGCTCAATGCAGACCTCGCACATACGCCGCACCGAGTGTTGCCGCCTATTCCGGGTCTTCGCCCTAGCTTTCATATGTCCGTCCCCAGCGTTCGTCGCGCGCCACAGCAAGGCAGGGAGCAAAGGTCTATTGGATTCCGGTCCCTCTAAGAAGATGTTCGATTTGTGATTCAACAGTCCCCCTATTTTCTTCCTGTGCGGACACAAGAGTGATAGCGAAGAGCAACATAGACAATGTGGGACATAACAGATTCATGTTTGAGCTTTCATTGTGTCAGTTGTCCAGCCATTTTGATTTTGATCACTGTTGCGATCGCATCAGGCGCGCGGTCCGGTACGGTAATCACTGCTCCACCATCTGCAGATGAAAACTTGAGCGGTGTATTGCCAACCAGCATTCTTGCCGATGCTATTTGATTTTTGAAATTGGGAAGAATTATTTTTCCGTCAACCGGCCAATCAAAAACGGAGAGATAAAGGATTGCACCTTCGCTCGTCTCTTTCATCGTACATCGTCCCCAGGATACGGAAGGCAATGGGCTCGCTTTGGTCGCATAGATCGCCTCGCTATTCACCTTCATCCATGTTCCGATAGCCTTCAGAATGTCCACGCTTGCCTGTGGGAATTCTCCATCCGCCGTAGGACCGACATTCAGCAAATAGTTTCCGCCTTTCGACGCGATGTCGATCAGATTACGGATAAGGGTTTCCGGTGTCTTCCATTTTTGATCGTAACTTTTATATCCCCATGTGCCGTTCATTGTCATGCAGGTTTCCCAGTCCTTGCCGTCCAATTCGGCAAGAGAGGGGATTTTCTGTTCGGGAGTCTTATAGTCTCCCGGATAATTCGGCCGTTTCAGCCGGTCGTTGGTGATGATATTCGGCTGAAGTTTCAAAAGCATCTGCAATTTGTCAGCATAGTCATCGGTCATACCGGTTGGTGTATCCCACCAGAGCACAGCGACGTCGCCGTAGTTGGTCAGTATTTCTTTTACCTGTGGAATGGCGACACGGTCAATATATTCCGACATGCTTGCTGTTGTTTGCGCCGGATCCCAATGGCCGCCGTGTTCGGCAGTATATGCGTCAATCATTGCGGAGTCAGGATTGGGCCAGCCTTCGGACGCGACTTTGCGCGCTGCGGCTCCTCCCGGATTATTCCAATCCTGTGCCTGCGAATAGTAGAATCCCAATTTGATTCCATTTCTTTTGCATGCTTCAGCAAGCGGCTTCAGAAGATCCTTTCCATAGGGCGTGGCATCGACCACGTTCCATCTGCTGGCTTTTGAGCCGAACAAAGCAAATCCGTCGTGGTGTTTCGACGTGATCACGATATATTTCATCCCCGCATCCTTCGCCATTTTCACCCAAGCGTCGGGATCGTACTTCACAGGATTGAATTCCTTGGCGAATGCCTGATACTCGGCAACGGGAATTTTCCCCCTGTTCATGATCCATTCACCGATGCGGTTAATTTTTTGACCTTTATAGGTACCAGCCGGTACAGCATACACACCCCAATGGATGAACATGCCGAAGCGGGCCTCACGCCACCATTGCATTCTATCGTTCCGAGATACTGGTTCTTGCGCATAGTTCTGACAGGTAGAACCAATGAGCAGCACGATAATAAACAATAATATTTTCATTGAAATACTCCGCAGGTGTTGTTCTTCCCACCACCAGTACCGGCACAGTGGCATTGGAGCTACTTCTGCTCGTACAGAAACCAATCATAATCAGCAAAGTTTTTGCTTTGTAAGCCTTTGGAGGAGGCATACATGCCGATAAATGTCCCTGTAAACCGCCCGGCGCCCGCAACCCCCAGCAATCTGCCGTCAGCATTTGATTTCAATATCCTCCAATCCTTCCCATTATATGAGTATTGGAAGGTGTACAAATGCTCTTTGGAATTGATCTGCATGTATAAAATGCTACCGTCAATCTCCAAATGTGCAATCAATGAATCCCCGCTCCCTGCTCCGTTCTTCTGGAAAAGGGATACAATCTGTTTCCCATTTTCCATTCCAGACGTGAACTTGAAATAGTAATCTTTGTCCCGCTCCACAACCAACCCGGCTTCCTCGTTTTCGGATATCGGTGCGAACTCCATTTTCACAACGGCCGAAAAACTTTTCTGATCTTGTCTCCTGCCGACAAAAGAGGGATTAACCTGTTCTGAAATCATTTCGGGCCGCAGGCCAATCCGCAAAAATCCCTTTCGCTTTGTCAGCGACCACCACTCCGTTCTCGGTGTACGTATGAATGTCCAGTTTTTGCCCAGCGGTGGACTGTTGAAATCATCCTTCGGATCATACGTTGAAACTTTGTCTTCCGGAAGATTCGGCTTCGGATGAGTCAACTCTCCTCGTCCTTTCATTCCCTTCGGATTGACAACAGGCCATGTTCCGCTCCAGTCGACCGGAGACATGAATGTTTCCCTGCCCATAATATAGTTCTCGCCCCCGTACGGACGTTTCGCCAGATAGACCATCCACCACTCCCCATTTTGCGTTTGGACGAGATCTGCATGCCCGGTTGATGTGAAGACATGTCCTTTCGGAAGATCCCGGTGAGTAAGGATCGGATTTTCCGGATTGATCTGATACGGACCGAAAACATTCTCACTTTTCCAGATAGACACCGCGTGATTCTGGCTGGTTCCGCCATGTGCAATCAGCAAATAATATGAACCATCCTTTTTGTAGAGATGAGATGCTTCATAATTATTGACTCCTGATTCTATCCCGCCGTCGAGAGTTCCTTTTTTATAGTATTCCCCACCGTCCAGGACGTCGACCCTTTTTCCAACCAGCTGCCATATTTGAAGATCCAATTCCTGCACCCAGATATTGCGATGCTTGTCCCATAATTTTACCGGCGGCGTGCCATTGCCGGAATAGTAAACCTTGCCGTCATCATCAAAGAAAAGCGACGGATCAATCCCGGGTGCGTCGGCAATCCAATGAGGCTCAGACCATGGCCCGGCCGGATTCTTTGCTGTGACAATAAAATTTCGGTGCTGCGGCATTTTCGTCTGGCCGACCAGCGTGGTAATCATGTAGAACGTACCCTTATGATACCGAATGGTTGGTGCATAGATTCCTCCTGAACAGGCAATACTGTCCAAATCCAGCTGTGAAGCGCGGTCGAGCGCATGACCTATCATTGTCCAGTGAATGAGATCACGGCTGTGATACACCGGCACGCCGGGAAAATACTCAAAGGATGAAGTCGCCAAATAGTAGTCTTCGCCGACCCGGCAGATGCTGGGGTCGGGATTGAAACCGGAGATAATTGGATTGTGATAGATCTGAGGATTATTTTGAGATATAGTGAGTGCTGTGCCCGCAAGAAGACCGAAGGCATAGTGCACAAAGCGGAGGAATAGTGAGCGGTGCATAGAGTGCTCTTTCGATTTGATTTCTTCGATTCATCGAGTTTTAGAAATACGGCCGACACTGGCTATCCAAAAATAATTGGCAATTACTCGATGCAAAATGCTGTAACCACAGAAAACACTCGTCAGAGGAATCTCTGCGACAGATCCTTTTTTCTTCCACTGAGCTATTAGAAGCCATCTCAAAATAGATGATCATTGCGAGGGAGCAAAGCGACCGAAGCAATCTTGCCCAAAAGAATACAAAAGAAAGATTGTGCGTTGTACGGCATCCTTTGGACTTCGCCAAAGAACAGCTCGCAATGACTGCCACGCAGGATTTTTGAGATGGCTTCTTAGTAATTATCAACAATGTCACGATACCACCGCCGGACGACGTGGAAACGATCACTTGATCAGCAGAAGTTTTTTCACCAGCTCTTTTCCCTCAAACTCAAGGCGCGAAAAATACTGTCCGCTTGCCAGGTTCGATGCGTCGAATTGCACCAGGTTTTCTTTTCCGGCAATTGTTTCATTGTCATAGATCGTGGCAATCTCCTGTCCGATCGTGCTGTAGATCTTCAATATTGCCCGCCCGTTCGCAGGCACCGTAAACCGAATTGTTGTCACGGGATTGAACGGATTGGGGAAATTTTGAGAAAGGGAAAACCTATACGGAATGGTGTTTCCCTCGGATGAGACTCTTGTCTGTGCGGAAAAGTCTCCGATCCCGGACCATGTACTCAACTGAGTCCAGATGTTCCCCGACCGCTGCAACGGCAGCGTCACGGTTTCCACGGCAGAACTTCCCAGCCGGTCTTTCAGCTGCTGGAAATAAAGGCTCCGGGGTGCTACTTTCGTTCCCCAGCTTTCCCAGAAACCGGCACCGCTTTTCACAAGACCGGAACAGCCGATTCCCCAGTTCATGGCGCCGATCGGACTTTCGACTTTGAACTCACTGGTATTTGAGATGCAGTTCCAGAACATTGTTTGTGCACCAGCCCAGCCGTGGCCCGATCCCATATCTTTCCTGTTTTGAACGCGTGTTTCTCCGCCTTGAATGTTGTCAAACAGTATCCCCGTCGCATACCGGTGGTGCGGACCAATATCCGCATACGTCTGAGTGGAGTAACAATCAACAAATGCATTCGGACCGGCGACACGAGAACCGGTCACATAGTCATGCCGTCCGCCGCGAGTATAGCATCGTTGAAAGAGATTGAATGATCCCTTATCGATATAAAAAGAATACTTTCTTGAGCCGGTTGTGATTGATTTGGGATCGAGCATCGCACATTCTTCCACAGTGGTATTGTAGGCCCAATACAACCCTACGCAGCTGTATCCAAAATATCTGGCAGTCACCTTTCTCACCCAACTGTCCGTCGTGTGCGACAGTGTAATCGCGCTCCATCCGTGACTCTCATCATCGTCGCTCGCATAGTATGAACTGATGAGCATATTCTCAACACCGCAGCGGCTTATTCGTCCCCTGACCGATATTTTTGAAACTTCACCGCCGCCGTAGAGCTTTTCGATCATCTGCACCAGCGGGATATTCACAGTGATTCTGTTGCCCTGCAAAGCGGTAATGATCCTTTCATAGGAAATCCAATATTCGGATGAGACCCACCCATATTGAGCCATATCAAGTGCGTTGATCCACGCATCGTTCGGAGTCCTCGTAATCTTGATGGTATCCCCCACTGCAAGTCCGGAGGCATCATCAACATCAAAGGAGAGAGCGCCGCAGGGAACGACATCGGATGCAATCCGTTTCGATCCGGTTGATCCGGCTGGAAGCGGCCGCGTTTCATATGTCAGGGTCATTTCGTCCCATGCATCATTGTCGATCTTGTACGCGGAGATGAAGACGACCTTTATAGCCGCAGTATCAGCTGCCAGATCTTTTTTCGCAAACAGATTCAATGTAGCTTTTTGTACGCTGTCACTTATTCCAGATAGATCGAACTTGAGATACCCTTCACGGGTTACATTGGCGTTTACGCCTGAATTTTTTATCGCCACGGAAATTTCGCCCCCATAATTCACCTTCGCACTCGTTCCTCCCTGTACATAGGTGTCCGCAATCGGCTGGAGACGGATCGGAACTGAGGATGAAGCACTGACGATTTCCAACACCGGCCTGTACGGCAACGAGTCTTCCTTGCTTGAGTAATTCACATATTGACCTACGTCTGCAGTCAGATGGATCGAAAGAATCTTGTTGCCTTCCAGTTCTTCCGCAACGCCTTTCAGGACAGAAAATGATGACCACGTACGGGCAGGGGGAAATTGCACTTTGTCCAGGAGCGTTTCTGACGAGCTTTCTGAAGTGATCTCACTTCCCTCCAATTGAATGAGATCGTGTTGTGTCTTCGCTGTGGCGACAAGTTCGGTTCCATTTTTGTCAGACGTATTCTGCCCCTCTCCGCGAAGCACAACACCGCTTGCTTTAATATAGAGCGGGCCGCTCACCTCATATCGTCCTGATTTCAGCAATACGGCACCGCGAAAACCGTTCGCATTGACGGGAAGTGCAGAAACTCTATCAATTGCGGCCTGAACAACTGCTTTTGCATCACCGGAGACAGGTTGAACAATTTCTACCGTTGGCACAGACGGAAGAGAAACGCCGCCGCCTCGATATCCGGCAAATGAAAAGTCCGGGACCCTATTGACACTATTCGTCTGACCGGTATTCGCATACAGGGTGTATTCTAATTTTCCGCCTGATCCGATTGCAGCCAAACTGCTCGTCTGCGAACGGGAACAGAACGGAGAGACCGTCATCACCAGAAAAAAACCAAGAAGCCGGCAAAGAGAAACATTTTTCATTTTGTAGTAGCCCGCCATGATTTCAAGTTTTGTACCGCATAGTCCGAAGATATTTGTTTGTACCGCAGCAGTGCCTCAATGAAGTAATAGTCACCGTAGATTAAAGAACCATTGATTTCACTGCCGGCGGGTCTATTTCCAACTGCATGGCTCAGAATGCCAGATGATGCTATTTGATCGGAAAAATAGGGCTGACGGGAAAGTGATTCCAACATCGACACTGCTGATGCATAATATTTTTCTCTCTTAATTGGGTCGTTCACAAAACCGCCAAGTTCGAGCAGAGCGGAAGTGGCTATGGCACCGGCAGACGCATCTCGGGGTTCGTTGGGAATCTTTGGCGCCTGAAAATCCCAATACGGCACGTTGTCAGCCGGAAGATGTGCGATAAAATAATCAGCCGCACGCTCGGCGGTTCGCAGAAAACGAGCGTCATGTGTAAATCTATAGCTCATCGCAAATCCATATATCGCCCACGCTTGCCCGCGAGACCAACAGGAAGCATCCGCGTAACCCTGATGCGTACCCTTGCACAGAACATTTCCGTTCTCAGCGTCATACCCGACGACGTGGTAGGTGCTTCCATCATCGCGAAAATGATTCTGCATGGTTTTCTCCGCATGCGACACAGCGGCATCATGCATCTGCTGCGTGCCGCCGTTCTGAGAAGCCCAGAATAGCAGCTCAAGATTCATCATGTTGTCTATGATGACCGGATATGGCCATTTCCGATTATCCCATGATTTGATACAGCCGACGTTGGGATTGTAGCGAGTCAGCAGAGTCTGGGCTGTCTGCAAAATCGTCTTGCGGTATTCTTCATTTTTCGTAAGCCGATAGCCGTTCCCGAAGCTGCAATTGACCATGAAACCGATATCATGCGAGCCGGTATAGAATTGAAGCGGCGCAAGGCCATCCGTCCAACGTTCAGCCGATCTCCGAAACGAACTATCGCCGGTTAATTCATTCATATACCAGAGAATGCCCGGAAAGAATCCGCTGGTCCAATCACGAATCGGAGCGGTTTTCCATTTCCCCTCGGGCGTCGTGCTGCGAGGATAGGCAATCGTATCTCCGATTTCCCGTACTGTTTGAGAAACTTTTTCGGACGCGATTTTTGTCAGGACTAGCATTCTCGCCGAGACGTCATTGTGCACCTCAGTTCTGTTTTCAAATGTGGCACATCCTGAGAGCAATGCGAGAAATATACATGCGGTTTTATACATCTTCGTTACCATTCCAAGTAGTAGTTGAGTGAAAACACGTACAGCCATTCGCCGGAAAGTTCATCGTCCTGCACCGCTTCAGGCTTGCAATGAACCACGGTGTCATCGAATAGACGGTTTCGCATTCCGCCATCCCGCTTTCATCATCTGATGCAGAGTTGCGACCAGATTCCGATGCTCGGGTCTATAGACGATGCTTTCCTTGCATATTTGATGAGCGCACGAGTCATTTATTTTTCACTTCCTTCACCGGTATGCAGACCGCGCGGGATGCAATTCAATGCGTTTACCTTCGAAAAAAAGCTCCGACCCCGAGAAGACGGAGTCGGAGCTGAACTATCGTGAACCAACAAATGGATCACACCCAGATGCTATTTAATGACGATCATCTTTTTCATGTCACTGAATGATCCAGCCTGTATTTTGTAAAAATAGACTCCGCTGCTCATTCCAACTGCGTTCCATGTCACGCTGTAGATGCCCGCTTCCTTTATTTCATTTACCAATGTTGCCACTTCGCGGCCGAGCATATCATACACTTTTAGTGACGCAAATCCCGTCCGGCTCAAACTAAAGGCAATGTTCGTGGTTGGGTTGAACGGATTGGGATAATTCTGCGCCAGCGAGAATGCTGCCGGAGCTGTGACAACAGCAGACTTCACGTCTGTCAACAGCCATGCCGCTTTCCTCGCAGGGAACCAATTAAGATCGCCGAGGGGGAACCCGCCATCGCCAGCTGTATATGATTTTGCGGTGGTCGGATACGCACCATTGACAGGCGATTTGCCATCTGCCTCTTGATATGTGTACAGCCAGTTCTGCGGAAGTGTCAGTGAGTTTGGAAACTGAGCGGCTGAGTCGATGAAATTGTAGATCGATGGCGGCGGGGCCTGAAATGTGAGCGCTTCCGTGAAGTACGCCTTCGTCGAATCGGCACCGAGCATTTTCATGAGGGTCGGCGTTACTTTCCCTGGCACGTCTGTAGAGTCTTTGTATTTTGTCCAGAAATCAACATACTTTTGATCCCAGAACATGTTATTGTTTCTCACAACTGCTTTGCGCAGCGGATAATAGTAGGTTGTATCGATCGTGAGAACATACATCAAATTGTTTTCCGGCTGTGTTTGTTCGGAAATATTCGGTGTCTTGGCGGTTGTTCTGGATTTCCATGAACCATAGGCAACCTGATTATAGAAGATGTTGTTGGTGATAATGAGTTCCTTCACCTTCCCCGCTTGGAAATTTCCATGGTATCCCTGTGTAGTAAAGCCGGTATTGTGGTCAAATTTTATGTAATTGATAAAGGTACCCATGTTTCTGATGATGCGGTCTGTCAGATTGAAGAATGTCGTATTCTTTACGATAATGGAATCCTGAATAACCGTGGGACGAACATCTATGAGCCGTCCGTTGCCTCCCAGAGATTTAGGATGCCCCGAACTGTGGACAAAACAATCTTCCACATAGACACTGCAGCTGTCGCTCAATATCGCAAGAATGCTTCCGCGGTCATGAACAATTTCGCAATCCTTGACCCAAAGGCTTGAACCATTATACACGTTGATAAGGCGGTTGCCGACAATGCCGGTCAATGTCGTCTGCTCGATCGTCAGTCCTTCCAGTTTCCCGTTAGTCCTGAAATTCAAAGCACAGACCACTTTGGCAGAAGCGTTCTCTTTCGCGATCAGGAACGGCTTATATCCTGTTCCGCTTTCCGCACGAATGTGGAGGAAATAGTTCAAATTGTCTATCGCCGAAACGCATTCATAAGTTCCGTTACGCTTCAACTCATAGATCGTTTGTGTCGGCAGAGCGGCCGTTCTCGCGGCTGAATCGGCTTTGATCACTGTTGCCAGATTATCAACGATCCCCGGCGCGACGGGGACGATTCGCTGCGCCTGCACCATGCCGGCAAGGAAAACAAGCATGGCGAAAATGGTCATCGATTTTTTCATTTGTGCTTCTCCTTTTGTAAAATAAGAATTGTGAATTAAGAAAAAGGCCGACTACACGGGACGTATCGGGGCGCTCCTCCCTCGTCCCCTAAAAGGTGATCTCGAGACTGGCACTGCCCGTCATTCCGTAATACGCTTCATTGGTCGGATATTGGGGCGCTCCGAAATATGCTTCATCCGGCTGATTTGACATGTTCACGAGATTGGCGGCGAGACTGATCCAGTCTGTGAACCGATACTTGAGCGTTGCGTCCCAACGCGTGAATTCCTTGTTCCAGATATCCTCTTCGGCAATCTGCCCGACGGCGCTGATGCTTGAACCCTGAAATGCATAAGAGACTCGTGTCGACAAATTCCCGATGTCATACCCAAGAGAGACATTGATAATCTTCTCAGATTGACCGGGCATCGGCGCTTCGCGCTTCGTCAAGGTTATCGACTTCTGAATGATGGGGTTGCGCGAAGTGCCCACATTTATCGCTTCAAATTTGTTGAACGGGAAGAGCGTCGAAGACCAGATGCGGGAGAAATTGGCATTAAAGACAATGCCTTTCAGAAATTCGGGCATCCCGGGAAAGAACGCAAGTTGCGTCTGCCATTCGATTTCAATTCCTCGCACCTGCGCTCGATCCCCATTCTCGTACGTTGTCCAGACGACCGGTTCGCTTTTCGTGGGAGGAAGGCCGACAGTCACATAGTCTTCGGGCCTGAATGCGGTAGTGAATTTTTTGTAGAAAATATCCCGCAGGTCTTTGTAGTACCCACTGACAGAAAACAGGCCGATCACATTACTGTAGACCGAGGCCGTGATATTGTAATTCGATATCTTCGACTCTTTCAATGAAGGATTGCCGCTGGCGAGTTTATTGTCCTGCTGGTTGAATCGCACCCACGGCGAAATCCAGTAGTAATCAGGCCGGGCGATTGTCCTGTTCGCCGATGCACGGATATCAAAGCCATCCATCGCCTGGATCTTTACATGAAGATGTGGGAACCAATGATCGGTGGTTCTCGTCGTCGTGGTATCCCTCATAATGCACTGTCTGCCATACTGTTCATATGCTGACGTCCAGACAGAAGAATAGCGATTGTTCTCATGTTCAAAGCGAGCACCGGTAATCACGGTCAGGAATCCTCCGAATTTTATCTCCGTCATGAGGTAGCCGGACGACAACGCTTCCTTCAAATTGTAACTGTCTGCCAGTGAATTGCGGTCAAAAAGGTAGTTCGAGTCTTTTTGTGAATTGTTCCAATCGACCAGAGTCTGTCTGTCAAACAGCGGGAATAGTTTGTATTTATTGTTCACTATGGTCGAGTAGTCTGTCAGGGAGGAGACGAAATTCTCGCTGGAAATGAGACCAAACGATGTCTTGATCAATGGTTTGAACGAAAATTTCTCCGCGGCCGGCACAAACGTGCTCTGATAGTATGATATTTGGCCATGACTGTCAGCCTTATTGTCTCTCTCCGATTGAGTGTACTTGACACCCGCTTTCAGGAAGCCGGAGACCAGATCGTTGAGATGCCAGGGAATCTTCAGGTTGTATTGCCCCGCATAGTCCGTCTGAATCAGTTTGTTCGGATTATCAAAATTTTCTTTCAGGTATGTCTTTGTCAGATCATCCTTCGCGGCAGGAATATACGTGGCCAGGTTTCTGGGGGCTAAAATAGTCTTGTCGAACGGTGAGGACTGCCAGAAGACCATATTGAAATCATAGGAATTGTCATTGACAATACGATACGATGAAAGCACCCAGTCCATATCCATACCCCAAACAGCTGCTTCGCCGTTCAGCGCGTTGGAAAGACCGTCGATTTTGATCTTCTGATCCCGAATGTTATAGATAATTTTGTCATTCGTGTTGGGGTCATAGTTTTTCGAGATGCTGAAAGGATCTCTATTGGTCGAACTGTAAAAATTGGTCAACCAGATCGTTCCGTTTTCAAACACATAGTCAATCGTCAGGCCAAATCCCATGCGCTTCCTGTTCTCAATCGAGTTAGAGATCGAAAGACTGTTGTCGTCGACAGGCACGATGCCCGTCGCCGAGTCTCTCAATCCGGCAACCTTGTGAGATCCACTGAAACTCTCGGAACTGCGGTTCACTTTCTCATAGTTTGCTGTCGCCACAAATCCAATCGCATTGTCAAAAAGACGATCACTGTACTCACCCGTCACTTTATAGTCGCCATAGGTTTTTGCCAGCTGATTATAGCCAGGCCCCAGTTTCAGCCGCATCTTCTGTTCCTCCGGCGCCTTCTTGATCTTCAGATTCACCACGCCCCCGACAGCTTCCGCATCCATATCCGGTGTCGTAGCCTTGAAGACCTCAATTCCTTCGAGCGATTCAGAGGAGATCATCGTCAGGTCCACGGACCTGTCTGTGGACGACGTCGAGGGAATTTTTATTCCGTTGATAGTGATTGCATTAAGTTTTGGCTCCAGCCCCCGGATGACAATTTTGCTCGCCTCGCCCGCGCTCCGGATGAGAGAAATACCGGGCAACCGGCCGACGGCCTCCGCAGCATTCGCGTCCGGCAGTTCCTTGATCCGATCTGCGGAGACGACATTGACCATTGTCTGTGAAGTGATCTGCTGGTTGATCGCGGCGACTTGACCGCGCCGTTGTGCCGTGATCACCACTTCTTCTCCTTGGATGACATCGGGATGCAATCGAATGGTCAAATTAAGGTCGGAATTTCCTCCCAGGGAAATAAGTTTAGTCCCATAGCCGATGTAGGATATCCGGACTTGATAGGCCCCCTTCGGAACATTCGCAATCCTAAATCGCCCATCAACATCGGCAGCATCACCCAGAGAAGTGCCCACCAGGAGAACATTCGCCCCCACCAGGTGTTCATGCGTGAGAGAATCAGATATTGTTCCGCTCAATGTGATTTGGCTGTACGACGTTGCTGAGAAAAGAGCGAGAAGGAGGACAAGACATGACACTGAGTAGAATCTTTTCATGCGGGAATCCTTTCTTTAAATAGTCTTGATCACTTTCGGCAACAGCAAGCCTTTACATTGTCGCGGAGAAGATGTATTTTGACGATGCAGTATAACATGTCGCGGCGAGAAAGTGCAGTAAAAGGCTGTAAAATTCAGGCAATACACGTGTGGGTTGCCTCAAAAATGGTAATTTTATTAAGGAAATGTCGGAATTGCAACCGTCAAAAGATCCCAGCTCGTCGAAAAATAATTCCTTGTGAATCATGACCCTGCCAACTGATCTCGAAAAAGCTCAGATACTCGCTCAAGTGCTCAAGAGTCCTGAGTTTCAAGACTCCAAACGGTACCAGGAGTTGCTGCAATATCTTGTCGACAAGACCTCACAAGGAGGCTCTCTCAAAGAAACTGAGATCGCCCACGACCTTTTCGGCAAGGACTCCAAGTTCGATCCGAGTACCGACCCGCTCATCAGATCCTACATCAGCAATCTCCGAAAGAAGCTTGAGCATTACCATCTCACCACGGAAAACCAGTTCGATCATATCATCGAAATACCCAAAGGCCAATATCTCGTAAAGTTTTCGGCAAAATCCGTTCATCTGTCTCCGCCACAGCGAAAGAAATATTCCACCTACATCTATCCGGCAATTATTCTGCTGCTAATTTTTGTGGTTCTTTTTCAATATTTCTTCGATCGTCCCCCTTTAACAGCCGCAAAGCAAAAACAAACGGGCAATCCTGTTTGGACTGATTTTGTTGACAACGAAAAGCATCCGACGCTGATCGTTGTCGGCGATTTTCTTTTTCTGAATGAGAAAGATCGCGTTGTCGGCAGAACGTTCTGGCGGGACCCGAAAATCAACAACGAGGCTGATTTTGAACACGCTCTAAAATCCAATCCCCGGGTCTATTCGCAATATCAAATCTCCGAGGTGTCCTATGCCGGAGCCGGAGCCGCGCTGGGATTGAAAGACGTCCTGCGCATGTTCGGAGGCAGACAGGCCAATCTTTCGGTGAAGTTGTCTTCTCAACTCAAGTGGGATGATTTTGACAACAACAATATTATTTTTCTTGGCACATTCAAGAACTTATACAAGCTGGATACCCTCTTGTCAAGAACAGACATTAAGTATCATTTGAGTCCAAACGGATTGCTGGTTTTTCGGGATTCATCAAAAACGTGGGAATCTTTTGATCTTTCCTGGCGGGGCGGAGACTATCAGAAAGATTTTAGTGTGATGATCAAGCTGGTCGGTTCAAAAAACAATACGATGATGTTCCTGACCGGGTTCTCCGAAGTGGGGGTCATGGAATCGGTCAAATTGGTGACGGATTCGAGTTTCCTGGCCAAGGCCGAGACGTTTCTCAAGAAACGCATCACCGCCTCCCCTGTGTATTTTGAAATGGTCTCAGAAGCGGAAGGGGTCCGGTATACTGTCTTCCAGTCAAAAATCAAGTATCTTCACCTTCTCGATCGATCCGGCGCGGAACAATGATCATTGGACCGCACGAGGTTGCTATTGGGTAGGAATCTCGCAGTTCTCTCACCAAGCATACCCTCAAACCACCAAACATACGAATCCGTTCGGCAATTCGCGGCGACGACTGAGCAAGGCATCCGCGAAACATCATTCAACGGGCATACGGATCGCCGAAAATGATTTTGAAAGCAGTGGCAAAGCAGATCCTGATATCCAATCCCACCGTCCAATTAATGATGTACCATCTGTCCAGTTCAATTCTCTTCCGCATCAATTCCAGATCACCGGTTCCGCTTCGATATCCATTGATCTGTGCCCAACCGGTGATGCCCGGTTTGACGTAGTCCCGCACGACAAAATTTTGGATCAGATTTTTCATGCGGAGCGCTTCTGCCGTATCGAGAGGCCTCGGCCCAACCAAAGACATATCGCCGCGCAGCACGTTAAAAAACTGCGGCAATTCGTCAAGACTGGTTTTTCTGAGAAATCCTCCAAATCTTGTGACCCGTTTATCATTCTGTTTTGTCAGGGAAGTTCTTTCACTTTCTGATTCGATGATTTTCGTTTTCATCGTCCTGAACTTATAGATGAAAAATGACTTCCCTTTCCGGCCCAGTCTTTCTGCCCTGTAAAAGACCGGTCCCCTATTCAGGACTATTTGAAGAATGGCGATGATGGGAACCAGCCATGAACAAACGAAGACGATGAGAAACGAGGTGACGACGAAGTCAAAGATCCTTTTTATTATTCTCCATTCGGCTTCAGCCAAGCGGTCTATGTTGACAGTCGCAATAGGAATTTCGCCAAGGAAAGAATAGCGTAGCATGTTTGGAGAATACGTCGCGAAATTCGGAACGATTTTCAGATCGAGTGCGTACTTTTGGGATATATCCACGATGTAACTCAATTGGCTGGGATTTTGACCCTCAAGTGCGACGAACACGGTATCGATCGAGTATTGTTCGACGATTGATTGCAGATCGTCGATTGTTCCGATAGCATTGTCTTTCTTCTCCAAATCGGCAATGGAGGCAACCAACCCAACACATTCATAGTCTGCCGATAATTCGGCAAGCTTTTCTCTTATCGCATGAGCATTTCCACCCGAACCTATCACAATGGCTCTCGCTGGTGCCAGCATACGCTTTTTCAGACGGCGATACAGATAGCGCAACGCTGAGCGGTTCAGAACGCTGAATAGCAACAGCATCAACGAATAGGCAATTACAAAATGCCGCGTCAAAACTCGTTCCTTCACGACAAAGAGCCCGAGTATCAAAAAAACGATCTGAGATACGATGTTTCGCAAAAGATAAATAACGTCAACCCGGATCGTCCTTCTGGCGGGGCTGTCGTTGAGCCCGGTTGAGCGGGAACTGAAATACCAGACGATGCAGGCGAGAAGGCAAACATACTGGAGGTTCAGACTATCCAGTGTGAAGGTGGTTTTGGGAATCACCAGTGGTGAAATGGAATACAGAGCAGCCAGCAAGGCAGAGATCGTGATTGCCAGTAGATCGGAAACCAGGAAGAGAATATTGGTAAACGAGGTTCGTTTTCTCAAGGCATTTAGGATAAGGCACGCGATTATGAGAATCTGTAAACGATTGGTGCGTTTTTGAAGATACGAAGAAGAAGAAGGGGGAGCAAATTGCAAAAACGAGAATTTTTAGTGATATTCATACTATTGAAAGGGGACGTCCAAAACATCCTGGGTCGAACAATGCGGACAATTTGCTCCACCGTTTCCGGGATTTTGGCAGTAGAAATCTCTTTTCATAATCAAGGGTCTGCAATGGGTTCAGCTGATCAATTTTCCAGACATCTCTACTACTAAATGCCCTCTCCAATTTCCCTCGGCTGGATTCTTAAGAGAGGCCAATACGCCCTCTACATCGCTGCCGCAGAGAAAGCTGCATATTTCGCGGTTTTCGTATCGCTCGCCCGATTGTCTTCGGTGGCAGACTACGGCAGAATCACTGCTGCATTTGCATTTGTAAATATCCTTGTCTCCGTCTTCGAACTCGGACTGGGTCCGTACTTCCAACGTGCTGCGGCGTCGGGAAAAGCCGAATTGCAGGAGGAGCTCAACTCAGCCACCGGCCTGCGGATTGCTCTCTTTGTACCGTTCATCGCAATTGTGTTGATGTATTTCAACCGCATTGCCTTCAATAGCGCAACAATTGTGCTTCTGATCTCCCTGACCGTCTACGTCGGAAGCATCAGCGGCATTTTTGCCCGCGTACTTTACGGAGCGGACCGCTATGCCGCGGCATTCAAAGCTCTCGTCATCAGCAAGATGCTCATCATACTTCTGGTCGGTGGATGTTTTCTCCTGCAGGCATCTCCGGTTTGGATTCTTGGAATTTTATTTGCCGGAATCGTTCTTCAACTTCTGTTGATGATTGGAGAAATGGCATCAATCCAATTTCGGGCCGGACTTTCGTTGTCACCGGGACTGCTCAGGCACGTCCTGGCATCGTCGACCCCGATCGGTATCGGACTGATGTTTGTATGGATCTATGACAAAGCAGATGTGCTGTTGATTCAACGCATCATCGGAAGCGAAGCAGTCTCTTACTACGCTGTCGCGTATTCCCTCTACAAGATTCCCCAGACTGTCGCCGGAGTCCTTCTTCTTCCGCTATTCTCTGAAGTCTCTGCGCGCTTTTCCACATCCAGCACCATCGATTTCGAAGACCTGTTGAAGCCGGCCGGCATACTGCTTGGATTCAGTGCAGTTGGGATCCTGATCTACAATATATTTCCGGACATTCTTCTCTCGCTGACATATGGGCGTTCGTACGGGAGTTCCGGTTGGATTCTCGCCGGCCTCTCATTTGCCCTGCCCGGTCTTCTGCTGAACAACTTAACCGGCATCACGCTCAATGCAATGAAACGGGAGCGGCTTGCGATGACATCCGCGATGCTCGCATTCATGGTCAACATGACAATTAATATTGTCTTTCTCCGATGGATGGGGATTTTCGGTGCAATGATGGCAACTGTTTGTACCGAATTTTTCATCCTCGGGGTCCAAATTATTTTTCTCTACAGGACGAAGCAAATCCGATGGCGAACAACTATTTTTCCGATCACTATGCACGGATGAACGGGATTGATCCCGGTTCCGAATTTTCCATTCGAGAGTGGCTGAAACGCAGCGAGGCTTTCTACGCATCAGAACTCTCCACGTATTGGGAATCCCTGGAAGACAAACGGATTCTCGAACTCGGATGCGGCGTCGGGGGATTCCTAAACTACGTGATGAAGCAGCACCCGGCCCGTTTTCTTGGAATTGATTCTTCTGAGTCGCAGTTGTCCGTCTGCCGCAAACACGTAACGGAAAGTGTTGTCAGAGCAGACTCGCTTGACTTCCTCCGGATGCAAACGGACCAATACGATTGGATCATCGCTCTGGATATGCTTGAGCACGTTCGCAAGGAAGACGTCTCCCCTCTTGTGAAAGCGATCCACAGCGCGCTCGCACCCGGAGGGAAAATGCTCATTCGTACACCGAACATGGGAAGCCTGTTCGCGTTGCGAAGCCGCTACGTCGACTTTACCCATGAAGTCGGTTTCACTGAAGAAAGCATCCGCCAGGTACTGGCCGAGAATGGCTATTCCAGCATTGAGGTTCACAACACACTCATCGGTCGAAAGCGATTGTTCGCAATTACTACATTTCAACGCCTTCTTGGAATGCTCTATAATATCTCCCTCTCGCGTATCGTGACACAAAATATGATTGTAGTGGCACAATAGGCCAAAATAAAATGCACATACTAATGCTTGGTCGATATAATCAAGATGAGCTGCTGCGGGGACCGGAGAAAGTCGCCCGCCGACTCGCCGATGAGATGGCCGTGAGCGGACATGATGTCCATTTCTATGAGTATTTTTTCTCAGGCGATGTGTATGGGTATTGGTCAA
>JAPLFO010000168.1 GCA_026390635.1 Ignavibacteriales bacterium
AACGGCACAGCAGAGATCGAGTTCAAACCGATTCCCAAAGCCAGAAGCGTTATCGAAGTGCGCAACCAGGATTTCAAGGGTGAGTACCTGGTGGTACACGAGGAATAATGTTCGCCGTTTGCATGAACATTTTGTTGATTTTTGAAAAAAGAAATATTAAGTTCCTGTCACATGTATGACATCATTCATCGGTCTCAAATGAGAGCATTGATCCTTTTTTCCCTTTCTTTGCTGTTGGCGGTCCAGTCCAGCGCGCAGTCAAAAATTCTCTTTGAAGAGCGTGCGTCGCTTGAGGCAGTACGCCTCTCGGCCGTTTCCAGCAAGTCGGAATTCAAGAATCCGTTGAAGCGGTTGAAAAAAGATGCAGACAAGGCTCTTGCTCTCCCGCTCCTCTCTGTCTTAGATAAGACGCAAACGCCTCCCAGCGGGGACAAACATGATTACATGAGTCTCGCTCGCTACTATTGGCCGGATCCATTGAAGCCTGACGGACTGCCGTATATCAGCCGTGACGGTGAGGTCAATCCCGAAATAAGCGGAATCACCGATCGTGACAATTTTGAAAAAATGTA
The DNA here is from genome assembly GCA_026390635.1 of Ignavibacteriales bacterium. Classification (GTDB taxonomy): domain Bacteria; phylum Bacteroidota; class Ignavibacteria; order UBA10030; family UBA8401; genus JAPLFO01. Next base: position 573 of record JAPLFO010000168.1, read on the forward strand.
CAACGCTGCGCATACCCTGGGGCTTGCCTACTACTTCACGTCCGACGAGCAATATGCACGCAAGGCGGTACTCCTGATCCGGACGTGGTTTCTGGACCCCGCAACGAGAATGAATCCGAATCTCAATTTCGGTCAGGGAATCAAAGGAAAAGACGCCGGACGTCCATCGGGATTGATAGAAACCAGAGAAATCGGACTTATACCGGATGCGGTTGCGCTTCTGGCCGGATCAAAAGAATGGACGGATGAAGATCAAAAGGGTTTGGTCAAATGGTTCGATGCATACCTCCGCTGGCTGAAGGAGAGTCCGATCGGGAGCAGCGAAGCGGCGTCGACCAACAATCACGGAGTCTGGTACGACGTGCAGGCGGCAGCTGTTGCGCTCTTCGTCGGCAAAGACGATCTCGCCCGCACCATACTTGAGGAGGCAAAATCAAAACGTATCGACAAGCAGATTGAGCCGGATGGAGCACAGCCGCGTGAATTGGCGCGCACATTGTCTAAGCACTATGTTCGTTTCAATCTCGAAGGATTGTTCAGACTTGCATCGCTGGGCAGAAGAGCGGGCGTCGATTTGTGGGGTTATCAGTCCGGCGACGGCCGCAGCATCATAAAAGCTGTGGAGTGGGTCGTGCCGTATGTTGAAGGGAAAAAAAAATGGACGCAACAGCAGATCAAGGAATTCAAGTGGAGCGAGTTCTATCCGATCTTTTTTCAAGCAGGTGTTGTGTACGGGGACGCATCGTTTTCACAATGCGCCGCGAGACTGGCGCCGGAAGGATCCGTTTCAGACCGGATTCATTTGGTTGTGGGAAATAAGTGATACGCGCAGCGGGTGAATCCCATTGGCGGCGGTTTTCACGGTGATGTACCGGCATGCAGACTGGAGAATGAATTGTTTATTCGTTTGTACACCAAAAGGTAGGCATATGAAAAAAATATTCCTCTTGTGTTTTCTTTTTTCCATTTCTGCATTTGCGCAAAACGCGGGGAAAATTGCCGGACGCATTATCGACGCGAAAAACAAAGAGCCTCTTCCGTTTGCGAATATCGTCATCCGGGGAACCTCGCTCGGCACCTCGAGCGATGCCGACGGCAACTTTTTCATCTTGAATGTCCCGCCCGGCGTCTATGATCTTGCAGCTTCCCTCATCGGCTTTCGGGGAGTTGTTCAGCAAGAGGTTATTGTGAGCGTTAGTCGTACGACGACTATCAATTTCTCGATGTTGGAAACGCTCGTTCAGAGTCAGGAAGTCGTCGTTACTGCAACGCGGCCGGATGTAGAAAGAGAAAAATCTTCCACAAGTGAAATCAGGCGCGGTGAAGACGTGGTGAATGTTCCCGGCATTCAGGACATTTCAGATGTGCTGGCGTTGAATGCGGATGTGAGCGACGGACATTTCCGCGGGGGGCGCGACAACGAAGAACTCTATAACCTGCAGGGGATGGGTATCATGAACCCGTTCAGCAGCGCGTCTGCATTCAATCCGATCATGAGTGCAGTGGAAGAAGTTGAGGTTATTACGAGCGGCTTCAGCGCCCAATATGGAAATGCTCAATCCGGTATCGTGAATATTACGATGAAGGAAGGCCGTGCGGATCGATGGACGGGAAGAGGAGAAGTGCGCATGCGGGCCCCCGGACTCAAACATTTCGGCCCGAGCCTGTGGGATCCCGCCGCCAATCCCTACATACCAATGCTCTCGACGCTCGATAAATGGCTGGGACCGAACGGCTACTGGGGTGCCGTCGGCTCAGGATATGCCAATCGTCTTGGAAAGGATACGCTTGCACTTGCCTCACTAATGTGGAGTCAGTGGTTGAAGCAGGCACACCGCAATATCGGCAAGAACTATGACAATCTTCTGGACTACTCGCTCGATGCCAATGTTGGCGGCCCTTTGGCGAGCAATGTACGGCTATTCCTGGCATTCCATACGGATAACAACTGGCCCATACTACCGACAACGGAACCGAACGTCAGCCGGCAGCTGATGGGGAATTTGGTGTATGACGTGGGCAATGGGATCAATCTTCGGTTGAGCGGCGCGTTCTCCAGGGCTGACGGTCACACATTCTCAGGCAAGAACACCACCGGTTGGTACAATTGGGTATGGGATCCTGAATTCAACATAAAGTTGACGACTGACGAGAACATGCAACTTGGTCTCCGCTGGTCGCAAGCGCTCAGCAAAAGTACTTTCTACGAGATAAAGCTGAACACACTTCAGACGAAATCAATTGATGGATCTCCGGCATATAATCCTGATTTCTATGCCGGAGTAGCGCCGGCTCTTATTTGGGAAGCATGGTCGAACAACCTGCCGGACGGTTTTAATTTCGGTCAGCTGGAGAATGACTTTGTGAGCGAGAAGACCAGCACAACAAGTCTCGATGCTTCCATCACGAGCCAGGTATCCGTCTCGCATATGATCCTTGCCGGCATTCAAGCGAACCTGTATTCTATTGATGTCGACAATGAAACAAGTTTGAACAATACGACCGGCGGCGGCAATCTGTCGCAATATGTCTTTAAACCGTACGAAGCCGGTGTGTATATACAGGATAAGATGGAATTTGAAGGGATGATCGCGAATATCGGGCTTCGTTTGGATATCTACAATCCCAACATGACCTATTATACGGACCTCTTCGCGCCGTATCGCTATACTGACAGCCTCGGGCTCCAAAGAATTGATGAAAAATATGCACCGACGGCAAAGACTTCAGCAGTTGCGCGTCTCCAGCCGCGCGCAGGTTTTTCTTTCCCTGTGTCGGTCAGCACGGTTTTTCACGTGAACTACGGAACGTTTTTGCAGCGTCCGCCCTTTGAGCGTCTTATGACACGCTCACTGAGCAGAAGTGATCTATTGAAATACGGCACATCGTTGACGGTCAATGGCATTCTTGGAAATCCGCGGCTGAAACCGGAAGTGACAAGCAGCTATGATATCGGCGTTACGCAAGGGGTTGGAGAAGGATTTACGTTGGACGTAAGCGGGTACTACAAAGATGTCAGTGACCTGCTTCAACGGGCAGTATATAGTTCGAAACAGGGATCCTACACGACATACATCAATCTTGACTACGCCGACATCCGCGGATTTCGATTGGGACTTGCGAAACGCAGCGGCATGGTTACCGGCTCGCTGAATTATACCTACGGGGTTGCAACCGGCAAAAATGCTTCGCCAGATGGCAACCAATATCCCACAATCTATGAGAGCGGGGAATCCAAAGAGCCCGTTCCCCAGGATATTCTCATGGATTTCGACAGAACAAACAATCTTGTTGCCAATCTTGGGGTGAATACTCCGCGGGAATGGGGACCGATGCTATTTGAAGCGTACCCGTTGGAGCAAATCACGATCGCTGCCACTTCGTTTGCCCGCAGCGGCCGGCCGTATTCTTCCTGGCTCAATCGGGGGACGTTGATGAACAAGCGTTCGCCGAGTGAATATAACACAAACCTGAAGATCACAAAGCAGGTGCAGCATTTCTTCGGCACCAGTGCATCGTTCTATGTTGAGGTTTCCAATCTGTTCAATAACAAAATTTATGACTACACCGCGGTCTTTAATCCTGATCAAAATAACACGGCAAATCTTCAAAAATGGACCATCAAATACGAAAAAGGTGAAGACATCACCTACTACGAAGACGACCTCCGTCCGGGTTTTTTGATCAACCAGGAATTCCGAATCTATTCGAATATGCCCCGATCGGTGCAATTTGGAATGATTGTCAACTTATGATGTCATAAGGATCAACACATGGGCACTATGATAAAGCGTGCATGTCTCTTCTGTCTTTTCGGGGGCATAGCCTTCGCACAGATGCAGAAGGACTATCTCATCCAGAAACGCGGGATGCTGAATCAAACGATGTACAACACCGGCGAACTGGGCCGGAAGTACGTTACCTCGAATGCCAATACGGAGCTGGGCATCCCATCGTTTGAGTGGCCTGCAAATTCTGCAACCATCGTTGATACGAAACAGTACACCGGTCAGCACAATTCCTATGGCGGTGGGGTTCAGATCTCAGCCGACCGGGTAGATTCGACGCAGCGTCTGTATGCGTATTGCGGCGGCCTGCTGAACGAAGTTGCGGAGTACGTCAATTCATTCCCCTTGAGTCAGGAACGTATCGAGAATTATCCTCTCCTCGCCGACGGAAGTCTGAATCCGTCGTACAATCCGGACGAAGCCGAAGAAATAATCATTTCCAAATGGGCGACGCCGGTCGGCATTACGATCACACGCACCAGTCGCGCATGGAGTTTCCCCGACTACGACGACTTTATAATCTACGAGTATGTGTTCGAAAATACCGGTGATCTGACAGGAAAGCAGGCGATACCGGCACGACCCGTAAGACTCAAAGACGTGATCATCAACTTTTCTCATGGGCTTACAGGCGGAAAGTTCGGGTACGATCGAACAAGCAACTCCTGGGCTCCAACCGTGGTGGAAAAGAAAGACTATAACGCGCGATTTGATCCGCGGCGCTGGCTTCAATATGGATTGCATCGCGACGGTAATCCGGAACCAAAATATTTCGCCGAATGGGCCTTGAGCGGAAAGAATGGAGGCGGCCTCCTTTCTCCTCAGGCATCCGGGTACATGTGCCTCTATGTTGATACAACACATTTAGTACACAAGGGAGACGGCACGAGGGTCAGCGTTGAGACGGCGGCGTGGGACCCGGGTGGGCACGTCAAGCAGCCATATACTATGAGAATGGAAACTTCGCAGCAAACGGTTGCGAAGACCCAGCCCAGTATCCTGGATGTGACACAGGTTCGGAAACAGGGAGCGTATACCACGAACATATTTCAGCTCTATGGAAAGGATTCTCTCTATTGGCTCGGTCGGGGCAGTCTCAACTGGCGGCAAAGTACATATTTTGCCATAGGTCGGAACTATGCCTTCGGTCCGTATAATTTAGAGCCGGGCGAAAAACTGACCATTGCGATTGCCGAGCTGTCGGGCTATGGTGCCGCGCGCAAGGAAGAAACCGCAGCCGGCGTGAAAGATGTCGGAGGAAGCAATGGACAGAATAACGTCGGAGGCTGGACCGCTGAAGCAGGGGATGCGCTCTACGCATTCTACACCGTTCCCAACTATTGGGAGCCCAAAGCTCAAAACCTTCTCAACCCGAATTCTGTCAACACGATCCCGTACGGCAGTGACTACTTGAGCAAGTACTCCCTGCCTGACTATGTCAATTCGAACGTCGTGACCGTTCGCGAAGTGGCGGATCGGGCCATTCAGGCTTACGGCGGTGAGCCGCTTGTGAATCATGACAGCGTTCAACATACGCCCGAAAAGTACTCAGACCATGGTGTATATCGGATCCCTATCCCGATTCCGGCACCGGCGATTACTCTGGAGAATACGGTGTTGGGCGAAAACAAAATTGTCTGGGGACCGCAAGTGGAATCGTTCGCAACGCCGAGACTGCAGGGGACATTCGATCATTATGAATTGTACAAGGCGTCTCATCCATTGGGACCCTGGACAAAACTGGTCTCTGTCTCAAAAAGCGATCCGTTGTACTTCACCAACGGGAAGTACCAATTCGTCGATAAGAATTCCCGGATCGGCGATTATTTCTACTACTCCGTGCTGTCGGTCGACAATAATGGCAACAGGAGCGGGCGGACCAATATGACTCTGCACCAGTCTTCGATTGGTGCAGAAACGACACTCAAAAAAGTGTTTGTCACTCCGAATCCATTCATTGTCAAATCCGGTCAGAGCGGTGAAAGCGTTGGCGGAGACATCAATTCCCAGCTCCGTTTCTACAACCTTCCGCGGACATGTACCATACGGATCTATTCTTACAGCGGTCAGCTTGTGCAGACAATCGCACATGATGAAGACAAGAATAATCATCCGTATTTCCAGATAACCCGGAACAATCAATTGATCGCTTCGGGAGTCTATTTTTATGTCGTCGATGCGTCCGATGGCTCCCGCTGTCATGGCAAATTTGTTATCATCAACTGAGCAAAGCAGATGACTATGAACCATACCTATCGATTATTGATAACAGCGCTTATGCTGTTCCTGTCTCTGGGGCAACTCCAGGCGCAAAAGGTCGGAACGAGCTCGCTCCAGTTTCTGAAAGTCATGCCGACTGCACGCGCCACGGCAATGGGCGACGCGTTTGTCTCGCTGGCAAACGGAGCGGACGCCGCTTTTTGGAACCCTGCAGGGCTGACGAGTCTTGATAACCACGACATCACCACAACTCTCACTATGTGGCTGTTCGATACAAAACAGATCGCCTTGGCGTACGGCCTGCCGATGGGAAACTGGGGAACCCTTGGTTTTCAATTCCACTATGTTGATTATGGAAGATTCGAAGAAACGAGAGCGGATGTGGTTGATCTGGTCATACCGGCGAATGGTGTACCATTCTTCAACGCCGGACTAACAGGCCGATCGTTCACGCCCTACTCATACCTGGTCGGACTTTCCTATGCTGTGAAGTTCACCGATAAGTTTTCTGCGGGCGCAACGGTGAAGTACGCGATGGAATCCCTCTGGTCTGATCAGGCTATCACCATGGTCAATAGTGTGACCGGGGAAGAGACAACATACAAGACGTATGCGGATGTTGTGCTCTTCGATTTCGGAATGCTATACAACACAGGTTTTCGTTCCGTCCAAATCGGCGTCTCGGTTCAGAATTTCGGCGGCCAAGTGAAGTTTGCCGATGCAGCACATCCCGCACCGCTTGCTTTTCGCCTTGGCAGCTCAGCCAATTTGTTCGGGAAACAGGGGTTGCTGTTTACGGATCAGACGAACCGCCTCACTTTTGCCTACGATCTATTCCAGCCAAATGACTATAAGCAGCAAATGCATCTCGGGGCAGAATATTCGTTTTCGGAAACGATTGCGCTCCGTGCGGGATACAAGGTCTACTACGATAGCGAAGGCTTGACCTTTGGCGGAGGAATACAGACGGACCTCTCCGGTTGGCCTGTGAGCTTTGATTACAGCTATGGTAAAATGAGTGAGTATTTGAACACCGTACACCGCATTAGCTTAGGAGTGCAATTCCGATGAAATCGAGCCTTGCCAAAAAGATAGACACAATTGTCATTGCTGCATTGCTCAATTGTGCTTCCATTGCAATTGCCCAACCGTCAGCGGTTCCGCTGGATGTTCAAGGTCTTGATCAATGGACGATTGCAGGAGTCCGTTCGCGCGCGATGGGGGGGGCCTCTGTGGCGAGTGCGAACGATGCTTCTGCGTTATTCTCAAATCCTGCAGCGCTCTCAAGGCTTTCCTCCTTCGAAATTCGTGCAGGCGGACTCTATGGAAGAACTTCGCGGCAACAGACGCAGGCATGGGTCCCGATGAGACCGGTACCGGGGCTCAGTCTTTTGTTGGAGAGCCTTACCGGTACCGTCAAGACACCCGATAGTCTTGGAATACCCGGTCTTCCAGTAAGCGCATGGGAGACTGTGCAACGGCAGTACGACAACATCACGCCAAATTGGGATAGAAGTACTTCCGCATCTCAGCCGCTCTCATTGGCGGCGGCCATGCCGCTGGAGATCGCAGGATTCAAGATAGCGGCGGGCGTAGGTGCATCCCAGGTAATGAATCTCGATAATTTCTACCAGGACAATAATGCATTGTCTCCCTACCCGGGTCAATTACGCCCGTTCCCCGTCTTCTTCACGAATAGAAATGATACCGTTCACATCAAGTGGTATCAATATATCCGCGAGAGGAAAGGATTCGTCTATGGAATTACACCGGGTGCCGCTATCACACTTCTTCCGGGGCTGACGCTCGGCGGATCGGTGACAATACTCTCGGGAACCTCCGACGACAACGAATCCAGGGTGGAGAGAGGGCACATCAATGTTGCCATTTCCAACGGTGTGGCCGGAAAGTTCATGGTCGACACTGTTTACTACTTTCAGACGAAAATCGGGACATCAACATATTCAGGAAATGTTTTTACGCTCGGGCTACGCTATGAGCAGGAACGTTTCAGTGTAGGCGCTGTTGTCAAACCGGCGATGACGCTCACGAGAAAATGGGACCGGAACGTTACGAGCCTGGATACAACAAAAAAATGGTTTCCGATAAGGATCGACAGCCTGACCGCCAGAAACTATAAAGAGAGCGGTTCAGATAAGCTCGAATTTCCGCTGTCCTATACTCTTGGATTTATCCTGACTCCGACGGACAAATGGACGATTGCATTCGACTACGAGGTGCGATCCTTGGGAGATATGCAGTTGACGTCAACCTCCGCTGCCGCTGCATTGCACCCCTGGATTAACAACCGCGCAACAATGCGCTTTGGTGTTGAGTATTGCGCCGATGATATGCTTGCGTTGCGGGGCGGCTACCGTCAGGATATCCAGGCGTTTTCGCCGGACGGATCGGCAATCATTGATGAACCGGCCCGTGGCGGAGTCTACTCACTCGGTGCGGGATTCGCAATGGGAAATATCCTGATCGATGTTGCGTATGAATACTGGCGTTTGAAATTTGATGACGTCTATCAGTCGAATACCAACTACAACTCGCGAGAGCAGCATCAGTTCATGATGGAAATTGCCTACCGCTTTTAGTGGTCTGATCAGGGGCCGGCATTGTCTGAATTCTATGAATAGACTTATAATAAGCTTGACGAGGAATATTATGAACAGTAAGATTGCCCTGGGTCTTATCGTGCCGGCCATTGTGTTCCTTGCCGCCTGCGCTGAAAACCTTGACCCGCTATCACCCGGTTCAATGAAGGGACAATATGCATTGGGAATGAAGGCGCTTGTCCCGCTGTCTGTCGGAAACAATTGGAAATACAATGTGACACTGTATGATACTTCCGGTATTGTGCGGACACGGTATTCGTACAGTCTGAGCGTGAAAGATACTATAACAGCCGACACAAGTATGATCCCCACCGCGAACAAGAAGAGTCTGGGGCGATCTGCTCTCACGTGGTATGTTGTGCAGGGAGAATTGGGGATGACCTCGTGCTGGCAGGTAGACAGTCTGGAAAATCTGCGCACACGGAAATCTGATGACACCAGGTTTTTCGAACAGACTGCATTCAATTTCAGAGCCTCTCTCGGTGACGTGACTCCGCTTCGATTCATTGGTGCCGATACCGTCCTATGGGCCTCAGGCGATCAGGTTATTACCGGCGCGGATTCCGTAAAAACCACAATTGTTTCAAAAGGCGTGGATACGCTGCGGACAACATTGGGTTCGGCCCCATATTTCAAATATCGGCAATCCTATGTCCGGCGCACGGACTATACAGACTACTATTTCAAGCCTGGCTTTGGACTTTTCCTGGTTGAAAAGTTCCAGAAAAAATCTGATGGAACGATGGTTCGCATACGGCGTGACGAACTCATTTCCTATTTCTTCAACTAATGTTCTGTACCGCGATGGCCTTTTGGATACTAACGTCTTATTGGAAAACAATCATGAAACGCACAATCCTGTTGTTCGTACTACTAGCAGCCATGCTGACATATGGGAATGCACAAGTGCGCTCCGGTGTAGAGATCTCGGTCGGCAGCGGTTTCGTCATCCCGGCTTCTCCCATGGCATTCGCAAACTATTGGAAAATGCAGTATGGAGGAGGAACTAGTGTTGGTATGGATGTATCAGAATCCGTAACCCTTTTTGCAGGGTTCGACTATTATCGTTTTGTTCTGAACAAAGACGGGATTAGTGAGGGGCTTAATACCCAGTATATGCGTGATATTTGGATTTTTAATGATGTCTCACTGAATCCGTCTGCAGATCCAAGCACCGTGATGACCGTGTCGGTGAACGCACGGATTTCTCCAGTGAAAACCAACGGAATACTGTATCCATATTTCATAGCCGGCGCCGGCATCATGCGTTCATCCTTAAGCGAAATTGCGCTGCCGACGACCAGCGTCCTGTCGGTAAACGGTTCAGATATTTCAATGACAGCACAGCGCAGCATCACAGGCGGGGAGAAAACTTCAGCCTTCTTTCAATGCGGGATGGGGATTGATTTCTGTTTGACACCAGCCATTCATCTGTTTGCCGAAGGTCGTTATGCAAGCGGAATAGACAAAAGTCTCACAACTGCATTGCTGCCGATCACCATTGGATTGAAATATCGTCTCTAACATAAATGAGACTTAGTGCCGAGTATTATTGGATGATTGTCGGCGGGAAGTATTGTAGAGAGGAAAGAGGAACATAAGCATTCTGAAGACCGACAGGAATTTCATGCTTCAGTTGTTTGCTGTCGTGTGTGTTGCGCTCGCATCAACAGTCTCGGCAAAAGAGACTGTTGTCTCTTCTGCCGGGCAAATCGCAACAGCGATTGCCAGTATCGCTCCTGGAGATACTCTCACAATGGTTTCCGGAATCTGGAACAATCAGGCAATCGTATTCAAAGCGACGGGAACTGCGTCCCATCCGATTCTCCTTCGTGCCCAATCGAATCAATCGACGATCCTTACCGGCACGTCCACGCTGCGCATCGCTGGAGAGTATCTCATCGTTGATGGGCTAAAATTTGAAAATGGATACAGTCCATCCGGTGCGATCATAGAATTCCGAGGACTTGATGGATCGGAGAGTCGCCATTGCCGGTTGACGCGCACGTCGATAAAGAGTTACAATCCTTCCAATGATTCCATCGATTACAAATGGGTGTCTCTGTATGGTCAGTATAATCAGGTTGACCATTGCGCCCTGGAAGGCAAAACGCATCTCGGGACGACGCTCGTTGTCTGGCTGTCTGCGACACCGAACTACCATCAGATTGACCACAATTATTTCGGGCCGCGTCCTCTTCTCGTCGATAAAAACGGTGCCGGTCTCAACGGCGGTGAGACCATTCGCGTCGGAACAAGCGATTGGTCGATGTATGATTCTTTCACCACCATCGAATATAATCTTTTTGATCAATGCAACGGCGAGATAGAGATCATTTCCAGCAAATCGTGCGGCAACATTTACCGGTATAACACATTTCGGAGCTGTCAGGGAACCTTGACCCTGAGGCATGGAAACCGTTGTCTCGTGGAAGGAAATTTCTTCCTCTGTAACAACGCCCAAAATTCCGGCGGCGTCCGCATTATCGGAGAAGATCATAAAGTTTTTAATAACTACATAGAAAAGAGCGCCGGTGCGAGCTTCAAATCCGGAATTACCTTAATGAATGGAGTTCCCAATTCACCGCTCAATCGCTATTTCCAGGTCAAGCGGGCGGTCGTGGTTTTTAATACGCTGGTCGATAATGTCTGTTCGCTGAACATCGGTGCCGGGAAAGATGCCGAGTTGACGCTGCCTCCGATGGATTGCGTGATTGCAGACAATATTGTCTGGAGTACCCATGCACCGCTCGTCACATATTCTGATACACCGGTGAACATGAAATATGAAGGAAATATCTTCTACGGAACAACGCTCGGGATCGCACAGCCATCGGGAATTCGGATGGTGAATCCAGCCCTTGTGTACGGCGCAGGGACAGATAGTCTCTGGCGGATCTCTTCGGCAAGCGCTGCAAAAGATTCTGCGGTCGGCAGTTATCCTTTTGTCACCAATGATGTGGACGGACAATTGCGAACTGCTCCGTATGACATCGGTGCCGATGAGTACAATACAACGCCCATTGTCAGAAGACCGCTGGCAAAAGGGGACGTCGGGCCGCAGTCAATGACCACTCCGGTCATTCGCGACTTGAGCGGTGCTCCCGATCACCGTTCGCTGATGCGCTTAATGAATTATCCCAATCCGTTCAATCCGACAACGGTCTTTCGCTATCAGCTTCCGGCTGCGGCATTGGTCGAAATAAAAATATTTGATATCATGGGAAGAGAAGTCGAAACGCTCGTGCAACAACATTTGACTGCGGGACGCCATGAAGTATCGTGGACGGGTCCCAGCAACGGGACAGGCGTTTATTTTTGCAGGCTGCAAAGCGGCGGCGAGGTGCGGACAACGAAAATCGTTTTGATGCGGTAACGGCACATGCCTCAAAGAGCCCGGATGGCTCTAAGGTCCAAAAATGTAATTCACTGTTTGGTTTCGTCACTCACATTCACTCATTATTCATGGAGGTTTTCATGAAAAAGGCGACAGTTCTGTTGTTGTGTACATTTCTTTTCATCGCGGTTTCGTCCGAACGCTCAACGGCCGGGAATGTCAAATCTGCCGGCGTAAAAGGCAATTGGAGTGCGCCGGCGACATGGGCCACTGGAGTGCTGCCGAGCGCGGCGGATACCGCCATCGTCGCTGATGGTGACACGGTCTTGTACGACATGACGTGGGCGGTTGGCGACACAATCGCCAAACTTGTTATCGGCGAAGGCGCTCCGGCAGTATTGCGTTTCCCGAAAACCGATTCTACAAAACTTCTCATCAAGGGGGGGCTCTGGATACGCAGCGGAGCTTCGCTCAGAGCCCAAACGGCAACAGTCGCACCCGGTCTGCAGCACCTTATTACAATCGGTGGCGATTTTCTCTGTGACGGTATAATGGATGCGCGGATCGGGAGTGCCGGCAGCACGATGGGCGTGATAAATTTTGAATTCACCGGTTCTACGAACTCAAACATAACATTTTCAAACAAGGATTCGGTTACGATTGCTACGGCCAATTATGAATTCAACGGGATGAAGATCAACAAGTCTGGGAATGCGAATGTGTACCTTGGTTCCAACATTATTTTTGCATCGGGTTCCAGCACCGACGCCTATCGCAACGTGAATGTTGTGTTCGCAAAAGGAAAGGTGTTCACAGGGAACTACGCGTTGATTACGACCTCCACAACCGGCGCCACACTTCCCGCCGGCTCTGATACTACGGGCTATATTGTCGGCGCAATGGGCCGGGGAACGAGCAGCGGCGGCGGTACCAGGGAATACTATGTGGGTGATGCAAAAGCGTATCGTCCCATCACGGTGAATACGACAATTGGCAACGGAGCGAATGGGAACTATGTCATTGTCCGGCTGATATCGGGAAATGGAAATAGCCTCTGCGGCACCTATGGAAGCGGAATTGATAAAGTCTCCACCGGCAGGTACTATCAGGTAACATGGAATAAGGGTACTACCACAACCACATCGATGAAATTCGGTTTCTTCAGCCCCTCATATCGGGATGATGACGGCGTGGTCGCCGGATCTGTCAATCTGAGGGCGGCCATCCTGGATACAAGCAAAACGAGCTGGACGAATCTGGGGCCGACAACAGCGGTCTATACGACGATGATGGACAGTCTTCCGAGAAGATTGAATACAGATACGCTGGCTTCGGCAA
>JAPLFO010000187.1:0-3710 GCA_026390635.1 Ignavibacteriales bacterium
ATCTCTTCCCGACAGCACCCAATCGTTCTTCGTTTTGCTGGATCCCTGCCACGGAATGAGCAGCGTATTGCTGCCGTTGCTGCGCTTGAAGGCCTTCCCTATCTCGACGCACGCTTCACGCGATATTCCGGCGGCAGCTTCGGCGAAGACGAGATGGATGCTCTGTCCGGCTGCGAGGGTGTACGGACCGTATCCGTTGGCGTTGGAAAATCCGCCCGTGGTGCCCAGGGATGGATCCTGTCCAAATCCCACCTTTTCCGCATGACGCGGGAAGACGTGTCCCTTCTTCATCCAGTCATATTCGCTGGACATCTGCGCGGGATTTGATTGGATATTTTTAAAGTTTAGATTGTCGTCCGAACTCTCGAACGATGTTGTGCGCGGCTGCCCTTTGTCATCCGTGGTGTCCGTCGGAGATTTGTCAGCGTGAATCGTAAGAATTCCCTGAAATTGTGCAGCACCCAGACGGCCGATCGTATCGCCTTTCGCATCGGCGGTGGTTCGCGTCGGCTTCCAGATCGGACCGCCGAGATTGTCATAGGTGGTATTTACCTTACCCAGCCACGTGTACTGCACCCGCAAATCATTGTCTTTGTTCACCCAGGGTGCATAGTACGGACTTGCCGGCGTAAGTGTCGATGTATCACCGCGCACATCAAGCATTGCATTTTTTCCCCACGCGGGCGGATCGCCATAATCACCGCCGCGTATATCGTAGCACACTGCCGTGCGATATTGGAAGTAGAAATACACGTCAGCAAGTGTTTTTGGCCAGCCGGCGGGAATTGTGTTATTCTTGTCAACTTTTCCCGTGTTGGTGAATGTGTAGTCGTAGATAAAGTAATTGTCGTGAAATTGCTGGCTGAACGCGTAGATCTTTCGCTCCATCGTTATCCCGATGGAAGTGTTCACCACGACATCAATCATCCGGTCCGCCTTCAGAGTCGCGTCGACCCGGTCATTGTCGACAAATTGGCGGTACGTTTGATTGCCGTTGACAAATGCCATCGGTGGATCAATCCGGCTCACCATTTCAAACTTGATCGGAAAAAATTCCAGCGCCTCAGTTGAAACCGGCCTGGGACCAAAATGCACCACCTTCGGATTGAATTGCCCGTAGGGATCGGTCATGGTGCCAATCCACAAACCGCGTGCAGCTTCCATATCCTGTTTGGTATAGAGCGCCGGCCATTGCATACCATCCTGCTGATTGGCACCCGGACGATCTTCTTCACGTTCACATCCGTAGTTGTTGAAAAAGCTAGACAGCGAGCCGACGGTCAACCACTTCACGTCCGGCTGCTGGCTGCGGCCAGCCTGTGGAAGTAGGAGGACGAGCAAGGCGGTTAGATACCAACGTTTGAAAGCAAATATTTTTTTCATTGATTCCTCTGAATTTTTCCGTTTGCCAATCTTAGAAATTGATAGAGAACTTCACACCCCAGAAAATATCACGCGGGTTCAGGAATGTAAAGAACGACAGGTTCGGCATAAAGATGTACGACTTGTTGTTAATCATCTCATTCTTCTGGCTCTCCGGAATTTCGGTCCAACCGGTTCCCGAATTCTGCATATAGCGCTGCGTCTTCTGGTCATAGTAGACGACCGTCGCCACCGGTGCAGTCACCTGCATAACATCCGATTTGACCTCAATAGGTGTAAAAGCCACGCCCTCTTTCCGTACATCGCCCGGCTGATCATCGCCGGGAATATTTCCGTAGCCGAGCGGATCACCAATTCCTGAAGGAAGATGCAGCGATGTCATATAGGAATTGAAGTTATTGGCATCGTAGAATCCATAGTGCGAGAAATTCTTGATGTTGAACAAATTGGAAACATCCATAAACAGCATGAGGCTGAGTTCGTTGAATTGGAAAGTCTTACTGACCCTCATGTCGACGTTAAAGTAGTCTTTCCACTGGACGTTGTTCTCGTACCCCGGCCGTGCACTGCCGCCGCCGTTCCAGGAGAAATGATCGCCCGACTGCCAGCGCCCGGTAAGATTGCAGCGCCAGTCAGCAAGCAAATTGATGCCCGCAATCGGCGAACCAAAATCGGAAGGCGTGAAGAAGTCGATATATGCCCGCCCGAACGGCGATGCAATCGGCTTTGATTGATAGACTTGGGTGATGTTGTCTTTCTCATACTGGCGCTGTACATCCGGATTCTGATCATATTGCGTATAGCCGAAGCGGCCGCTCGACGACACCATGTACGTGTAGTTCACATTCCCGGTGATCCAGTTGCCGCGATTGCGCGAGAGTGTCAACTCGAAGCCGCGAATATCTTCGTACGATACCGGTTTGTAGATACTATAGTAGATTGCCTTGCCCTTATCGTCTTTTCCGTTGTACGTTATCGCCATCGGTTGATTGGTGACGTCTTTGTAGTAGCCGGACACACGGAGCAGGAATTCCTCGAAGAAACTGTGCTCGTAGCCCAATTCGTATGCCACGGTCTTCATCAGCGGGTTGTTCGGATTTGCGATGCGTGATACCGCCTTGCTGACCGGATCGAAGCGGATCAGGAAAAGGTTTTCCGGGAACGGCATCTGTCTGAAATGTCCGTAATTGAAGAAGAGCTTCGCGTATTCGGTAATCGGGAATGCAACACCCAGACGCGGACTGACAGTGACCGTTTTCTTTGTCGTTTCATGCGCCAGCAGTTGATCGTACGCCTGCGAGTTGGCGGCCGTGAACACCGGCGTAAAATCGGTGAAGGAGTACCAGTATCCGCCGGGATTCAAATAATCGACGCGCACTCCAAGATTGGCGATCATGCCCTGGTATTCCAACTTATCCTGAAGATACAACGCACCCTTTGTGGGATACGTATGCCATCGGTACGATTGATCGCTGGATTCAAACTGCGTCCGGCTTCCATAGTTGCCAAAGTTATCGGTGTAGATTACTTCGACGCCGGCTTTGAGCTGGTTATACCGATCAAGCTGGCTGACCAATTCCGCACGGGAACTTAATACTGTCATCTTGCTGCTATCGCGGGCCTGGCTTGAGGCAAGGCTTGTCTGCATACCGTCGATGGTCGTTGACGTCCCGCGATAGTATCCGAATGGATTCTCATCCGTCAGGTATCCGTTTCCAAAAACATAATTGCTGTCGAGGTTCCGCACGCGGCCCGGATTCGTATTGTACTTTGTGGTCAATTGATCGACCGTAATTTCGTAATAGGTGCTCTGATTCAGAACATGCGTGAGCTTCAGTCCGAATCCCTGCATGTCGATCTGTGTGGGAGCCCAGTAATCCGGAGCATAAATTCTCGAATCCAGGTAGTTGGCCTGATTAATATTGCTCGCAATGCCGGCGGCCGATGTGAAGATTCCCGGCGTTCCGGTTTGGCTTGTGGCGGTACCTGTTTGCTGAGCGACCAGATAGTGCGCCATGAGTTTCATTTGTCCGGTGATATCGGTCGTTACTTTCAGCTGTCCGTTGTAGTCACGGAAGCGATCCCGTGAGAGCGGGATGACGTACATATTCTGCGATTGGCGATAGGCCGCGAAGAACCTTAAGTTCCCCAGATCTTCATTCATAATGGGGAACGGACCGCCGACACCAGCGTCAATGTCCCAGTCGGGTTCGACGATGTCGCCCGATCGCCGGTGCTGGAAGAGGAAGAGTTGCTGCGCAGCTTCCGGAGTAAGATGCTTCTTCGGATCGGGATCTTTCATCGATCGTTCAGAAATTGAATTCCAA
>JAPLFO010000187.1:3853-16180 GCA_026390635.1 Ignavibacteriales bacterium
GTACGAGTCCGTGGCATAGACTGAAGAACCGAAGTGCTTCTGCGTCGGCGGACTGAGACGTGCCGTGATACTCGCGGAGTAGGCTTTGGGACTGCCTTCTCTCGTCACGACGTTGATAACACCGGAGCGGATGTTTCCATACTCTGCATTGAACCCGCCCGTCTGCACCTGAACTTCCTGAACGGAGCTGAGGCTGATGGCAGTGTACGGAGTGTTGTCGCGCTCGTTCCGCAGCGTAAATCCGTCCATCACAAATGCCGTTTGATCAGATCCGCCGCCGCGAATGACGTCACCCTGAACACCGGCTTGCAGGCCGACAACGCTCGCAACGGACGTCACGGGAAGATTTGAGATTTCCTTGATCGTCACGTTCGCCTGGCTCGCGGAAAGGTCTTTCTGCACGATAGGTCGTTGTGCAACGATGACAACTTCTTCTCCCTGCAATGTCGTTTGCCGGAGGCCAAAATCCTGTGTTGTCGTCTGATCGATGATGACACGCACATCCAGCACCGCTGCGTTCTGATAGCCGACCAATGAAACACGAAGTTTGTACAACCCCGGAGTGAGATTCAGGATGGCATAGAAACCATCGACATTGGAAGTGGCGCCGTATCGCGTCCCCTCAATGATAACGTTGGCTCCGACCAGTTTTTCGCCCGTCTGCACGTCGACGACCGTTCCGCTGATTTTGCCGGTAGTCCCGGCGAGCAGAAGCGAAGTAAGAAGAAGCAGAGACACCAAGATGGTAACCATTTGTTTCACGGGATGACTCTCCTTTTAAACGTTAAAAAAGGTTACAAGAGAAGATATTGCTCGACACAGGTCTTTCGGATGAAAGAAACTTGGACAACGTACATAGACGTTCGACTTGGATGTCTGAACGCCAATGAGGACGATCAGAACGCCAAGCTCGATGCAAAGATTTTTGGAAGAATAAATGGGTCGACTTAAAAAAAGACAAGCAGAAAAGTAAAATTCTTTTCATAGGCGTTTGAAAAAGCATCCGAATATTGATTTGAGTATTGTCGCTTTAATCTATCCGCCATCGAATGGAAAAAGATACTAACCAAATACTTTATTGTCAAGAGAAATGAGGCATTTGGACGAATTTATGTATACTGTCTACATTACAGTTACATATTCCACCATTTTTATGAATCATACAGGCGTGTTTGCTGGATATATTTCAATATCGCATCAGGGATGAAGTACCGGATGTCTCTCCCCTCAATCAAGCGACGGCGAATATCACTGGAGGATATCTGTATGTTTGGAACTTCCACCGTCAACATGCCGGAAATTGCCGGCAACTCCTCCGGTGCTCGATAGCCGGGTCGATTCATCGCAACAACGGTCGCAAGTGCCGGAATCTTCTCATGAGATTTCCAGGTATGAAACTCGGCAACATTGTCTGCTCCGAGAAGGAGAAAGAAAAGATCGTCGGGATACAGGCTGTGCAATTCAAGCAGCGTGTCGATTGTATAAGAAGCGCCCGGTCGTTTCAATTCCAGATCGCTCACTTCAAAAGACCGATGGCCTGTCACAGCCAGACGGACCATTTCCATTCTGTGCTCCGCCGCATGCTCTTCGCCGGCCCGTTTATGAGGAGAAATAAACGAGGGGACGAAAATGATGCGATCGAGCGCCAGCTCGTGGGCCGCATGATCGGCGACGATCAAGTGCCCGAAATGCGGAGGATTGAATGTGCCGCCGAATATTCCTGTACGTTTCCCGCTGGTTTTCATAGGAGGTTCCTGTACACGTGCATTGTTTCGTCTGCGCACTTCGTCCACGAAAAGCGCTGCACATTGGCAAATCCTTTTTCAATCGCCGCCGTACGGAAAGGAGCGTCGTCGAGCGATTTTGTGATTGCCGTGGCAAGATCATCCGGCGAGTGAGGATCGAAAAGGCAACCGGCATCCCCCATTATCTCGGGAATCGATGCGGCGCGCGCCCCAATGGCCATCGTTCCCGCCGCCATCGCCTCCAATACCGAAAATCCGAAACCCTCATACAGGGACGGGAGCACAACCACCGTTGCGGCATGATACGCGAGAGACAATTCCCGTCGCGACAATTGACCGAGGTCGATCACGCTGCCGGAGAGACTGTTCGCTTCGATCAGCGAGCGCACCTCACGATTTTCCAATACCGGCTCGCCGGAAAAGACGAGCCGGCATCCGTCCCGGTGCTTGAGACGGACAAATGCCGAGATCAGTGTCGGAATATTCTTATGCGGTTTCAAGCTGCCGGTGTAGAGAATCGTTTCGGCGGGAAACCGGTACTTGGCGCGAAACGCTTCCAGCTCTTCTTTGGGCGGATGAATTGAATACAGCGGCGCCACACCAAGGTGAATGACGTGAATGCGGCGCTCAGCCATCCGGAACACTGTCAGCAGTTCCCTCTTCGTAAACTCCGAATCCACAAGCACCGCGTCCGATGCACGACATGCATGCGCCACCATCATCCGGGCATATGCCTGCTGTGCAAGCGAAAAATATTCTCTCCCGCGTATGTGAAGGATGTCATGGATTGTCGTGACGCAGGGCATGCGCAGTCCAAATGGAACGGTGTAATGCGGAGAGTGAAAAATGTCTGCCTGCGACGTATTGGCATCCTCCGCAATCGAGAACAGCTCGCGAAGTGAATATTTTCCCGATGTATTTATTTTCGTGGTCACACCCGGTATCCGGTCGATCCTGTCCGCATCACCCGGCGCGACGAGCAGGGTCAGCTTTTCCGATGCCGCAATCTGTGGAACGAGATTCCGGATGTATGTTCCGATTCCAAAATCGAAATATTTTCGAGCATCAAGTACGACGTGCATGACGATTCCAGACCAGTGAGAGGATCTCCATCGCTGCCGGGCGCCGGGCACGACCGATCCTGAAGAGCATCAGAACAAATTTTGCAGTGAGATAGCATCGAAGGGCCAACAGCTCTGCTGCGGAACGATGCCGCCGGTAGTACAGCATCTGCGAGCGGCGGTATTCGACCTTGACCGGCGAGCTGCTCTTCCCGGACCAACTCGCTCCGCCGATATGGATAATCGAATGCTCTCCGCAATAATATGCTGCGCATCCGGCATCGTGCAGCCGGTGACAGAAATCGACATCTTCAAAGTACATGAAAAATGCTTCGTCAAATCCATGAAGCTGGGCAAACCTGCTGCGCGGGATCATGACAGCGGCAAACGAAACCCATTCCACCATGCGCGGCACGAGGTCCGTTGGAATCTGTTTGAGCATCGCCGTATCGCGTATTGTCCGCAGTTCGTTCAGAATTGACGGGTACTTGCCGTACGATAGTTGAAATGTGCCATCGGCATTCAACAGCATCGGAGCTGCAGCCCCCGCCTCCGGATGCGCTGAGAGAAAATTGCACAAAGGCGTCACAATGTCACGGGTGAACAATGTATCATTGTTCACAAAAAAAAGATACTCCCCGTTCGCCGATGCTGCGCCAAGATTATTGGCTTTGCCGAATCCCAAATTTTCCTGCTGGGGAAGCAGCCGCGCGGACGGAAACATTGCACGCAAGGAAGCAACGCTGTCATCCGAGGAATGATTATCGACAACGATCACTTCATACGGCACCGACAGCTTCGCGACGGCCAGCGATTGAAGGCAGGCGATGGTTTGTTCTTTCCCATCATAGTTGACAACAATGATCGAGACCAACGGCATCAACGCTCCGGAAATTCTATCGTTCGAAGATTCACCATAGAAAAATACAATTTCATGACCGCATTCACCAGCCGGCCCGCCGCCGATTCGCCGTTCGTCAGCTTGCAGGTCATCCGGGCGATGACAACGCGTTCGTGAACCCGCCGTTCTTTTTCGAGTGAGCGCCTCTTCCCGCCGATGGCACCGGGATGAAACAGCAGCCAGCCGTACGCACGCATCAGTCCGGCGACAGAGTATTTTCCGCCTACCAGCGACACGGCGAGCTTCGCGGCCACAGTAAGGAGCAGCAAGGGCGCGATCCTGAAAAGCGTGACCGGTGAGAAGAAGACAAGTGTATTGAGAAGTCTGTTCCGCTCCTGCAAAAAGGTGACGAAGCTCCCTGCCTGCTGTTTGGACGTTCCGGACCCGAAGTGATGCACCACAGAATCGTGCACGTGCAGAACACGCAATCCTAAAAATCGCGCCCGAAGGCTCAGATGGACATCTTCCGCATAAGCAAAATAGTCCTCATCAAACGGAAGACCGAGAATGTTCCTTTTGTACATCAGTGATGCTCCACCTGCAAAAAAAATATCTTCGCGCTTTTCAAACACGCGCATGATGTTGTGGCCGAGAAAATTGATTGAACCGTTCTTCTCATAGTACCGCGCCGGAATTCCATCGGTGAGGATCAACGAAGACGCAGCGGCAACATCATCCGGCTCCACCGCATCGACGAGCGCCTTCAGCCAGCCCTCTTCCACGCGCGTATCATTGTTAAGCAGAACGATCAGATCGTGCCGAGCTGCTTCCACGCCGCGGTTATTGCCTCCGGCAAATCCCTGATTGCTTTCCAGAGCAACCACACGAATGGCAGGAAATTTCTCACGGACGAATTCCACACTGCCATCGGATGAACCATTGTCCACGAGAATGATTTCAAATGCCGGATACGCTTGTGCCAGTACGCCGGTAAGACACGCATCAAGGAAATTCTTTCCGTTGTGGTTGAGGATGATGATCGACACGGGCGGCCTGTTCATATCTTCCGTTCTCCGGCGATGCGCTCATAGAGCGCTGAGTACGCTCGCACCGCGTTGTCCGGATTGAACAGGGTTTGTGCCCGCTTCCTTCCCCGCGCTCCCATGGACGACCGTAGTGCACTGTTGCGCAGTAATGCCAGGAGGCTATTACGCACTTTTTCCACAGAGCGGACGTCCGTCAAAAGACCGCAGGTGCCATTGTCCAGCACCCATGGGACCGCACCGGCGCTTTCGCCGGCAACGACCGGCTTCCCCATGGCCATTGCTTCCGCTATGACAATACTTGTCGATTCTGTGTACGAAGGATGCAATACCACTGTGGAAGCAGCAATGGCGCGCCGGACTTCCGTATTCTCTGTCGTTCCGTGGAAAACAACATTCTGTGAGACGCCATGGTCGCGTGCCCACAACTCTCCCGGCTCACCGACGCCGAGGTTCCAGCCATAGAGATCGAACCGGGCATCCGGAAACTCTGTGAGGATCCCATGAAATGAGAGCAGTGCCGTCGTTGCATTCTTCAGGGAGGTCCAATTCAGAACGCTGACAATGACGGGCGGCATCGCTTGATCGTCCGGCAGTTTGGTATCAAAAAGAAATGTTCGTTCGAGCACATTGGGAATAAGTTCGATTTCCCTCGCCCCGTGCAGCTCCGCAAATTGCTTCACAGAGGGAGCAACGGCAGCGAAGTGATTTCCCTTTCTATAGACGTACAGCGTGGTGAGATATCCAGGAAGGTTGTACCATCCGCCATATTTCACAATATCCCATGGATGATCGTGAAGCGTGACAAGCGATGGAAAGGAAGATTTCACGGCAGCAAGTGCGAACGCGTACGTCCAATGTGCATGGACAACCTCCGGCGATTCTTCACGCAGTATCTGCAGCAGCAGTTTCACTTCCCGCCGGAAAAAGTCTCGAAGCACTCCGCTCTTCCGCATCGGGACGACAATGTAGCGGATCGAACCATGAGACCATCGCCGGATGGTATCAGCCTGCGGATCAAGCGTGATGACCGTGAGCGGAATTCCTGCACGGATCAGCTCAACCGTAAGATCGGTGACCCCATGGCCCCCCATCCCGGGAAAACGACGCTCGTCCTCGTCGCTGATTTCCGGGATAAACGGCCGGAGGAATGACGTCCGGAAATATCCGAGAAAGGCAACGGTCATGAGCTGAAGCCCGCCGTCATTATTTTCAGGTTGATCTTCATCTGTTCCCGGCGAAACTGCAGTGCGGAAAGATAGCCATGGTGACGGAGCACCAGTGCACGTTCACGCAGCGAGCGGAGATAGGAGACGTCGGAGACTCCACCGGAGGAAAAATTCGCGAGAATTTTTTCCACCCAGCGGAAAGGGACACCCGCCTTCCAGCAGCGGAGCATGAAATCATAGTCGGCCGCCATGCGCAGGGAGGAATCGAAAACTCCGTGGCGTTTATAAACGGATCGCGGAACGAAGCAGGTGGGATGTTCAATCATGGTCACCGGCAGAAACTGCTCACTGCTTCCGCGGATCATGAAAGGCCGGCCCTCCCGATGAATTCTGACGAGTCCGTGAATGATCTCTTCCCCCCCGGTGGCATGCACCACGTCAGCGATCGCGAGAGCATCACGTTCGTACCAATCGTCACTATTGATGATACCGACCAACGATCCCCGCGCCATCGCGATTGCCTTATTCATCGCATCGTACACTCCCCGGTCCTCCTGCGAGATCCATCGAAGCCGGCCGTCGAAGGCCGCTTCTGCCGATGCCAGGATTTCGGTTGTAGCATCGCTCGATTTTCCATCCACAATGATATACTCGAACTCTTTCAGCGTCTGGCCGAGCACGGAGTCGATGGTTCTTTGTATGGTTGCAGCGCTATTTTTGCAGACGGTAATGATTGTAATCATAGAAGAGTCCGGTAGATAGTTTCAGTCTGCTCTGCTGTCGCCTCCCAGGAAAACTTTGCCGCCCGTGCAATTCCCTTCTCTTTCAATTCGGAGCGGAGCGCGGGCGATTCCAGCACGCCTTGTACTCCATTGCGGATCGATTCCGCATCGGTGGGATCAATGTAGACGGCGGCATCTCCGGCGACTTCAGGAAACGAACTCGTTCTGCTGACAATCGCAGGACAACCCGCTCCCATCGCTTCAAGCACCGGCAGTCCGAATCCTTCGTAGAGCGAGGGAAAGACAAAGGCGGCCGCATGGCGATACAATTGCAGTAGCGTCATCGTCGCGACGTGACAATGCAGAACCCTGCCGGTAAGATGATGCGATTCAAGAAGCAGGCGCTCTTCTTCCGACAATCGGGCTCCGGTGCAGATGAGTGACAAGCCGGGCCGCGTGTTGAACAATGGAATCAATGCCGAAACCATGAACTGAAAATTCTTGTATCCCTTCCGCTCCCCCACAAATAAAAGATACTCACCCGGTACAGGCGGCAACTGATCCGAAGCATCACATTTTCGGAGCGGATTCGCCAGGTGCGTGACGCTGACTTTCTCCGGGGGCACCCCATACAACCGGCAGAGATCATTTTTTGTCGATTGAGAAATTGCGATCAGGTGGTCAGCCCTCTCAATAGCCGTTTTCTTCTTTTGCAGAAGGAGGGCGTCGTCGCTGTGACGAAAATACTGCGGATACAATTCATGGATCATGTCGAAAACGGTCACGACAACGGGAACACGGCCTTTGGAATCAAAATAGTAGCCGTCATAGTACGTCGGATGAAAAACGGACATTGTCCCGCCCGACAGCAGTGCCTTCGTTTCCCGCTGATGCCGGACCTGCACGTCGAGAGCCGGAACGAGCACACGGATCAACGACGAAAGCGTTCCGCGTCCGGGAATTTTCAACCGTTCCATAATGGGCGGCCGCCGATCGAGTGCCCCGGTAATGCCCTCCAGCAGAACCGCTTCTTCATTCTCACTGTGCGTCAATGGCAGATGAACGGTCACCGAAGGACGCTCCCGCAGCCGTGCTATCAATTCCGCAAAATATCGGGAAATGCCGCCGTACCGCTGCGCGAAAAATATTTGATGATCGAAGAGAACATTCATGGCTGTCATCGCCGGTTTTTTTGTATCCGCTCATAATCATTTTGCGTTTTCGGGACCAGGTCATGGACGGCGTACCGGTACGCTCCATAATTTTTCCACCGCAGGAGAAAACGGATGCGCTCTTCCGGCATCACCCTGTCCGTCAGAACATGAATCTCCCCGAAGCTATAAAACCTCAGGCCACATTTCCGTGCCAGTGACGCGCATGCGGATTTTGTATAGAAGGACACATGCTGTCCGTGTTCCCTTCCGTAGTACCACCATGTGCCGGGATCGGGCAGGGGTTCGGGAAGAAACGTCGTCGAAAACAGGACGCTTTTTGAGCAGGAGAGAATTTTTTCAATCTCCTGCAACGGTTCGACGAAATGCTCGAATGATTCAAAACATGTGACAGCTTCTATCACCCTCTGCGTCTCCGGCTGAAACTCACATCCTTCTGCAAAGATATTTTTTGTGTATGGATCGTGCCAGAGAAAATCGAAGCCGGCATCGCGCATCAATCGGGTAAAGACACCATAGCCGCCCGCGTAATCGAGAAAGAGTTCGTGTTTATCAAAAGCAGCGGAGAGAATAATTGCGACGTAGTGCGAAAAGAGAATATTCCTGTTCAGCAGACCGACATCCTCCCTGTTGATCGGGCTCGCATACGCCTCGTCAAGCCAGAAAGGTTCTTCCGTCTGAACAAAGCCGCAGCGTATGCAACGATAGTACATGACATCATACTTCTGGAGAACGAGCACATGAAACCGCTGTTCCATCGTCCCGTCGCAGCAGGGACATCTTTCCCTCATCGTGCCCATATACCCACCGCTGTATTCGTCACCAGTTTTTTGTATTGTAGCGGAACCCAGATCGACGCGACGAGCTGCACAATGCACTGGGCCAGAACAACACCCTCAATACCGAGATGAAAGACTTTCACGATGGCCAGCGTTAATGGAATATTGATGATTGCGCAGGCGACCGCCACATACAGTTGGAGCTGAATCTTTCCCGTTCCGTTGATAAAATTGACAAAGAGCGTTCCCCACGCGAGCAGCAGAACAAAAATACCCATGAACAACGACACCGCTAAGGGAACACCAACTGATCCTCCGACCCAGAACCTGTACACTTCGTTCGAAAAAATGACCATCACCGCCACCACCACCACAAGACCCAGCCAGATCCGCAGCATGGTCTTTGTGATCCTCTGCACCCACGCCAGATCATTCTGGACATAGGCCTCGCTGAACGCCGACCAGAGCGGCGCAGCAAGAATTCCAAAACCGGTGGTGATTACTCCAAAATAACGCGCAGCGAGATTATAAGGAGTCACTTCTGCCGGGCCGAACAGCTGTGCGATGATGATATTGGACGTGGTGTACATGATGAGACCTGACATCTGAATCAGAAAGAATTTTGCGCCGATGTTCATCAACTCGCGCGCAAACTCCATACGCACTGCACTGATCCGCGGAGCAGAGGCCCGGTACCTGGTCTTAAAAAGATACACCGATGCCGCCACCGGAACGAGCGTAATGGCAATACTCAAGGCCGCACCGAGGGAGAACAGGGACGCAAGACCAGCCCGTACAATAGTCCAGACGAGCATCAGTGAGAAAACATTTGCAGACAGTTCAATCACACCATTGATGGCGGGCATCTGATCCGCGGCCGCCACCGAGGAAATCAACTGCGCAAGGAACCTCACACAGAACAGAACGAAGACGACCAAGGCAAGCAGACGCAAATCCGCGCTGTCCACCGAGGCGGCATTGAGGATATCGGTCCACGGAAGCACCCAGCAGAGCGGTACACAGATGAGACACAGGACGCCGACGACGATGGCCAACAGCGCATATGCCGTACTGACGTACGTTTGCGCGAGTGCCATTTCGCCCCGCGCACGCGCTTCTGCATACTTATTGCGGAGGCCGTTGCCGAGTCCGACATCTGCAAACGTCAACCAGCCGATCACAGAGGTCAATGTCAGCCATATTCCATAATTGGTGCTGTTCATGGAATGGAGCGTGAGCGGCACAAGCATCAAGCTCGTCAGAACACTCAGACCCCGCAGCACAAAAAGGGCCACGATGTTTTTTTTGGCTTTGACGGTACGCCGGTGAAAAAAAAAAAAATAGCTGACCTGTTCCATCAGTCTAGACATAGCACACCGCGTAGAGTTTGTAGTGATATCGTGTGGAGAGGACTCCGCTCTTTGTCAGCACTTTTCCTATCCAGCGAATCCACGAACTTTTAAAAAGTGCGAGCGGATTCATTGCACCCCCTTCCGTCACCGTCACACGCCCACACAGCGGCACGAGAAGGGCTTCAAGCGTACCCTTGGTGAAAAAATTTTTGTGATCCAGATCCGCCATATGTTCATAGAGCAAGCCGTCCGCGCGCATTTCATCCGCGTTCGAACTGTTGGGAACTGTCACGAGCACATTCTTTCGCGATACACGCAGCGCTTCACGGATCAGGGGCACCGGATCTTCCACATGTTCCAGCACCTCAAACAGAAGAACCGTATCAAAACTCCTGTCCTCGAACGGCAGCCTCCCGTGCACGTGAATCGCGTTGACTCCGCGCTCCTTCGCCATCCGGACGTATTCCGCGTTCGCGTCTGCGCCGGTCATGTCGAAGTCTTCCTTCGCAAGTGCGCGGCAGTAGTTACCGGTCGCGCAACCCACATCGAGTATTTTCTTTCCGGCAAAGCGCCGCACAAAGCGCATCAGCGGCCGCGACACCATCT
This sequence comes from Ignavibacteriales bacterium, assembly GCA_026390635.1. GTDB lineage: Bacteria > Bacteroidota > Ignavibacteria > UBA10030 > UBA8401 > JAPLFO01. The sequence goes on from JAPLFO010000187.1 coordinate 14,344, forward strand.
CCGGAGGGACCCCGTGATAGTAGTTCTGCGTATCGCGAAAAACCTGTTGCCGTATCTCTTCCCCGATCATGCCGGAATCCTCTGTGCCTGAATTAATACTTTGACTGCCCGGAGATCCCGTGTCGCACCAAAGAGGCGGAGCACCAGAATCGGCAGCAGAAGCCATCGCGAAAGTTTCCCGTGGTATCGCTCATAATACAGAAGAATATTCCTGTACATTTCGGCGCGCAGTGCGGCAGATGCCTGCTTCGTGCTGCTGCCGCCATAATGCATCACGGAAACGGACGGCAGAAAATAGATTTTGTACCCTGTCTGTTTGATCCGCCGGCATAAATCAACATCATTGTACAAAATACTGAGCGACACATCGAAAAGTCCATGCTGTTCAACAAAAGATCGCCGCAGCATGAAGCAGGTCCCGTCCGGCTGGTCAACGTCTCTCAGTTGATCATGCGCAAAATCGGACATAAGATAATACCGGTTGAACCGGTGCAGCGACATATACATTGCAACGGCATTAAATAGAGTGGGAAAACGTTTCACTGAAGGCTGCAGTTTCCCGTCGGGATATTCGAGCCGGCAGGCAGCCGCGCCGACCTCGGGATGTGCGTTCAGAAATGAGATAAGTGCATCCATAGTCCCCGCGTGGACTTCCGTGTCGCTGCCGAGCAGCAAAAGATATTCACCCTGAGCAGCGGCAGCGCCCTGGTTGTTGCCGCCGGCATAGCCGTTGTTCATCTGATTTCGAATCAGCCGGACGGACGGAAATTCGCTCGCTACCATATCCGCTGAACCGTCTGCAGAGGCGTTGTCGACAACAATAATCTCCTGTGTAGCTGCGGCCGGGTGTGTTTCGAGCGAGAGAAGACATCGACGGAGCAGCGCAACGGTATTCCACGATGGAATGATGATCGACAAAGTCATTGCGCGTTTTTCGACAGACGAATAAAGAATTCTTTGATCTCACGGGATTCGAGAACCTGTTCATGCAGGATGACAGCGTCAACACCCGCTTCGCGCAATTGACGCACTTGGTTCAGCGTCCGGTTGTCGTCCATGCCGAGCGTAATGACATTGTTGGGGATGAAGCGCTTAAGCATAATGCTGGGGGCGATGTTCTGATCGTGGGCACCGGCGTCGCCGTTGAAGACGCCAAGCATGGATGCGCCGGCGCGAAGAGCAGCGTCGACGTCCTTCTTGCTTGCGCAGGCAACGATGCATTCCATGTCCATATCGCGTGCGACACCCAGATATCTCTTGACACCGCCTGATGGCAGCAGGGCGGCGTACAGTACCACGGCATCGAAACCGGCAATGCGCGCTTCGTACAACTGGTATTCGTCGACGATGACGCGGCTGTCAAGAAAAGGCGCAGCAACGTGTTCATGAACGCCGCTAATTCCCTCGGGCACTCCCTCACCCTGCAGCACACTGTCGTCCAGAATAAACGCACGCGCACCCGCGCCAATCCATGTGCGGCAGCGGGACGGAACAGACTGATGGCGCTCGGCTTTTCGCTGTGCAGCGGAGATCCTTCCCATGCGCACCACCGGTACGATGGCTTCCTGATTCTCTCCACGGAGAACGCCGCTGACCTGCCGTGTCGGCACGGCCGTTTCCAGGCTTGATACCAACTCGTGCAGCGGCTTGCGATCCTTCTTCCGCGGCAGGGCGTCGCGCACCTGGGCCGCAGCATTTTCAAGTTCCCGGAATGACGGCATGGGTGCCTCCCTCCGGAATAGTTTTCATTTTCAGTTGAATGATTCTCCGTTGATTTTTCTTGACCACAATGAATGCCCGTTGTTCGTATTGTATTTCTTCATGCAGCTCGGGAATT
>JAPLFO010000032.1:0-13173 GCA_026390635.1 Ignavibacteriales bacterium
TGGTGGGAGTTCTCCGGAAAGACCAACATGCAGCTGGTTGCCGATGCGGAACAACGCTATCAGGAAGCACGGCAACAGGGCCGCTTGTCGAACCATGAAGGATACTGGAGCTGGTATAATTGGCCGCCCCGCGCCGCAGTCGGCGAGCCGATCTTCACGAATAGCAACATGAATCAGATGGTGAATGTCGCCTGCAGATTGTACGAAGCAACCGGAAAGCAAATATATCTTGAGGACGCACGGAAGGTATGGTACGGCGACGATGCTGCTCCCGGTATCTTTAAAACGCAGTACCGCGGCGACGGTGTCTGGGTCGGACGCAAGGGCAAAGCGGCATTCGGAAAACAGCTGCCATGGGAGGGATCTGAGTATTGTTCCATCGGCGCGGCACTCTATCGTGTTACCCGCGATAGTACCATCAAGCAAATGATTGTCGCGACAGCGAAACGTATCACCAATCCCGCACACGGCTGGATTGACCCTGTCGATTACTTTCAAATTCGTATGGACGGCAATGGAGCGTTCGTTCATTATCTGCTGGATGCCTACAGCGTGGCGCCGCATGAGCTCTCGCGAATTCCGGAGCAGATTGAGAAAATGCTGGAACACGTCTGGACGAATCATCACGGAATGGCAACTGTCCTGCTTCACCGTCCGACAGACCACGGCATCCGCAATGGATGGAATCCGAATGGCGGGGAAGACGGCTACGGCGTGAATGAAATAGGAACCGTCCATGCCCAAAGTCAGGCGCTTCGCGCGTTTGGGGTTTTTGCCTGGGTGAAGAACTCCGGCAAGTAGATCGGGGCTCTTTCCAGCCCAGCTCTTCACGCAAGAGTCCAAATCGCTGTCCACTGAACGAGATGCGGACATAAAAAAATGTCCGACATGGTGTTCATGCCGGACTTGAGATTCATTCCCGAAGAGAAAATTTACTCCGGTATCTTTTCGAGGATTGATGCAAGATCCTGCTCACCGACTCGAAAGTCGGAAGCGGCCTTTTCATTCGCCTCAGCGGCAGACCGCCCGACGCCCCTCCCTTTTGACTTCATTGCCGCAAGCTCCGTCCCGGTTTCATTGTCACTCAACACGATCTGGACATCCGGCATCGCGCTGTACAATGTTCCGCTCAGGCTGGAAACCGCAGTCGGGGTGGCGACATCGACATTGACCTGCAGAGTGAAGCGGCTTCTCTTATCGATTCGATAGCCGAGTTGGGCCGCCATAGCGCCGAATGTTGTCTCCAGTTTTTTGGCAGACGCAGGCGTAACCGATCGCACGGCAATGGCGATGGGACTTCCGGCGGGCAGAGCCGTGTACGAAAACTCTACAGCCGACGCCGTCAGGTTTGCTTCAAACTCGCCGGAAAGTGCCGGTGGATTGAATCGTGCACGAATAGCGGAGTTTTTCAGCATACGTGCCGTCATGGTGAAGGATGCTTTTCCGTTGTCATCGGTGTTCTGAATGCCGAGCGTTGTTCCGTCCAGCGAAGAATACAAAACCGGTAATCCAATTACCGGGACAGTACCCCGTGGTGACACAACGGTGACAGCAACAACGAGAGGTTCTGGAAATGGACGTCCTATTTTTGCCTTCTGTCCGTTGCCGCCTTTCTTCTCCAGCCGGACGCGACTCAATATCTCCGCCATGCGCGCCGTCAGCACCTGCGGTGAAACGATCTCCTCCGCATGATACATCACCTTGCCGACGGCATCGTGCTGGGCCATCTTCGGGAAAATCCCAGCTGCAAGCTGCCGTGCAACGATCAGGTTCTGGAGAGCATCATTCAATTTTCCGCTACTCAGAAATTCATCTGCCTGCGTTCTCACTTCACTGACATTTTTCCACGCGCGGTCGAGTGCCGCACTCAATGTCCGCTGAAAATCTTCCCTGTCGAGGACTGCCAGCGCATAGACGGTGCCGTCCTTGGTATCGAGCGCGGTCTCGGCGATGCGGACACTTGAGATTTCTTCGTCGACAACAATCCGGGATTTCTGCTTGAATTCTTCCGAGGATTGTTCGTTGCTGTTCAGCGTATAGACTTTTTGAACCCGGTCAATCTGGCTTTGCAGATTGACCCGCACCTGACTGGCCACATCTGTCTGCGCAGCTCGTTTGGCGTTTTCAGCCGCATGATCGCCTTTCGCGCTCCCGACGCCGACGAGAAAGAAATCGGGAGGATAGTCCCTGTGTGTATGCGTTTGCGCCCATTGCGGAATCTGCGCCGCGGCCGAGAGTGATAGACAAACGAGCAGAATGAGAATATTTTTCATCACAACACCATTCGATTTTTATTCGATGCCAAGAATCATGAGTTTCCGATTGAGATTGATCTGGCGGAGCTTCCCTTTGCTGAAATTGGCCAGAAATTCGCGCCGCGTCTCACGGAAAAAAGACGTCGGGCTTTGCATATCCTTATTGGACACCCATACCAGATAATCGATCGTTTTCTCGCTGACAACATTCTCTTTTGTCCGGTTGCAGATTTTTTTCAACGTCTTCGAGACGGCATCGGCAATGTCATAGCGTGTGTCTTCGTCAAATTTCCCGGTCAGATTAAAAATGACTTTATACTGCAGGCCGATCTTAACATCGTCGGTCCAGTACCCGTTAATGCGGGACATAACGTTGTTCAGCGCGTTGGTGATCGCCGCCTCCACCAGAGCAGTTGCCGGCGCGGCTGATTCTTCGCTGTAGCCAGTTTCAGTGCCGAGCAGACGCGCAGTTGTGGTTTCATATGCCCGCACGGAGACCGAGGCTTTGTGCACTTGCGTACTTCCAACCATCCGGTTTTCAATGCTGATCGTGTAGGTAATGTAAACGTCACTGCCCACCGATAGTGCAATCGCATAGGACAAATCCTCTTCCTGTCCCTTGAGCGCAAGTTGGGCGCGATGCTGTTGGAAGATTTGTTCCGCCTGATCGGGGGCGATGACATCATATTTTCTCGCCGTCAGGTAGGATTCGATTACCGACGCTCCCTGTTTCAGAACCGCATCCGTCCGGAGTTGTTCGAGAGGATTCTGTCCGGGTTTCACGTCCGGAAGGGCCATCATCGTCGGCAGACCGATTTCTTCGGCGAGTTCTTTCGTCCCCTGCAGAATACCGCGCTCTGTCAGGTCCGTGATGATCGCCTGGCGGCTTATCCGAAACTGTTTTTCCACTTTGATCTTGTCACCGCCTGCAAGCTTGACACGACTGTCAAGACTCTGCGCTTCCCAGACGATATACTTGCGCAGATTTTCCGACCAGAAGAAATCATTCTCGAAGGAAGCAAACTTATTCTTCTCTTCCGGAGTCTTAATGACCGGATCGAGTCCGGCGCCACCGTAGACAACCAGATACACTGCTGCCTTCTTTGCATCTTCCAGTGCGATCTTGAGGGATTCCTCTTCTTTGAAGCCGAACATCCCACTGACGCCGCCGATTCCTTTTGCTTTGACCAGAACCTCTCCGGGACCATTCATTTCAATAAATACCGCCTCACGGGATTTTGGAAGATTTTCCTGCGCACCTAAGAAAGCCGGAACCAATGCCAAGATTCCCGCTATTACTAGCGACATCAGACGTTTCATAATAGTTTTCTCCTCGTAATTGTTAATTCAGCGATGGCAATGCGTAATTGACCCAGACAGAGATACCGAGACCGGAATGATTCAATTCCGGACCATCGACACTATCACTCTTCTTGTCGTTTTTGTCGCTGTCGGTAATTGTGGCTGTCCATGAGGTACTAGCGCCGAAAATATTGTATTCGACGCCGGCACCGAGCGACAGCATCGGATTCAGGTAGACTTCTACCCCCGTCCTCAGATAAAGCCCGAAATTCATCGCCTTCAATTTGTAGTCCATATCTTTGTCGTTCTTGTCATCCTTGCCTGTCGCAGTCAAATGGACGAACGTCAGTTTCGCATCTGCTTGTATGAAGAACCCAAACCGTTTCAAGTAGAATTTCTTCAGCAGACCGAGACGGCCGTAGTAACTCGACCCAAATGAAATATCAGCGCTATCAACACCGGTCTTCGTCCCCGAGGTGCTATATTTGTTAAAGAAGAAGTTTCCATCCACAGACAGAACAGAGTATCCTCCGCCGAGGGACAACCAGAACTCGGGAATACGCGTCTTGTTGGCCAGATCTGACTGCACGTCCAACGCTGCGCCGTAAGCGGATTTTGTTTCTGAATTAATTTTCACTCCGAAGTCATACTCATTCGCCGGATAAAATCCATTGAGCGTCGTGTGATTGCCGGTGCGCGTCAGATACGAACCATTATCGAAAAGCGACAATTTTGCAGGAGAGACGATTCCTCCAAGCACAGCGTTCATTCCGAGCATCGGGATTTCTGTCACCATAAGACCCGCCGAATAGTCGCTGCCGATAATTGTTTGACCATAGGATACGGCACTTTCGTCCCTTTTGTTGTCTCCGATTTCTCTGATCTTGATAAATCCGCGTTTCGCACGGATGACTTGTCCCGATTCTGTTTCCTGGAGCTCCTCAACCCAGTACGAATCATCAACACCCACGCCTTCCTTAGTGCCTAGACTGACTTTGACGCCCATGAATGTCGTTTCAGTTACTTCGCCGACCAGCCGGAAAGCCTCAATTTTTTTTGTTTCCAGGGCAATGTTCTGGCAGCTCGCGTTCACAGCGGACTCAAATGCTTCAACATCACGTCCTGCACCCGTTCCCTCGGCGTCATCGCGGTGGATCGCGGATCGCGTGATGGCACCATCCTGCCATCCCCGCGCAGCACCGACGAATACCAGCGATGCCGCATTGTTCCGATCGATGGCCAGCCTATACCAGAGCAGACCGAGTTTGAGATCGTGCGTATATTCCGTGGCGGGATATTTGTGCATCGTCCCCTTGGTATCTTTTTCCTCCACCTCCATCCGCCGCGTGGCGTGACGGTACTGTTCAATAAATGGAACATAGAAAAATCCGGAGTTCAGAATCGCCTCTAGTTGTGCAGCGGACATTCCTGCGGATTTCGCCTTCGTTGCGAGAAACGTGTTCCGCTCCGCTTCTGATAGATTCTGCTTGCTATAGAATGACTTGTTGTCATCCAGAATCTTGAGCAACTGGGGAGCGAGTGTGCGCTCCACCAACCCCTTCATCGACTCCATGGTAAGGTCTTTCGATCCCGATCTTCTCCAATATCAGACTTGTCTGCTGCGCCCGAAGTTCACTGCCCGCAGCAACCGCCACTTTGTCGACATAGGAAACTATTTTTTTCTTGTATTGATTTGGTCCCTGTGCATGGACAAGGAAAAGAGGAAGTAGGAGAGCAACGATGAGTTTGCGCATTTCCAGCCTCTTGAGAAATTGTGATAGAAGATAGTTAGTGCACCATCCTCATTCAATGACGATGGTGCTGCCGAGCCGGTGACTCCCGAACGGCGGAATCGTAACGATGTCGTCTGCTGCATTAGCGGTTTCTACACATACCATTGTCTCATATTCCGTGTCACCGAAATCCTGCGTCTTTTTCGATTTCAGAATCCATGGATTCCACACAACCGTTGAACGACTACCTGTCTTCTCCACCCGGATGGTACGGCGGAATTTCTTGTCTTCGATGCTGCAAGCTCCTGTCGTGTCGAGATAGATCCTGTCCGTCTCGCGGTCGAAGGTAATATCGCCCTCCTGCCGCTTGCGCGTTCCGCCGTCCATCTTGTCCAGATACTCGACCCCGTCCAATCCTGACACCACGACATCTCTGATACTGCCGACGTTGAAATATGTATGGAGAGCAGCCGTACACTGCATCTCCGATGCATCAGTATTCATCACGAGGAGTTCGGTCTTCAGTGTTGGACCAACAGTGACTGTATACTGGACCTGAAAACCATGCGGCCACAGACTGCGGCTGCCCTCATCGGCAAGCAATCCGAGCCTTATTTCCACCGCATCATCGACAACGGTGGAAGAAAGCATCGTCCACATCCTCAGCCGTGCAAAACCGTGTAACGGCTTCGCATGGTCTCTGGGGTGTGCTGAGAACCACGGCCAGCAGACGGGAATGCCTCCCCGGATCGGTTTGCCGGGTTCAAAAAAGCTGCATTTGCTCATCCAGAGAACCGGCTTCTCGCCGCGGCGCACGTACTTCATCACATGCGCGCCGTACAGCGACACGACAGCCTCGGCATGCTTGGTTTGAATTTCCAGAAAGGGTAATCCGCCGGTTCCATCCTTGAAAACCAGGTGTCCGTGAATTCCGAAACGATCATTGAGCGCCTGAATATCAATCATAATGGTCCATTCATATTTTGCACTATACCCTGGTCAGTTACAGAAACAATACAAATTTCCACTCCGGATCGGTGAAGAAACATCTGCAGTCCGCCTTCCATATCATTGGCGGGAATTTTCTCCGCCAGCGTCCACGGCACGATCACAGGATGGCCGGCTTTCCCTTCATACGACGGCTTCACAATCCGGTGCGGGTTTTTCTCAAACTCTGTACGAAGTGCAAGATACGATTTTTCGGCGACGAAAGGATGATCGACCGGGATCATCATAATTCCCTTGGTCCGCGGCATTGCCGGAACTGCTGCCGCGATCGACGACATCATTCCCCGATCCGGATCGGGATTGACGACGACGATTGCACCGGGAATTTCGTTCGATGCCCACGCTTCGAATTCCGCCGCGACCGTCACGGCAACCGGTCCGATTCCGCACTCCAGCAATCGCATCCCGATGGTGCGGAGATACGATTTCCCGTCAGTCCGCATTGTAAGTTTGGGAGTCCCCGCCCTGCGCCCTCTGCCGGCCGCGAGGATAAGAGCTCCCACAGTTTTCCCATCCGTCATGCAACCAGTCCTACTTCACCATTAAACTCATCGATCAATTGATCAAAGTACGGCACTTCGTCTTCAAACAGAGAGCGCCAGTATTCCGGCTCCCATTGTTCCAGAATTTCCTCGTACGTCTTACCCTGCTGTTCCACCCATGTGTAGTATTTCAGGTTGTGGATTGCTTTTCGTTCGGGATATGTCAGTTCTTTGAAGTAGTCGGCTCGTTGATGCGCCAGCGGACCCGCGAGATCGCCCACGGCATCGTTGGACGTATAGACGCCTTTCTCCTGAACAAGTTCCTCCACTCTCGAACGGTACATTTCTGCGGAATCGGTGAAGACGGTAAAAATGATATCATTCTCGTCATACTCAAAGTACTTCGCCGTCTTGATACCGGCAAGGAGGTTGCAGATGCCGGAGATGCCGAGAAGCGGAAGTTGATCCACCGCGGACTGAGAGACTCCCGCCTCCAACAGCACTCGCCTTCCTTCCGGTTCATTGAACAGCCGGAGCACGCGCATGCAATCTTCATCATCGATCGCCGCAACGGCGTCTGTGCTGCGCACATTGTGCACCCACGGTACGTGCTTGTCACCGATCCCTTCGATGCGGTGACCGCCGAACCCGTTCATCAGCAGTGTCGGACATTGCAGCGCCTCCGTTGCAACGACTTTCAACGACGGATATTGTTTTTTCAGATAGTCACCGGCGGCAATTGTTCCCGCAGATCCTGTCGCAGAGACATACGCCGCAACGCGTCCGTTCTTCAGATCGAGATCCTGGAATACTTCTTCCACTGCCGGACCTGTCACATTATAATGGAAAATCGGATTCCCGAATTCTTCAAACTGGTTAAAGATAACATTTAGCGGATCGTTTTTCAATTCCCAGCATTTGTCGTAGATTTCCTTGACATTTGATTCACATCCGGGTGTGGCAATCACTTCCGCGCCGATGGCGCGGAGCCAATCGAATCTCTCTTGCGACATCTGTTCGGGAAGAATCGCAATAGACGTGCAGTGGAGCACCGCACAATCGAATGCACCGCCGCGGCAATAGTTGCCGGTGGACGGCCAGACGGCTTTGTGCTTGTCCGGATCGAACTCTCCACTGACAAGTCGCGGCACGAGGCAGCCGAACGCCGCACCAACCTTGTGCGCACCGGTGGGAAAATATTTTCCAACAAGGCCGATGATGCGGGCCTTCACGCCGGAAATCTCCCTCGGTATTTCCACATAGTTGACGTTTCCGTACAGGCCCGTCAGCACGTCGTTCTTCCATGTGATGCGGAAAAGATTTGCGGGGTTGACATCCCACAAGCCGATTCCGGGCAGCTTTGCTTTGACATCCTCCGGGATCAACCCCGGATTGCGCAATTGCGCAAAAGTCGGAATGACAATGCCATGCCGGCGGCAGCGGGCAACTGTCCGTTTGAGTACTTCGGGATAAATTGTATTGATGATTTTCGACATTGAAATATCCATTATGATGATTGAAAGAAAAACAGAAAGCTTTTGCCACAGTCCAGAGGATCTCGAATGATGCCGCAGGCATCATTCGGAAGAGCACAGAGAACACAGAGATAATCGGTTTCTTCCTCTTGACGCAGTCATGCACACAAAGGACTTTTACCTTTTGCCTTTTGCCTTTCTACTTTGCAACGCGTCCCAGAGCATCCGGAACATTTTTCAGTCGGGTCAACATCACAAGCGCAGCGATCACAAACGGCTTGTAGCTCGCTTCTTGGTACGTGGCGATGCGATATTTTTCGAATACGGCCGCGGACACTTCACCTTGATCGCAGCTGACGCCGGAAATGTCGGCAGGCAGGCAATGCATGTAGAGCGCCGCGCCGTCTTTCGTCAGCTTCATTTTCTTCTCATCGCATTCCCAGTTCTTGTAGATGGCGTTATTGGAAAGACACTCCTTTTCCAACGCCGCCAGTCCAGCCTTGTCGCTCTTCTTCAACAGCTCCGTGCGGCGCTGCATGACGCTGAACGGAGCCCACGATTTCGGATACACAATATCCGCACCGGCGAACGCATCCTCCATCGACCCGACGACACTAAAACTACCGCCGCTGCGTGCGCTGTTGTCGCCGGCAAGTGTCACAACATCCTGAATCAGATCGTACCCTTTCGGAGAGGCAAGGGAAACATTCATACCGAACCGCGTCATCAATCCGATGATGCCCTGCGGCACCGACAGCGGCTTGCCGTAGCTCGGGGAGTATGCCCAGGTCATTGCGATCTTCTTCCCGCGCAGTGCTTCCAGCGAACCAAAGTGGTTTCTTAAATGCGCAAGATCTGCAAGCGTTTGTGTCGGATGATCGATGTCGCACTGAAGATTGATCACGCTCGGACGGCGATGGAGCACGCCCTTCTCGTATCCTTCCTGCACAGCATCGCCCACCTCGCGCATGTACTTATTTCCTTCGCCGAGATACATGTCATCACGGATGCCGATCACTTCGGCAAGGAATGAAATCATATTTGCCGTCTCGCGGACGGTTTCGCCATGCGCGACCTGCGATTTGACTTCATCGAGTTCCGACAATCCCAACCCCAATGCGTTGACGGCCGACGCAAAGCTGAACCTCGTTCGCGTCGAATTGTCGCGAAAGATGGAGATGGCAAGCCCGGTATCAAATTGTCGGAACGAACGCCCTTCCTTGTGAAGGTTCTTCAAAATCTGCGCTGTCGCGAGAACCGCCTTGATTTCCTCTTCGGAATGTTCCCAGGTGAGAAGAAAGTCCTTGTTATAGAGTGATGTGGAGAGTTGCCGTAATTGCTGCAGGAGTTCGTTCGTCGACATGAATCATTCCTTCTTATGTTGATAAAACGGCGCGGCTGCTTCGATTGCGTTGATAATCTGCTGGTGAAGTGCGTGGGCCGTCAACACCATACCCGGTGTGCAGAACCCGCATTGGATTGCGCCAGCATCGACAAACGCCTGCTGCAGCGGATGGAGCGTACCGTCGGCAGATGCAAGTCCTTCGATGGTGACAATAGATGCTCCCTCCAGTTCTTTGACGTAGCGCGGACAGATTTTCGTCGGTTCATTATTGAGCAGGACCGTACATGCGCCGCAGGCGCCGATATCGCAGGCGTTCTTGGCTCCCGTCAAATCGAGATCATCGCGCAAATAGTCGATCAGTCTTTTTTCAAGTGCGGCACCGTCGACAGTGTATTCTCTTCCGTTCACTTTCAGCTTCATTCCACTCCTCGCGCTTCTTTTTTCCCGACGCGCATCGGCAGTACAAATCGCCGTTCTCCCGTAGCGTGATAGAGTGCATTCGCGATCGCAGGAGCCATCAGCTCATTTGTCGGTTCGCCAAGAGACTTGGCTCCTGTTGGTGTTGTTGTATCATTGTTCTCAACGATGATCGCCTTCATCTCCGGCATGTCCATCGACCGCGGAATGCGATAGGTGTTGAAATTTGTATTGACGATCCTGCCGTCCTTCATTATCACTTCTTCATGCAGCGCATAGCCGATCCCCATCGCCATGCCTCCGAAGAATTGCCCTTCCGCCATACCCGGATTAATCGCCTTGCCCACGTCATGCGCGGCCACGGCATTCAGTAGTTTCACTTTCCCGGTCGTCCTGTTCACCGTCAACTCAATAGCCTGGCAGCCATACACCCATGTGAAGTACGCATCGCCGCGCCCGTGTTCGTCATCCCATGAAACTTTCGGGGCCTGGTATATTCCGAAACCGTGGGGAAAGACTTTCGCATTGAACATCTCCGCCATGGCCGCGTCAAACGCGATGGAACTGCTCGTACCGACGATTGCGTTCTTCTCGTATCGTAGCTGCTCTGGCGTTCCTCCGACAATCGGTGCAATGACGGCTCCGATTTTTGCCTTCAGTTCCCTCGCCGCCATCTTGAGCGCGCCACCCCCCATAATTGTTCCACGAGACGCCACGGTGGTCCCGCTGTCGGGTATCGTGGATGTGGACGAACGGCGATAGCGGATACGCTCAACGTCGATACCAAGTTCTTCGGCGAGCAGAAGCATCATCGCGCTCTCCGATCCCTGGCCGTTTTCGTGAACGCCCACCTCCAGAATCACAGAACCATCGGCCTGCACATTGATGATCGCCGCGCACAGATCGACTCCTTCTGCTCCCAGGCTGACGCCGCGGTAGCTCATCGCAAGTCCGATGCCGTACCATTCGTCCTTGTCGACAGCCCCATAAGACGATTGGCCGATCTTCTCATCATACCGGATTTCTTTCATCACCGCATCGAGTACCTGTTCCATCGCTACCGCATGGTTGTCCAGTTTTTGTCCGGTAATCGTGACACTTCCCTGCCGGACCATATTCCTGCGGCGGAATTCGATGGGCGACATGCCGAGTTTTTCTGCGGCCATTTCCACCATCTGCTCGATGACAAAATTCATTTGAGGCGAACCAAAACCACGCATCGCGCCGGTGAATACATTGTTGGTGTATACGCCGATCGTATCGCAATGGACGTTGTCCACGACGTACGGCCCGCAGCATTGGACCGTGGAACGCCATGTCACCCAGGGCGTCACGGAACAATATGCGCCGCCATCGGCGATGATTTTCGTCTGCACAGCGCGAATAATTCCATTCTTGCTGACACCCATCTTATAATAGACGCGATAGGGATGCCGTTTGTAGCTTTCCCGCATAGACCAGATACGTTTGTACATCATTTTTACAGGACGTCCGGTTAGCTTTGATGCCAGCGCCGTGCGTGCACACACGATGGCTGCCGTATCATCCTTTCCGCCAAAACCGCCGCCGAGCGGCGTACCCAGGACTTCCACTTCGGAGAGCGCTACGCCCAGAAAGCGTGAAACAAACCGTCTGGTACTGAACGGATGCTGCATGCTGCCGTAAACTTCCATGACGCCGTCAGGCCGCTGCTGACAGACGGACGCTTCCGTTTCCATGTAAGCATGCTCTACAAACTGCGTTTCGAACTTCTGTTCTAGAATGAGATCGGAATCGCGAAAACCGGCATCCACATCGCCGCGCCGGACTTTGTGGGTATTGATAACGTTTGTACCGAGATCTTCGTGTATCAACGGCGCATCCGGCTCCAGAGCTTTTTCAGGATCAAGCAGCGAAGGAAGCTCGCGGGCATCCACCTTCACTAACGCAGTTGCGCGAATCGCCTGGTCGCGCGTTTCTGCAACGATAATAGCAACGACGTCTCCATTATAGCGAATGCGGTCGTCTGCAAGGATACGAAGATCACGAACGATTTGTCCGTGCCGATTGCTTCCAGGAATATCTTTTGCGGTTATGACTCGGACGACGCCATCGGACTGAGCAGCCGCCGCGGTATTAATGGAGAGAATTTCTGCATGGACATAATCGGAATACACCGGAACAGCATGCAGAAGATTTGCAAACTTTAGATCGTCGGTGAATTTCGTCTTGCCTGTTACTTTTGCATAGGCGTCGTTACGCCAGTTTTTCATAGAGATCACTATTACGCTGGAATAGAAAAGAAAATATTTGCTACAACCCAGAGGATCTCGAATGATGCCGCAGGCATCAATCGAGATCTCTCTGGACTGTGTTCTCTGTGGCTTGCTGAGCTCGGCGAAGCGGGCAGAGAATTTGTAGAATGAATCCAACAGCGTCTACTCTGTGTTCTCATCTTTTTCTTCCGATTGATGCCTTAGGCATCAATCGAGATCTCTCTGGACTGTGTTCTCTGTGGCAAATCTCTTTCCTTCTTTTGCATACCGAGCAGCAACGACATTTCATAGAAAACTACCAATAAGTGAAACAATGTCATGAATGTGACAAAGTCGTTCTCCCGTGAATCGATCGACCAATCGGATGTTCACGATCCAGCAAGATGCCGTCACGCACTACTTCATGTCCGGCCAGAAGCACATGTGAACAGACAAGGGCTGAGGCCATTCCGGGAAATGTCTCATACACATCCGCCAGACTCGATTGCAGCGGCTGCGGTTTCGCTGTGGCATCCAGCACAACGATGTCGGCATCCGCGCCGGCATGCAGACTTCCTTTTGCCGGAAACTGTCCGAGCAGCCGCGCCGGCCTCTCTGACAGAAACAGTTTCAGTTGCTGCATCGCGTAAGGTACGTCTTTTCGGAACAACTTAAAAACCAAATGCGGCAATGAACCAAGACCCGAAAGGCCGTTGGGCACACTGCGCACATCTGTGAAAGGTATATCCTTGTCGCGTTTTTGGAAGGCACAATGATCAGTCGCAAACAGATCGAAAAAACCATCTCTTGCGCGCTCTTCCAACCGCGCCCGTTGGGCTTCTTCGCGAAGCGGCGGCGAGCAGATCCATCGGTGCCCGTCCTTTCGCCGGAGCATATCATCCGACAGAAAGAAGTAGTGAGG
>JAPLFO010000032.1:13266-26272 GCA_026390635.1 Ignavibacteriales bacterium
TCTTTGCTTGATACCGGACGGCGATCTCCATCACCCGATTGATAGCCTTCGTTTCAGCTCCCGACGGACGCATCTGTGCGTGTGTGATGGGCTCACCCAAGTTTTCTGCCAGTTCCATAAGGCGAACCTGAGCGGCAAGCACCTCATCATCTTCACAATGCACCAGAAATTGAATTCCCCGTGACGACAGACGCTGTACGATTGCTTCGAGCCGCTCATACCCGCAGTAGATTCCTGCATTCCGGTACGTTGTGTAGAACTTGAATGTATGAAAACCAGCCTCGACGCTGCGTTCAATTTCCCGCCAATCGTTTTCTCCGAACGCGGTCGGAGTCAAATGCCAGCCGATGTTACAGTAACAGTTGCTGTCAGCTTTCTGCTGCGCTCTCGCAATCGAAGCACCAAGCGTCTCGCCCTGCATTTGTGTGATAAAACTGCAGATCGTTGTCATTCCGTTGCGCACGGCAATTTCGGTTCCCGTCCTGTATGTATCGGCGAGAGAGCAGGAACCGATCTTGTCATCCAAGTGAGTATGGATATCAATCAATCCCGGAAGGACGTATTTTCCCGATGCATCGACCGTTCGGTCGGCATTCAGCGTGCTGATCGAATCCGCGATTGCGGCAATTTTTTCATCTGCGACAAGAATATCGGCAACCTCTATCCGATCATCGAGGCACACAGAACCATGTTGAATGAGAATCTTCATGAACTCTTTTCAGATTTCCTTCGTGAGAAATCGAAACGCGGCATCAACATCTTTCAGGCCGTGGCCTGTGATCAAGAGCACAACCTGTTCCTGTTCTTTCAACAATTTCAGGCGGCGTGTACGAATTGCACCGGCCAACGAGGCGGCCGCCGCGGGCTCCGCAAATATTCCTGTGGTGCGGGCCAGCAATGCCTGCGCTTCCATGATTTCCCGATCAGTCACGGTGATGGAGCATCCGTCGGTTTCGATAATTGCCCTGCGTGCCATATGAGCATTGCTCGGCGTCGTGACCGAAATCGAATCTGCCACCGTGCGTGCATCTTTGGCATCGCTGTACACGCCGGTTTGAACATAGCGATGAATTGCATCAGACCGCTCCGCCTGAACGCAAATCAATCGCGGAAGCTTCTGAGTGACGCCGGCTTTCTTCAAATCGACAAATGCTTTGTAGATTCCGCTCAGGATTACTCCGTCGCCCACCGGAATGACAATGGCATCCGGAACGCTTCCGGCATTCTGCGCATAGATCTCAAGGCCGGCGGTCTTCTTTCCTTCGATCGTCAGCGGATGATATGCCGTGTTCCGATTCAGTCCGCCATGTTTCGCTGTGTGCTCGAGCGAAAGAGCAAACGCATCGTCATAGGTGCCTTTCACGGGACGCACATCTGCACCGTACAAACGCATCTGGACGAGCTTCGCTTTCGGCGCCGATTCCGGCACATAGATAGTCGCCTTCTTCCCCGCTGCCGCACAAACAGCAGCCAGCGCACTTGCAGCATTGCCTGTGGATGCCGTCACAATGGTCTCTTCTTTCAAACGAATCGCTTCCGCAACCAGCAGGAACGATGCCCGATCTTTCAACGATCCGCTCGGATTCAATCCATCGTTCTTTACCCATAGATTCGGCAGATCGATTTCTCTCCCGAGACGTTCAACGCTGATGAACGGCGTGTTTCCCACAGCATACGGTGGAAAGAATTCACGCTCAACCGGTGTAAAGAGATTCCAATCCGGCTCGGCGACGGTAAAACGGTGCGCCAGCTGATCATAGTCAAAGTTGACCTGCAGAACTCCGCAGAGAGGAATCCCGGGTTTGTACGACGCCGAACACACGGGACAGAGATAGGTCACCGCATCCCGCTCGTATTCTCGTCCGCACTCCGTGCATTTATAGATGAACGGAATGAGTGATGTTGACATAGAGTGCCTGATCCTATTTTCCATTGAGCTTCGCCACGAATGCCGCGTAGAATGCTGCCGCACCGCTCAGGTGTTCCACCGGGCACGCCTCGTTCGGCGCATGCGCATAGATCTCGTTTCCGGGGCCAAGGCCGATACATGGAATTCGATGCATTCCCGCAATTGCCACACCGTTGGTGCTGAAGGTCCACTTGTCAACGATGGGATCTTTCCCGAACACATTCCGGTACGCCTCGCGTGCGTCTTTGAGATAAACGGACTTCTCTTCCAGCACCCATGTCGGATAATACTTTTCCGTCGGATAGACTTTGCCGGTGTAGGCGGCCTCTTCATACATGAGTACGATAACGTCCGCATCCGGATAACCGGCGCGCGCGGCAGCCTCTTTCACTTCCAACACAGCGCTCTCTTTTGTCTCTCCATACGTCAGGCGGCGGTCAAGATGAATGTAGGCAAAATCTGAGACAGCACACAGAGACGGCGACGTTGATTTTGTTTCCGTCACCGTCACAGTTCCCTTTCCGAGGAAAGGATCACTGCGCAGGCGTTCATTCAGCTTTTCGATTTCGAGAGCGATGCGGGCAATCTTATAGATGGCATTGTCACCGCGCTCCGGCGCGGAACCGTGGCAGCTGACGCCTTTCACTTCCACATGCATTTCCATGCGGCCGCGATGGCCCCGGTAGATATTCATGTTGGTCGGCTCGGTGATAACAACAAGTTCCGGCTTGATCTTCTCTTCACGGATCAAATACTGCCAGCAGAGCCCGTCGCAGTCTTCTTCCATCACCGTTCCGGTGAAGAGAATTGTGAATTCGCTATTCAAATCCAATTCTTTGATCATTTTTCCCGCATAGACCATCGAAGCCATGCCGCCCTTTTGATCCACCGTCCCACGGCCCCAGACCTTGCCGTCTTCGATCTTCGGCGTGAAGGGATCGAAGCTCCATTGCGACATGTCGCCGGCATATACCGTATCGATATGGGCATCAAACGCGATAACACGCGGGCCGCTTCCGACACGGCCGATAATGCTGCCAAGTCCGTCGATACGGACATCATCGAATCCGATCTTTTCCATCTCCTTCTTGATTACCTGAATTACTTCTTTCTCCTTGCTGGAAAAAGATTGTGTGCGGACGAGGTCCATCAAAAAACGGGCGGTTTCACCTTCAAGCTCTTTCGAGCGTCGCTGTCGTCGGGCAGCGTTGAAGCAATCATTCTCTAGGCACAAACAGTTCTCAAGAAAAAGTTGCTACAGGAAGCGGGACCTGCGCTCTTCATCGACAATCTTCTCAGAATCTTTTCCACAACGCGGCCGCCAATTCCCGAGAGCGAGCTGTGACCTCTTTCTCATCCACATCAATCTTCAACTCTCCATCCTGCATCAGAACACGGCCATTCACAATGGTCGTCGCGATAGAGGCATGTGGAATTCCGAAAACGAGATGACCGAACACGGTGTCTTCTACGAACGGCGTCGGCGGTTGATAGTTGACGATCACCACATCCGCCGCCGCACCCTCGCTGAGTCCACCGAGCGGCAGGCCCCAGATATTGGAAGCAATGGCAGCATTGGAAGAGAAGAGCGTGTTCACACACTCCATGAATCCAACCGATGGATCACGGTGGAGAAGATGTTGCGCCCAGAGTGCTGCACGCAGTTCCTCCAGCATGTTCACAGTTATTGCATCTGTGCCAAGTCCGACGCGAATTCCTTTCTTCTGCATCGCAACGATGTCCGCCACACCAACCGCATTGTTCATGTTCGACTGCGGGTTGTGCACGACGGACGTCCCTGTTTCCGAAAGAATCTGCATCTCCCGGTCACTGACATGCACACAATGGGCTGCGATCGAATCACGGCCGAGAATGCCGAACTTCTGCAGCCGGTCAACGACACGCATTCCAAAATGCTTTTCGCTGTACTGCTGGTCTGACTCCGCTTCCGCCACATGGATGTGAAATCCGGAATTGAGCATCTTGCCGCGAGCGGCAGCATTCTCCAATGTTTCATCAGACAGAGTGAACGACGCATGCAATCCGAACATCGCACGCAGCAACGGATTTCTTTCTTCCCGGCAGCGGCGGATGAATGATTCATTCTCGTCCAATCCCTGACGGGCGATCCCGGCGCCATCGCGATCGGAAACTTCATAGCAGAGGCAGCTGCGCACACCGGCTATCGTCGCCGCCTTTGCAATCTCATTCAGTGAACCGGTGACAGCATGGGGACTGGCATGATGATCAATCAATGTCGTTGTCCCATGCCGTATCGCATCCAACAGAATTACCAGCGTGCTGAAGTAGCAGTCTTCCAGTGTCAGAGCCTTGTCCAGGCGCCACCAGAGATTGTTCAGGACACCGGCAAAATCCGACGCCGGTTCTGCCTTTCCGAGCCCGCGCGCCATCGTGCTATAGTAGTGCATGTGTGCGTTGATGAATCCGGGAAGCATAACGCCGCCATGTGCGTCAACAACGGCATCATAGGATCCGGAGAATTCAGCAGATGGAGCGATACTTTCAATCGAGCCGCCATTTACAAGAATAGAATGCCCCGAGAGCACATGATTCTTCTTCCCCAGTGTGACGATGATTCCGTTATTAATCAGCAGTGTTTTTGTAGGCACCATCAGTTCAGCCAATTCCTTTTTGTTTCTTGCACGAGATTTTTATGCTGCGCAGTACTCTCCCGGCTCTGTCATCCCGGCGAAAGCCGGGATCCAAATCTTTCTCATCGTTACTGAATTCTCGAAGAGCCTTCGTCTCCCCGGTTGGGGGACTCGCCCGCCAAAAATCGGCGGGCACGCCGGAATGACAGGCTCACGCACTTCTATCCATGCTCACATACAGCCGTTTCTTTTTCAGTCCGAGGACGCATCGCAATTGCTCCGGCAAAACACTTTTGCGCGCACAAAGAACAGCCGACGCATTTTGCAGCTTCGAATGTTGGAACATGTTGTCGATCGAGCGTGATCGCCTGATACGGACAACGCGTGCAATTGCCGCAATGTTCGCACAGCACGCGTGCCACTGTCGGGATCTTCTTTGTCGCGGACAAATCCATAAAATCCGTGATCGGTTTCAGCCGAGCCGAGCCGATCAGTTCAGCAACAGATGTGAATCCGCGTGATTCCATCAGGAAGCTCAAGCCCGCGTGCAGTTCGTCGACGACTCCAAGGCCATATTTCATCACGATCGTGCAGAACTGCACCGTCCCGGCACCCAGCGCGAGAAAATTCGCCGCCGCTTTGTAGTCCATCGGGCCGCCGTTTCCGGAGATGGGAACCCCCATGTTCGCCACCTTTGCCAGCGTCAGATTGCTGATTGGCAAAACTCCCTCGCCCGACATGCCGACCACCACACCTTCTTCCCAAGGAGCGTTGGCACGCTCGCGGAATGCAAGCGTCGGAAAACTATTGGCAAGTGTCACACCTGCCTTCTTCTGCGGATACCGTACAAATACGTTCCGCACGGCGTCGAGAATTGGTTGGATGGAAGTGACCGCCGGAGTGAGTTTGAAAAGTTTCGGCACCTCGGGATCCGAGACATCCATCACCCAGTCAATAATTTTCGCTGTCAGTTCGGCATCCTGGGAGACAACATCTCCCTTTGTGCCGTCGCCGCCCTGCGGACAGGAGAGACTGAATTCAATTCCCATCGCACCGGCACGCTCCAATTTCTGCGTGTTCAACTGCCACACTCGTTTGTCGTTCTCGTCGTTTCCCGTCACCGGACCGCCGGTGGATGCCATCGTCAGTCGATCGGGAAATTCTTTGACGAGCATCGCCACTTCACGGCAGACCCTGTCTAGCGAATGGCCGGACACATTGTCGCAATTGCCGTATGTCTGCGGCGCAAACACGACCATATACTCACCGGGAATATGAATCGGCACATTGTCGAACGCCGTCTTCATGACACCGCCTGCCCATCCCGCCTCATACGCCTTCTTCATTTCATCATAACCATCGGAATGCGGGGCGGCAGAAAGCAGAAATGGGGAACGGATCTTTCTCCCGAAGAAATCTGCCTCAATCGAAACCGGCCTTTGATTTTTCCCATCAAGAATAACACGGCTTTTTATTTTGGATTCTTTCTTCGGTGCAGCAGCACCGCGCAATACTCCATCCAATTGTGCGGCGGCATTTTTGCCGGATGCGACTGCTTCCACGACTGTCGCGGCGCCGTGCACAAGATCCCCGGCATATACAATCCGTCTGTCCTTCAGAATTGGAAGGTTCGGCCTGCTCCCGATTGCAACGATGACAACGTCAAAACGCCGGAGCCCAGCTGGCTCGCCCTTGACTTCGATGAAATTCATTGCCAGTGGTTTCTTCCGTTTGGGAAGCAGCATCCGCATCGTTCTCACGCCGGTGACTTTTGATCCCTTCCAGACTACACTCTTCACTTTTGTGCATGCAGTGACATCCACGCTGTATTCAAGAAGCAGATCCCGCTCGTATTGCGTCAGGGGCATGTGCTCCTGCTTGCGGCGGTACAGGAGCTCAACGGACAGTGCGCCGCAGCTGCTCGCCGTCACCGCACAGTCCACAGCAATCGCTCCGCCTCCGATGACCGCGACGCGTTTTCCTTTCACATTCACCTTCTTGTGATGAACGAGGTAATGCTGCCAGGAAAGTGCGTGTTCTTCTCCTGGAATCCCAAGGGCGATTGCTTCATCAAGGCCGGCGGCAACGACAACCGCGTGGAATTTTTCTTTCGACAGAAGCGATTCCGGAGTGGCGACGGACTTTCCCAATTCAAACCTGACGGTTCCGAGCTCTTTCAAAAATGCGATGTCCGATTGAAGAACTTTTTTGTCAAGACGGAGATCCGGGATCAGATTGCACATCCCTCCGGCTGTCTTCTCCTTGTCGTACACTGCTACCGCGTATCCCCGCTGCGCCAGCACAGACGCTGCACCCAATCCGGCGGGGCCTGCGCCGATAACAGCGACGCGCAGACCATTCGGCTCGGCCTTGTTGAAAACCGGCATTCCAAATTCTTTCGCCTTCCGGATGATCGTCGCTTGTGCGGGAGGGATTTTGACGGCGTTCCCAAAAGTGCGGTGCACACATGCCTGCATGCACAAATTGTCCGGACAGACCGCACCGCAGACGCCGCCGAGCGGATTGGCCGAAAGGATTAGGCCCGCCGAACGTCTGAAGTCTTGCTGAGCGCCGACTTTTATCGCCATGAGAAAATCCGCAGGGCAACAATCAGCAGGGCATGCCTCCTTGCATGGCTTGTCTTCGCAGTATTCGCATTTGGATACTTCAGCTTTGAGCTGAGCGTCGGTCAGGTATGATTGGGATTTAACCATGATGACTCATATTGAATTCGATTTAGAAAACATCTGCCACAGTCCAGAGGATCTCGAATGCTGCCGTAGGCAGCATTCGGAAGTTCACAGAGGACACAGGGATAGATGAAGCCCCTTTTTCCGAATACTATGCGTCACAAAGATTTCGCAATTTTTCCACGGACATAACAATCAATTCATTCGTGGCGGGAATTGCAAAATCCGGCTCTACTTCATGATTGCGCACAGCAGAGACGGCATCCTTTATTGCGAGCCATGCCGAAAGAGCGAGCATGAACGGCGGTTCGCCGACCGCCTTGCTGTTGCGTATGGTTTCCGGGTTCGGAACCTCCTTCAGCAGTTGCACACGAAAATCCATCGGGATATCCCGCACGCCGGGTATTTTGTATGTGTCCGGTGAATGAGTCATCAGATTTCCTTTTGCGTCCCACCGGATTTCCTCCGTCGTACACCATCCGAGTCCCTGGACGTACCCTCCTTCGATCTGTCCAAGGTCAATCGGTTCGTTGAGGGAATCACCAACGTCATGCAGGATGTCTGTGCGTATGATGACGTGATGTCCGGTCAGCAGATCAACTTCAACCTCCGTGACCGCCATCCCGAATGCATAGTAGTGGAACGGTTTGCCCCATCCCTTGATTTTGTCCCAGCCGATATTCGGCGTCGAATAGAATCCCGATGCACTCAGGCTGATGCGGCGCAGATTCATTTGCACCATCGCATCTGCAAACGCGATGGTCCGATCGGGATGCTGCGCGTCTGAAATCCGACCATCGACGAATACAATGTGCTGTTTCACAGAAGGCACGCCAGGATATTGTTCGGAAAATAATTGTGCAACACCTTCCGCAACTCTCTCCTTGATGGCAATCGCTGCATTTCGAACGGCCATGCCATTTAAATCCGCGCCGGCTGATGCCGCTGTGGCGGACGTGTTCGGTACCTTCGACGTGTTTGTCGCATTCACCTTCACGGCAGAGGGATGAATGCCGAATTCCAATGCAGCGATACTTTGCATCTTGGTATTCAAGCCCTGTCCCATCTCGATGCCGCCGTGATTCACCAACACGGTACCGTCCAGATAGACGGCCACCAGTGCGCCGGCCTGGTTCAGAAATGTCGTTGTGAAAGAGATGCCGAATTTTACCGGTGTCATCGCGATGCCGCGTTTCACGAATTCATGCGATACATTGAACGCAGCAGCTGCTTCCCTGCGCTTCACATAGTCGGACGATTGCATGATCCGCTCATAGAGCATGAACAGCGGGTTGTTTTCCACCGTCTGTCCATAGTGTGTGACGTTGCGCGAGTCGATACCGTAAAAATTCATAAAGCGTACGTCAGCAGAGTCCTTGCGGAGAATGCGCGCAATCCGGTCAATGATCGTCTCCATCGCCGCGATCGCCTGTGGCCCGCCAAATCCACGGAACGCTCCGTTTGACGGCAGATTTGTTTTCAAAACCCGCGCGACGATAGACATGTTCGGCACATAGTACGCATTATCCGCATGAAGCATAGTGCGTTCCATAATCGCAAACGACAAATCAGTCGCCGCACCGCCATCACTGTTGAATTCGAGTTTTACTGCCTCCAGTTTTCCGTCATTGTCAAATCCTGCTTCATAACGGATAAGATAGCGATGTCTTTTTCCCGTCATGATCATGTCGTCGGCACGGAAGAGGCGGATTTTCACGGGCCTGCCCGTTGCATGCGCGAGGAGTGCAGCCCAACACGCCGTGTGATTCCCTTCCGTCTCTTTTCCGCCAAAGCCGCCGCCGATGCGGCGCACCTCCACCACGACATCGTTGCGCCGGAGATCCAGCACTTCTGCAACGAGCGCCTGCGTTTCCGAGGGATGCTGGGTAGAACTGTACACCATCATTTCCGATGCTTCACCCGGAACACAGAGACAGGATTGTGTCTCCAGATACCAGTGTTCCTGTGCACCGGTGCATAGTTCTCCGCGAATCACATGCGGAGCGGATTTCATCGCTTCGGTTGCATCACCACGATTCATTGTCCGCTGCGGCCCGAGCAACGTGTCCTTTGCTATCGCCGATTCGATATCGAGAATCGGTTCCAGAGGTTCATACGAAATGCGAATCAGCTTTTCCGCCTGACGGCATTGCTCTTCGGTCTCAGCAGCGATCAGAACAACTGCCTGACCGATGAATGTCACTTCGACTTCCGCCAGACACGGCTCATCTTTCACAACGGGACCCATCTGATTGTGGCCCGGTATATCCTTTGCCGCGAGAACTGCATGCACACCGGCGATTTTTTTTGCCGCTTCAAGATCGCAGGATAGTATCCGTGCACGCGCATGCGGACTGTAGACGACTCTACCGACCAACAATCCTTCCTGCACGGCAATGTCGTCGATGTAGACGGCTTCGCCGGTGACATGTTTTTCTGCGCTATCGTGTTTAAGAGGCATAGATAATTACTTCAGCCTTGTTGCGTCGATATCCAGAATTTGAGTATAAGATTGCGTGCGGCAATGAGCCGGAAGTCCGCGCCGGCACGTGCATCTGTGATCGGCGAAAAATCGTTCTTCACGATCGAAGCCGCTTGTTCCACAACATCGCGCGTCCAGTTTTTTCCCGCCAGAAATTTTTCTACGCTGACGGCTCGTTTGGTCTGCGCTGCCATCCCGCCGAAAGCAAGTATGCAGGTCTCTACACAATTCTTCTTATCCAATTGGACCGCAAATCCGGCGCTGACTGTCGAGATATCAAGATCCTGCCGTTTTGAAATCTTGAAGGATCGCACGATCACCGAGGCAGATGGCCGCGGAAGAATGACAGACGTAATGAGCTCGTCGGGACGGCAAGCCGTCGTACGATATCCTGTAATGAACTCAGTGATCGGAATATCTCTCGTCCCATCACAATTCATCACACGGACGATGGCGCCGTAGGCCATCAACACCGGAAGCGAATCTCCGATCGGTGATGCTGAACCGAGATTACCGCCCAACGTGCCCAGATTCCGAATCTGCTTCGATCCAAAGACGTCCAGCATTTCCGCCAGGGCCGCGAAGGAGATTCTGACCGCCGGCCTGACATCATTCAATGAAAGTCCGGCACCGAGAACAATGGATTCCGACGATGAGACAACCTCTTTCAATTCCGGAATAGCAGAAAGGTCCAGTATTTCTGGAAGCAACTCATGCTTCTTTGTCACTCGCAATGCGACGTCCGTTCCGCCGCTCACCACCAACGCATCGAGAGAATTTCTCCTCAGAACGAGAGCTTCATGCAGTGTGGCGGGACGATGATACAACTGATTGCAGGATTCATACCGGATAGATTCGTGTTTGATTTGCCGCAGCAGGACAATCGTCTCCTCCTCCGTCCGGGAGAACTTGTCTTTCCGATCAGTGTGCACTGCGAGCGCAAGTCCCGCATCGACGATCGGACGATATCCTGTACACCGGCAGAGATTCCCGACCAGTGCGTCATCAATTTCTGTGCGCGTCGGAGTGTGTCCCGATTTATAGAGTGCAAACAATGTCATCACGATTCCCGGTGTGCAAAAACCACACTGGCTTCCGTACGTATCGACAAGGGCCTGTTGAACCGGATGCAGACTGCCATCCGCATCCATCAGATTTTCCACTGTGATTATCTGTTTCCCATGGACCATCGGAAGGAACACAAGACAAGAATCCACCGCCGTGTACCGCATCCGGCCATTCGACCCAATATCGCCGAGAACGACAGTGCAAGCACCGCAATCACCTTCAGCGCAGCCTTCTTTGACACCTTTGTGATTTGATTGATTTCTTCAATATAAGGAAGTGTGAATATCACATATTGTTCGAACCGTGCTGCCGGAAGACACGCCTCTTTGAAAAGTCGATTTGATTTCGTATATTTTATTATTGGACGCTTAGCTCAGCTGGTTTAGAGCGCCTGCCTTACAAGCAGGAGGTCGCAGGTTCGATCCCCGCAGCGTCCACCAGATTTGGGACTTTTTATAGATCGAATCCACCAGCTTTTGTGGCGGATTCGATCCCCGCAGCGTCTACTGAATTCGCCGCTTTTGACTTGCCCAATATCGCGCTTGTAGCAAACCGGCGTTTTAGAGTTCTGACCTTCTCAACTCTCAATGTTGAATGACAACTCGCCCCGCAAAATAGTAACTCCGCAATGCTCCCTGAATAGTCTGCGAAACGTAATCAATGGTTTCATAATTTTCCCTTCAACACCATCCTGCCGTCAAAATCATTTCTCTCGATTTCCGGCGAAAGTGGAAACTGAACGGGTTTATTGTCCCGTTGGGACCGATAGATTGCCGTGAATATTTCTACCGTGCGCCTTCCATCGATTCCCGTAATCAGCGGGTCGGCATCATTGATAACCGCATTGCAAAAATCTTCGTGTTGACGCATGAAATAGTGCTCTGTCGCATTGATGCTCCCAAAATATTCTGAGTCTTCTTTTCTCCATGCGTCAATCATTGCTTCCTCACCCGGGACGGTCCAGAGATCGTTGAGCGGCGGTTCTGCAATGGAAGATCTCCCCGGGATGAACATTGCTCCTCCGTCTGTTTGCACTCCGATCGATGCACCGTTCTCACCATGTACATGGACTTTGCCGTACAAGCCCGGTTTCTGTGAATTGCTGAGGATGATAGTACCGACGGCTCCGCTCTTGAATTTTACGATTGCGAGGGCTGTGTCTTCCACTTCGATATAGGGATGGTTGAGGTTTCGCCAAATACCATAGACTTCATCAATAGGCCCCATGAACCATTGGAAGATATCCAGTTGATGAGGAGCCTGGTTCACCAAGACACCTCCTCCTTCCATGGCCCAACTGCCGCGCCATTCATTGCTGTCGTAGTAGTCTTTGTCGCGCCATCCCAACATGGTAGTTGTCGCAAACACGGGTCTTCCGATTTTTCCATCAAGAATTGCCTGCTTCATCCGCTGCACGGGAGCGTAGAAGCGGCGCTGACTTACCGTTCCCAGCTTCACATTGTTTCTCCGGCAATTCTCAATCATAGAATCGCAATCTTGCAGCGATGCTGCGAGAGGCTTTTCAACCAAGCTATGCACACCAAGATCTGCAGCTCTACTCACGGCTTCGGCATGAAACGGATGCGGAGTGCATACAATGATTGCCTCGACTCCGGATTTCTCGATCATTTCCCCGATATCATCGTACGCCTCAACACCGTAGACCGAGGCAAATTCTTTTCCTCGAGACATTGTACGGCTTTGGACAGCGACAAAATGAGCATTTCCCACTTTCATCAACGCGGCTGCGTGCAGGCGGGCGACCTTCCCGCAACCGACAATGGCAACTCTGACTTTTCTTTCTACCATAGGGATCAAGTGCTCAAGTATTGTTCGTGCTTGTTATTTGATCGGCAACAGCAAGATATTGTTGCTCGGAGGATTGGATGAGAGCTTCGAACTGCGACTCGTCTTTATTTCTTCAGCACATAGCCGCCTTTATCTTTTGCAAAAAGCCATTCGCGGTTTTCGGATGAAACAACGATGCTTACATGAACTTCGTCCGGCCTCAGGGAACTGATGCTGGCCGAGCCGCAAATCGCTTCCGCCTCCTTCTGATCTTTGACAGGGAGTATCAGGGTTCCAATAAGTGATGTCTCAGATTTCGCCCTTGTGACCGTCTCAACGTAAGGAATTCGTGCGAGCTGAGCATCTTCCGTCACCGGAAGGCTGGGCACGTTACCCTCAACGATGGTGAAGGTATTGCCGAGCACAAGCGGGATCAATGCCATCATGTTGCCGTGGC
>JAPLFO010000108.1 GCA_026390635.1 Ignavibacteriales bacterium
AGCTGAGGCAGCCCCAGCGAATCTTCCGGGGTCGTGTGCCATAATTCCTGCAGAAGTGCATTCCTCTCCCCGGCGGAGGACGCCGGATGCCTCGCTGCAACCCATTGTTCCCATGACTCGGCCTCGTATCTGTCATAATTTGGACGGACACTCCAGAGCTGTGACGAAGACGAGAATGACGGTTCGTTGATCAGATCCCACATCAGATCATCGGCTTGTGGATATCGTACTGCGATCGCGGTAACAAATTCCTTTTGTGCGGCAATTGCGGCGGGATCGAGGAATGGATTCTTGCCGCCCCACGTCTCGGGAAGGAATGCAAAGAACGTAAATATCACGGGGATGTCGTACTTCTTTGCGGTAAGAATAAAAGCATCCAGGGCGCGCAGCGGGCTTTCCGCCATAGCGCCGGGCCTCGGCATATAGTCACGATACCCCGTCCAGATACCGGTGCGCACGACATTCACACCTGCATGTTTCATCTCCCGAAAATCGGCATCCCACACATGAGGATTCGGTTCGAACAAGAACTTGCGGTGAACGTCGGACGCCATATACGTCGTCCCCGTAATCGGAAATGGCTTCCCGTTCCTGTAGAATGAATGCGCATCGGTTGTCAGCGGCGCACCGGCTGCAATAAGTTTTTCGTCGTAGATCCAGAAACCATTCTCCGCTGCTGCCGTTTGTTTCGCTCCGGTGACAGGTGATCGATAGAAAACGGCAGCCCGCACATGGTATAATCCAGGAGGCAACGCCCTCTTTTTCTTCATTGCGATTGCACCCGAGCCGGCCTTCGACGACCCAATTCCCTGCATCGGAATCTCTCCTTCGCCGAGCAGAACGCGCGCTTCTGAGAATATTTGGACGTGTGCCGGCTCCGGAAGAATTTCTTCCAGCATGCCTTTA
Organism: Ignavibacteriales bacterium; assembly: GCA_026390635.1. Lineage (GTDB taxonomy): Bacteria > Bacteroidota > Ignavibacteria > UBA10030 > UBA8401 > JAPLFO01. The sequence continues at coordinate 907 of JAPLFO010000108.1, forward strand.
GGCCTTCGGCAGTAGATCGAGAACGAGGGCGTCTCTCCCTCGCGGTAACAGGCATAGGAAGCGTTGACTCCAAACTCGAACGCACTCGCGGCAGCAATGTCCGCAAGACACCGTATGGCATGCGACGTCAATTCCCCATTCATCGCAGCAAACACCCAGCGGCCACCTGAATACTTTCCTTTCAGACGGTCAATGCACACAAATGGTGCCGCGACCGGCCGTCCAGCTGCATCGATCAATCTCATGATCGGTGAGAGTTTCGCCTCCCTCGGCCCGTCACTCCCATCTTCATCCGGGTGGTCTTTTTTCGACGTGAAGCGGACATACAGCTCGAACGCCTCTTTTACGACGCATTCTTTTTCCAGGCCCGCGGCCTCGGGGAAGTGCGCTGACGCCAGGAATCCCGGCAACGAAGGGACGTCAACAGGAAACGAGTGAAGAATTCCAAGTTTTTTCCCGTACGCCGGCTGCGGAACTTCTGGAACCCAGGAGCCGTTTTTCCGCGATACGGGAACCAGCAACGGTGTTCCCCCGAGATTCAGCCAGTTCCCACCCTCATTCAGGAATGCAGACAGACGAAGGAAGCAGTCTTTTGGAAATGCCGACCCGTACGGCGTCACGAGAACATCACAATGATTGAGCGCGTCGCTCTGTACGAACTCTGCCGCTGAGATGAAATGAATTTCGCAGTCTGCGAATGCTTTCTGGATCAGTTCTCCATGTATCGGAAGGGTGTTGAGCGTGGGGAATGACGTTTCATGCAAAATGCACAGTGAGAGACGGCGGCCATGCGTAAGCGCCCGAACCGGGGCAGCCAGCGCGGGCAAAGAGGTTGCAGCTCCCGCGATCGCTGCATTGCCGACAGATTTCAAGAAGCTGCGCCGGCTGAGATTTGGTTTCATACGATCACCCGTTTGTTGTTTGCGCAGCGAGGTCCTCCCTGCTATTGACCCGGCACCTCTGCAATAAATTGTTTGACTTTTTCTATCCACGGCGCATACGCTGCCGGAACAATATGCAGACCATCCGTTGTTATTGTGCTCTTGAGTGCGCCGGTGCCGTCGCTGAACATCGGGTATAGATCCAGAACCGGCGTCTTCGTGGACTGAGCAAGCTCCATCAATTTACTATTGAAATTCCGGATGGACTCATTCAAGCGTGCGTAACGTCCGCCTGCCGGCAACAGCGTACAGATGCAGATTTTTGCAGATGGAAACGTATCACGCAGCCGGCGGAGTATCTGCTCATAGGGATGAGAGAGAGAGACCACTCGTTCCGGGGAATTGTC
>JAPLFO010000135.1 GCA_026390635.1 Ignavibacteriales bacterium
GAAATTCAGCGATTTCATGGAGGCAGGATTCTCCGCGTCATTTTCATCGCCGCTCCCCCCTTCATCGCCCGATGCCAGCGCCTTGCCTTCCGATCGGGGTTTCAGCTTCACTTCCAATTCCTTGTTCTTGCCGTCTCTCCAGATGTGAAGAGTCACTTTGTCGCCCGGATGTTTGCCGGCGACGTAGGATTGCAGTTCATTCGGTGCGTTGACTTTTTTCTGATCGACATTCAGGATGATATCACCTTCTTTCACTCCCGCTCCTTCGGCGGCGCCTCCGTCGACAAGACTCTGAACGAGAACACCTTCAACCTTCGGCAGGCCGTTTGCTTTCGCAATCGTTTCATCGACAGCAGAAATCTGGACACCGATATAACCGCGGCGCACTTTTCCATGGAGGATCAGGTCTTCCGCCACCGTGCGGACAAGATTGATGGGAATTGCAAAACCATATCCCTGATACCGGGCATTGTTCGAGGCAATGGCGGTGTTAATGCCGATTACTTCGCCGCTCACATTGACGAGAGCACCGCCGCTGTTGCCGGGATTGATAGCCGCATCGGTCTGGATGAAATTCTCAATGCCATAGCTGTCTTCAATAATTCGGATATTACGTCCGATATAGCTGACAATTCCAGCCGTCACGGTAGAGTTCAAACCCAGTGGATTGCCGATTGCCAACGACCATTGCCCGACTCTGACTTCATCGGAATTCCCGAGCATCGCCAGCGGAAGATCATTCGCATCCACTTTGATCACGGCAACATCGGTTAAGGGATCGGTTCCGATGAGCTTTGCGCTGAAGCTGCGCGTATCCGAGAGCGTGACCTTAATTCCCTTCTCATCGGCCTCCTGCACAACGTGGTTGTTGGTAATGATATAGCCATCCTTCGTTACTATGACTCCCGAACCGGCGCCTTGGCTCTGCTCTTCCTGATCCGGCATCCGGAATTTGAAATCCGGGAAGAAATGGAAAAATTCATTTCCCTGAGTCTTCTTCGCTTTGGTTGTAACGACGATCGACACGACGGCAGGTGTCGCTTCTTTCGCGACGTTGGCGAACGCTTCGTTAAACGCCTTCAATTCCGGGCTGAGCGGCGTCGGCATTCTTTCTGCCCCGAGCTTCACCCTGTTTTGCGCATTTCCCAGTCCGATCACATCAAAGTTCGAGACCAGCAACGCACCGACAATGATGCCGATCCCAATCAACACAAACGCAGCAAATACTGAACGCTTCTTCATTACCACCTCCTTATTTTTCTATGCAGGTTTTTAGACGAACCAATATCCGAAAAAGTTCAATCGTAAGAACAATTTACTGACTGATGTCAGCCAAAGGACAACAAAAGACTATAGAGCCACAGAAATTACTCGCTTCGCTGAGCTCGGCGAAGCGGACAGAGAAGAGCAATCACAGTATGAATAATTCCCTCTAGGGACGCAGACGAACACTGCTTTCTTGCCCTCAAGACACAAAGAAAATGCTCAGGAATAACATGTTTTCATATCCCTTGGCGTCTTCGTGTCTTGGTGGCAGCACTTTTCATCCAGTATTTCAGGACCTCTGAGTCCGCTGTGGAAGAAAATTCCCCTCGTTCCCGAGCAGAGCCTGGCGTCGATCGAGGTGCTACAACATCGCCAGAGAGCGCAGAGTTCGTGCCCCTGGCACATGATAGTGCAGATACATCTGGATCAATTGAATGATCTCATCCGACATTTGCCGGCCGATCTCGAGCCGGAACAACGTCTCCGCGTCGGACCCTGAACTATGGAGCAGCGATCGCACAGCGCCAATGGAAATTCCCAGGGCATCTGAATGCTCATCCGGCGCGCAATGAGAGCAGACATAGGCCCCGGAAGCAAAGAGAATCTTTACCTGTCTATTGGTCTCGGTCTCGATACTGCGATCGCATCGGCTGCACCGTTCCAACGAGAGTTCGTAGCCGAGGTGACGGAACAGATGCACGGCAAAGGCAATGAACACATTGCGGAAGTTTTTCTCTGACCGGTCGAGCAAGTGAAGAGACTGCACAACCAGTTGAAAGATATTTTCTGACTTTTCCTCGCTGTGCATCACAACATCGAGCAATTCAATAACTGCAAACCCGGCCTGCAGCTTGTCGCCATCAGTCGCCAAACGATACATCGGCGTGACGATTTCGCTTTTTGACAGAAGATGGAGGTCTTTGTGCTCCTTCTTGTAGAAAATGACTGAGGAATGTGTCATCGGCTCCAGCGAAGAGCCGAACGTGCTCTTATTGCTGCGTGCGCCTTTGGCTACAACTTTGATTTTGCCGTACTCGCGTGTGTACAATGTCACGATTTTGCTCGTGTCGCTGTATTTCATCGCATGAAGAACGACGGCATCGGTCGAGACAATCATCGGATAACAATAAGAAGTTATGAAGTAAGAATTACAGCAAGTACTCAGTCCAACGACATCGTCCGAAAGAAGCAATCCATATCGTCCTCTGTGGCAAACAACCTCTTCTCTATCACCGACAGACAATTCCAAATAGAGTAGGAGGAGGCTCGTAAGAGCCTCCGTCCCCTCATCAAACCGTACGGACGGATTTCCCGTATACGGCTTTCCTGTAAGGTTGCCCCTTCGCAGGGAGCACCAGTGGTTCAGTGATAAGATCAACGAGTGATACCAGACCGTAGGAACGAAGAAGGTCATTGGAGATTCGAAAGTTCTGAGGCATTTTTGCTCTCTTCTTTTCGACAAAGCACCGTAGTCGCATTCTCGTCCATTCATCCAGTTTTTGAAACAGTCCTTTTACATTTGCAATCCGGTAGTAATTGCCAAACCCTCGCAGTGTCGGATTCAGTTGTTTGATAACCTCTCTGACATTACGCGGTTGTTGTCGCCGTGTCAGTAATTTGACACGTTCCTTGAATCGTTCGAGTGTTTTGAGCCGAGGCCAAAGATACTTCGCATGCCTCATGAACCCGACAAATTCAAAGGATTCTGCCGTAGAGCACATGATACGGGTTTTCTCCGGATGTATTTGTAGACACATCCTTCCTTCGACTATGCGTCGCAATTCGGCAAGCGCTTCTTCTGCTTCCTGCTGACTTCGGCAGAGAATCACCATATCGTCAGCATACCGCACCATCTCATACCCTTTGCTTGCCATGATCCAGTCTGCCTTGTTCAGGTAGATGTTTGCAAGCAACGGACTAATCACGCCTCCTTGCGGTGTCCCTTCTTCGGTCGCTCGGAAGATGTTCTCTTCCATTACTCCCGATTCCAGAAACATCCGTAGCAGACGCAGAACGCTTCCATCCGAAATCTCCTCGTTCACCGTATCCAACAGCAGTTCATGGTTGACTGTATCGAAATACTTACGCAAATCGATGTCTACGACCCATGTCTTTCCTGCTTCCAATTCCCGGCATACATGGCTTATTGCGCCGTGCGTGCTCCGGTTTGCGCGGAAGCCGTAGCTGTTGTTGTGAAAGAGAGGTTCGAAAATCGGTTCCAGAATGTTCAGTAGCGCTTGCTGAACCACCCTGTCCCGTATTGTCGGTATCCCTAATGGACGCTGTTCTCCGTTTGCTTTCGGTATCCACACCCGCCGCAGTGGTTGTGGCTTATATCGCTTCTCCTTCAGCAGGCGGTGGAGTTCTGCAAGGTGTTGCTCTCTGTCTCTCTCGAATCCGGTGATACTCTGACGATCAATGCCTCCTGCGCCTTGATTCGAACGAACGCGTTCCCATGCGTCCGCAAGATTCCAAGAAGCAAAGACTTTGTCATACAGACTATACCATTTTCGTTTCACTGTTCCCTCTGTCTTTCTTTGCCAACATCCGTTCCAACGGCGCACTCCAACGCGACTCTGTAACTCCTTACGAGGAGTAATCGTTCGTCTTTTATCTCTTGTGTCTTGCTCCGTTGGTCGTTTGTTTCCTCACAGCAGAGTCCCTTCACGCATCCACCTTGCGATGGATTCATTCCGATTTTCATCGGACATTCTGACGCTACTATGAACTCCTCTGACTCCTCGCTCAGCATCGCTTCGCATTTCGCTTCCGCTTATAGCTTCAGCTTGCGATCACTTCTGTTCCGGCTTACGCGCCTCCCTCTCTCATGATCGACTTTGCGAGGTCTCCCGTGGTCATATCATCGGCTTCCCATCCATACCGACCGTAATCACTACCCGCATCCTCAGCATCCTTTCACACGCTACCCCTCAGGATAACTGAGCCGATTGCTTTGTAGCTGACTTCTCCGTTTTATTGGCGGATCGTCGATGCGGAAAGCCACCTCTGGTTCGCTTGTTGCTTCGGTCTGGATTTTTGTCTTGCGTCCTTCAGATTCCATCTCGCGGTGGACACCCTACGCTTGACTATATCACCCGGTGAGCGTTCGGTGATAAGAGGACTTCAACCTCCAAGTTGATGATACTGCACGGCACACAATAAAAGCGCCGGACATTCCCGCTCCGGCGCCTGCAACTTGTATGCGGCAGTGCCGCCATCGCTGCTAAAAGTCCGACAGATCTTTGAATGCCCGCACACGATCCTGGATCTTCAGATAGGTGAGATCCTTCAAGCCTTCCACTCCGAATTTCTCCACGCAGAAGGAGGCCATGGCGCTGCCGTAAATGACTGCTTTCTTCAGATTCTCATCGGACACGTCATCCGACTTTGCAAGCCAGCCGATGAAGCCGCCGGCAAATGTGTCTCCGGCGCCAGTCGGATCATAGATATTTTCCATTGGGTAGGCCGGAGCGGAGAAAATAGTACTGTCCGTCACCAGCAGCGCACCATGTTCCCCCTTTTTGATGATAAGGATCTTTGGGCCAAAGCCGACGATTTTCTTTGCCGCGCGGATCAAACTGGGTTCGTGCGCAAGCGACCTCGCTTCCGAATCGTTGATGATGAGGACGTCGAGACACTTGAGCGTCTCCATCAGTTCCTTGCGCTTACCGTCGATCCAGAAGTTCATTGTGTCGCCGATGACGAGACGCGGTTTCTCAATCTGTTCCAGAACTTTCAGCTGCAGCACGGGATCGATATTGCCGAGCACCACGTACTTGCTCCGCCGGTACGCATCCGGAATTTTTGGCTCAAATTTTTCGAAAACGTTGAGATGGGTGAAGAGCGTATCCCGAACATTCAAATCGTAATGGTACTTACCGGACCATTGAA
>JAPLFO010000112.1 GCA_026390635.1 Ignavibacteriales bacterium
AAAGCTGGCGCCGGGAAAAATCGGGAGCAGAGACCTACCGTCGACCGGCCGACAAAGATCAGAACCCACAGCGAAAATCCGTCCTCCTCAAGTTGGCAAATGCGGAGGAAGTCCATGCCCGGAAGATCGAAGATCGTCTCCGGGTGTTAGGCGGAGCGATTCCGTCCTTTGAAGAATCGCTATTCCGGAGAGTTCAACGATGGTTGATGATCCAGAGCGGCACAGCAAATGCTATACAGCGGTTGGAGGAAACAGAAGACCTTCATACTGACAACTATAAGAATGAGGCGGAACTAAATGCCGGTGAAACCGCAGAGCTCCTTCGCGGCATCATGAAGGAGGAGCGGGTTCACGCAAAGGTTCTTGAGTCTGAGTTGGCCGAAGAACGTCCCGATCAGCGACTCGAATCCATTTTCAAGAAAGAAAAATGGCATTCGGGACACACCGGCGGCTGGATCGGACAAGCGATCTATGGCGCCAACGATGGCCTCGGCGCCGTGTTCGGCATTGTCACCGGTATGGCGGGTTATTCCGGCGGCAGCAACCTCGTCTGGGTTGCCGGCGTCGCCGGCACGCTCGCGAGCGCTCTTTCCATGGGATCAGGTGCATATCTCGCCCGAAAATCGGAACGCGAAGTCTATGAAGCCGAAATCGAGCGGGAGCGAAGGGAAATTGAGCAAAACCCCGAAGAAGAGCGGGAAGAGCTCGAACTGTTTTACCAACTCAAAGGATTCTCTGCCGAAGAATCCTCCATGATGGCCGGGCGGCTGATGCAGAAGCCGGAACAATTCCTGAAGACGCTTGCTCAGGAAGAACTCGGTCTCTCCACGGCATCGTTTCCGAATCCTTTCAAGGAAGCGCTCTCTGCTACTGCCGCGACAGCTGTGGGCGGCATCATACCTGTTGTTCCCTTCCTCTTTCTGAGCGGGGCTCCGGCGGTCGTCGCCAGTCTCGTTGTCAGCACTGTTGCACACTTCCTCGTCGGCTCACTTAAAACCATTGTCACAGGCCGCAGTTGGTGGCGTAGCGGCATTGAAATGACCCTCGTTGGTCTTCTCACTGCGGCCATCGCGTACGGCGTCGGCATGCTCTTGAGTCCTGAAGGACATCTTGGCGGTCTTCACTAACTATTCATTCACATCATCCAGTAGCAGGTACCTGATATGGACATTAAGAACAAAACTGTTCTTGTGCTCGGCGGATGGGGCCTTGTTGGCTCCGCAGTGTGCAGAAAACTCATGGAGGAGCGCCCACGGCGGATCATTCTCACCTCTTTGAAAGAGAACGAGGCGCGTGATGCGGTCGCCCAAATGGAGAAAGAATACCCCGATGCTGGAAAAAACTTCTTCGTGCCGTGGTGGGGAAACATCTTTACACGCCATGAATTTAAAGACGCAAACCGGGAGGATATTCTTGCCGATCCGGTGACACGCACCAAGTACATGGATGACATACTGGACGAGCTCTCCGAACCCGTCCTACGCCGCTTCGCCCTCTACCAGCTTCTCAGAAAATACAAACCCGACATTGTGATCGATTCCGTCAATTCTGCCACCGGCATTGCGTATCAGGATATCTTCCAGAGCGCTCGTTCTGTGGTCAAGGAAATCAAGGCATCGCGCGCCGGCTCCAAGAATTCCCTGCACGAAATGACGGAACGGCTGATTTGCACGCTCTACATTCCGCAGCTGATCCGCCATGTGCAGATTTTCTACAAGTCCATGCACGAAGTCGGCACCAGTATTTACGTGAAGATCGGCACCAGTGGAACGGGCGGAATGGGTTTGAATATTCCGTACACCCATAGCGAAGAAAAGCCATCCAGCGTCCTCCTCAGCAAATCCTCGGTGGCTGGAGCGCATACGCTGCTGCTCTTCCTGATGGGAAGAACGCCCGATGCACCAATTACCAAAGAGATCAAGCCCACGGGAGCCATCGCATGGAAGAAGATCGGCTTCGGGACTATCTCCAAAAAGGGCAAGCCCATCGAACTCTACGATTGCCCCCCGAAAAAAGGTGTCACCCTGGAAGGACGATTGCAGCTCCATCCGGATATCCCCCCCGGCATTCCGCTGAATGAAAAGCTATCCTCTGTCTTCATCGATACCGGCGAAAATGGAATTTTCTCACGCGGAGAATTTGAAGCGATTTCAACACCGGGACAGATGGAGTATGTGACACCGGAAGAAATTGCACAAGATGTTATTTTTGAAATCAGAGGCGGCAATACAGGACACGACATCATTAATGCGTTGGATAACGCCACGTTGGAACCGACGTACCGCGCCGGATTCATGTTTCAGAGCGCTCTCGCCAAAATGAAACTCCTCGAAAAAGAAAACAATGTCGACAGCGTCGCCTTCGAGATGCTCGGTCCGCCGCGGCTGTCCAAGCTGCTCTATGAGGCGTATCTGCTCAAGCTGGGCTATGGTTCTATACGGAATGTTGTAAAATCATCAGCGAAAAGCATTTCGCAGAAACTGGCGCAGATCATCTCGACGGACGCCCGCCTGCGAGCCCGCATCATCTCCATAGGCATCCCCATCCTTATGCCCGATGGAAAGACTATGTTGCGCGGGAACGAGATCAAGATTCCCGCCTTCCGCGGAGAGAACGAACTGCCGGTCACCAAGAAGTCCATCAATCTGTGGGCAACAAACGGGTGGGTCGACCTTCGTGTTTCAAATTTTGAAAAATGGAAAAGTCGCTTCGCCGAGTTGATGGCAACCATAGATAAATTGTCCGAGAGCGAAACAAGCTCTCGATTCTTCCGCAATAGGGAATATATGGCCAACTTCAACGAAATCGACCCTGGAAAGATCGTCGGATGGATTTTCACCGAGGAAGAAAAAGGCGAACGAATGAAATCATAATTCACTCTCTCATATCTCTCTGGAGTACAACCATGCAACACGTAAAACGCAGTCACCTCACCACAGTATTTGCTCTCGCGCTTTCGGCGCTTTTTGTCCTTCCTGCACTTGCCGATGAAGGTATGTGGACTCTCGACAATCCGCCGACAAAGCAATTGAAAGAAAAATACGGCTTCACTCCTACCCAGGAATGGCTGGATCATATCCGCCTCTCGAGTGTGCGATTCAATGACGGCGGCTCAGGCTCATTTATCAGCTCCACCGGTCTCGTTCTGACAAATCATCACGTGGCGCTTGGACAATTGCAGAAGATTTCCACAAAAGAGAAGGACTATGTGGCGGATGGCTTCTATGCCGCCAATCAATCCGAAGAAGTAAAGTGCGCCGATCTTGAGCTCAATGTGCTCATGTCGATGGAAAATGTGACGGCAAAGGTGCTGGGCGCCGTCAAACCGGGAATGACGGAAAAGGAAGCGTACGATGCGCGCAAAGCCGCCGCCGCACAATTGACAAAAGAAAGCACCGAAAAGACCGGCCTGCAATCGGACATCGTCTCTTTCTATCAAGGCAGCGAATATTGGATCTACCGGTATAAGAAATATACGGATGTCCGCCTCGTTATTGCTCCCGAGCAGCAAATTGCATTTTACGGCGGCGATCCCGACAACTTCACATTTCCCCGCTATGATCTCGACTTCACGATATTCCGCGTGTACGAAAATAATAAGCCGATCAAGCCGGCGCATTTTCTGAAATGGAATTCCAAAGGTGCAGCGGAAGGCGATCTTGTTTTTGTTTCCGGCCATCCCGGCTCCACCAACCGCCTGCAGACGATGGCGCAGCTGAATCAACAACGCGATGTCACCTATCCGCAAATACTGAAGTCGCTTCGTCACCGAGTCGAACTGTTGAAGAAATATGCCGCGATGGGTTCCGAACAATCACGTCGCGCATTGGCGCAGATCTTCGGCATCGAAAACAGCCTGAAGGCACTCGGCGGCGAATATGAAGGATTGCTGGACAAGAACCTCGTTGCCAAGAAACAGGCCGAGGAAAAAGATTTTCGTGATCGCGTCAACGCAAATCCGGAATGGCAGAAGGCTTACGCCTGGGCATGGGATTCCATCTCGATCGCGTCCGATCGCGCCAGACTCCGTTCAAAAGAGTCGTCGTATCGCGGATTGACCGGCAGTCTCGGCGGTTTCGCCTTGAATCTTGTGCGGTATTCCTATGAAACCAAGAAGCCCAATGGCGAACGTCTTCCGCAGTACCAGGACGCTAATCTGAATTCGACGAGGTTCCGCCTCCTCTCCCCCGCACCGGTGTATGCCGATCTTGATGAACTCATGTTGGCGGACCGTTTACAGGAGGCGCTTGATCAGCTCGGAGCAGACGATCCTTTCGTTAAGGCAGTCCTAGACCGCAAAGGACCTGCCGCTGTTGCAAAAGAACTTGTGACCGGCACAAAACTGGCAGATCCCGCATTCCGCAAAGCGCTGATGGAGGGCGGAGAAAAGGCAATCGCAGCATCGGCCGATCCAATGATCATCGTTGCACGAAAAATTGCTCCAATGGGAGATGAACTCCGAAAATGGACGGAGACGAATGTATCCGGCATTATCACATCTGCGAGCGAAACAATCGGGAAAGCCCGCTTCGTGGTTTATGGAAAATCCACTTACCCGGATGCGACGTTTACGCTTCGCCTGTCGTATGGGACCATGATAGGATATCCGATGAACGGCACAAAGGCGCCCGCTCTGACAACGATGTACGGTTTGTACGATCGCGCATACAGTTTCGGGAACAAGGGCGATTTTGAACTCCCGAAACGCTTCGTGGAAGGTGTGGGAAAACTGAATTTGGCAACGCCGTTCAATTTTGTCAGCACGTGCGACATCATCGGCGGCAATTCCGGATCGCCGACGATCAACAAAGAGGGTGAAATCATCGGTTTGATTTTTGACGGTAACATCGAAAGCCTGCCCGGACGATTCCTCTATTCCGAGGAAAAGAATCGTGCAGTGTCTGTTCACACAGCCGCCATTATCGAATGCATGCGCAAGCTGTACGATGCGTCTGCGGTTGCCGATGAACTCGAGGGTCGGTCGAAATAGTCGCCGCGATTGAGTATATTATGGCGGTCATCCTTCCGGTTGACCGCCATTTTTTTTCAGGCAAGTTCATGAAACGTGCGTGTATTCTCATTGCATTCTATTGTTCGTCGATGACGGCCCAATCATGGAACGCATTCAATGTTTCACTCCAATTGGACTTCTCTTCAGCCGACAATCTCGTCAGCCTTTTTGAAGGATCAGAAGGTAATGTCCGGCGCTGCGCTCAATTGCGTGGTAACAGAATCGCTGCCGCCACCAGCATGGTGCTGGCACGGCGCGAGGTTCCGCCGGAGGCTTTCGTCAAACATCTGGAGTCTTTCAAAGCGCATTTCTCGATATCGGACGATCTCTTCGGATTGAATGAAACCCAGCGGCGTTTTTCGGATGTGAATGCCCTTCTGCTGGAGTGCAAGCGCCGCCAGCTCGACCGGCGGGTGCTTGCAACAATTCGTCAGTTTTTTCCGGAGGATGCTACGGTCACAACAACGATCCCGGTCTATTTTGTCGCGATGGGACATGAGAACGCATCCGCGTACGTCCGGCGTATCGCTTGGAATGGCGATACACCCGTCTTTGTCGGCGAAGGAATGGGAACACCTGTCATCGTGGTCAATCTCACCCGATCGGCCCAGCTTTACGGCGACACTCAATCGCGTTTTGTAGAGGTGATGAGCACTCTGGCTCACGAAGCATTTCATGCCGTCTTTAGCAACTATCAAAACGAGTCGCCGCGTTGGCAGAAAATTCATACCGGAGAGACATATTTCTCTTCAATCTCGGAGCTTGTACAAAACGAAGGAATTGCATACTATTTGTCCATGCAGGAAGTTTTCGGTGGAACATTTCCCCAGCAGTTTCTTACCCGGCTGCATCAATCGATCCCAATCCTCAACAGTGCCCTGGATGAACTTCTTGATCCGGCAACACCGCCACAACGGGCACGTGAGTTGGCATTGAACGCAAATCTTTCGGGATCGATGGAGAAGAATTATGGAGCAGCGGCCGGTTTGCTTATCGCCTATCAGATAGATACGCGGCTCGGCAGAAAAGCGCTGGCAGAGTCGATAGCACTCGGCCCGTCGGATTTTTTCAAGAAGTACCTGGGAATTGTCAAACGCTACGCCGACACACCGGCACTCTCAGCCCAATCCCAAGCGGAATTCCTAAAAGCAAACTAGCCGCAACGCGAGCTATGACGCTCACCGATTGCGGCCAGGTAATTTGCGGAAAAACTATTCGTAGCGCAGCGATTCGATAGGATCGAGATTCGCGGCCTTCCAGGCAGGATATACGCCGAAGACAATACCGATCAACGAACAAAACAGAATAGAAACGATATTCATCTCCAGCGCCGTAAAGTCCAGAAACGGCGTTTGGAGAATCGCCACCGTTGTATTCCACGGCATGATTGGTGGCGCGCTCATAATCAGTGCGAGCACATTGCCAAGGAGCGAACCCGAAATAATGCCAATCACACCCCCGATTTGACTGAAGATCACCGATTCGCTGAGAAACTGTGTGAGTACGTTCGTCTTTGTTGCTCCCAGCGCCTTTCGGATGCCGATCTCTTTCGTCCGTTCGGTCACAGACACCAGCATGATGTTCATGATTCCCACGCCGGCCGCAAGCAGCGCAATGCATGCGATACCCACCGCTCCCATCTTCACGATGAATGTCAGGTCGTTAAATTGTTTGATCAGTGAATCGTTCGAAAATATTTCGAAATCATCATCGGCACCCGGAGCCACTTTCCGGATTGTGCGCAATAGCGAACGGGACATTTCAATGGCAGCTTCCTGCGCCTGAGGATCAGTTGTCTGCACCATAATATTTATCGAGCGCAGTTTGCCGTATTGCTGCATGCCGGTCGTGATAGGAATGATCAGTTGATTGTCCTGTCCTCCACCGAGCGCCGAGCCTTTGGGTTCGATCGTACCGACGACGCGGTACCGGACACCATCCACCCGCACTTCCTCACCAATAGGCGATCCTGTCGGGAATAGCTTGTCCACAATCTGCTGCATCAGCACACAGACATATGCTCCATTCGTTACTTCCTGAGAAGTGAACGCCCGCCCGTCTTTGATTGTCCAATTATTTGTCGGGAATCCTTCCTCAGTTTCTCCCACCAGACCGACGTTGGGATTCGTCTTCAGTTTACCGTAGACAATTTGTTTGATACCAAAATGCGTTTCGAGCCCGATGTTCTTGGCCAGGGGCATTTTGCTCTGAAAGAGCTCACCCTGTTCGTACGTGATATTCTTCCTGTTGTGATACTTAAAGTGGTCGTGATCGAAGCTCATCGCGGGAAATTTCTGGATCTGAAAAGTGTTGGCTCCCAGATCGCTGAGGCCGCTTTGAATTGCGTTCTGCAATACTCCCATGGCGGTCATCACACCGATAATGGAAAAAACACCCACACCGATGCCCAGCAACGTCAATGCTGCCCGTAGTTTATTCGATCTGATGGCGGTGACCGCCATCCCAAGACTCTCAGTAATTTGCATAGACTCAACTATCTTGTTTATTCGTAGCGCAGGGCTTCAACCGGATCGAGTTTCGATGCACGGTTCGCAGGCAGAAAACCGGAAATCATGCCTACCAGGATCGACAACAGCAACGCAACAGCGACAACGCTGAGCGGCATTGATGTCGGCAGTACCTGATTAATCAACAGGCTCAGGGGATAAGCAATGATGACTCCAATGATTCCTCCCATAAGACTCAGAACGCCGGCTTCAATAAGAAACTGAAGCAGGATGGTTCCTCTCCGTGCCCCGATGGCCATTCGTATGCCGATTTCTTTTGTCCGTTCCGTCACAGATACAAACATGATATTCATAATACCGATGGCTCCGACAAACAGCGAGAGGGCCGTAATAAAAATGCCGATACCCGCCACGACACCGCCAATCGTATTGAATTTCTGAATAATAAGATCCTGCTGATTAATAGAGAAATCATCCTCCGCCCCCGGAGCGACGCGGCGTGCTTTTCGCAGTATCCCTCGCAGTTCCTCCTTCGTATCTTCAAGATTCTTTATGTCCGCGGCTTTAACAGAGATTTGAATACCGCGATTCCCTCCGAACTTCTGAAAAAATGCTTCAATAGGGATGACGATTCTGTTATCAGCGCTTTCGTCTCCGAGAAAACTTCCCTGTTTTTCGACCACGCCGACAATCCTGAATGTGCTATTTCCGACACGAAGATTTTGTCCAATGGGATTCTCGCGCGGGAAAAGATTCTCCGCCACTCCATATCCCAGCACAACGACAGGACGCCCACCATCGGATTCCGCTTGGGAGAAGAATCGTCCCATATCCATTGACATTCCGCCTGTTTCAAGATACAGATGGTTCGATCCGATGGTGAAAACGGTACTGCCACTCCGTCCATTATACTTCACCGGCACAACTGTCCAGGCAGCCGGAGATACCGTTTTGACGAGGGTCGCCTGTTTCTCAATTGCCTTGAAGTTGCTGTAGTCTATCTTCTTCCGATTTCGGTACTTCCACCAGTCCTCGCCTCCAAACCACGGCCATTTCTGGACATACAGCACGTCAGCTCCGATTTTGGCAATGCTCTCATTGAAACCTCTCGAGAGCCCTTCAATTGCCGTGCCCATCAAAGTCACAGACAAAATACCGATCACAATGCCCAACGTGGTCAGCACTGAGCGCATTTTGTTCGCACGAATAGCCTGGAAGGAAATACCCAGTCCCTCGCGCACTTCATATGTAAAATCAGCAAGCTTCATTGGCATCTCAGACCGGTTCTTCAATTTTGGGTACAACCCTTTTATCAACATGCTCGTCGCGCTCTACCTTGCCATCGCGGAGACGGATGATGCGATGGGCATGCTCCGCAATATATTCCTCGTGCGTCACCAGGATGATCGTATTTCCCTGGAGGTGCAGTTCTTCAAGCAATGCCATGATGTCGTCGCCGGTCTTCGTATCCAGGTTTCCCGTCGGTTCATCGGCGAGAATGATGGACGGCTTTGTCACAAGGGCTCGCGCAATAGCAACACGCTGACGCTGACCGCCCGAAAGTTCATTCGGTTTGTGATGCATTCTGTCAGCCAGATTGACATGGGTTAATGCCTCACGAGCCAGTCGCTTCCGGTCGGCAGCATTCACCCCGCCATATACCAACGGTAGTTCCACATTATGCAGAGCATCCGAACGCGGAATGAGATTGAACGTCTGAAAGACAAATCCAATTTCCTTATTTCTTACTCTTGCCAGTTGGTTGTCATTCATCTCGCTGACATTGACACCGTTAAATTCATACAGACCGGACGTGGGAGTATCCAGGCACCCAAGCATATTCATCAGGGTTGATTTTCCGGAACCGGAAGGCCCCATGATGGCCACATACTCGCCGCGATCGATAGAGAGAGAGACGTCGACGAGGGCGTGCACCTCTTCTGTTCCCATAATATAGGTCTTGCGGATACTCTTGATATTGATGACGTTCATGATGGATGGTACTCCGATTCCATTAGTTCAGTTCTTTGATTTTCTTTTCCGCCGTCTCAGCCCGCGAACCCTTCTGCTCGATTGTGAGGAACCACTGATAGGTCTCTTTCGCTCTCTGTTTCAAACCCTGCTTTTCATAACTCAGGGCAAGCACATATATCGCTGGACTGTATGTTTTGTCCACCGCAAGCGCCGCAAGGTATTTCTCCGTCGCTTCCTTATAGTTTTCTTTCCCGGCATAGACATCGCCTTGTCCTGTCAGTCCGGATGGATTCTGAGGATCGATTTCTGTTATTTTCCGAAATTGACGCAGCGCATCGTCCCATCGTTTTTGATCACGGTAGTAGTTTCCGAGCCGGTTGTATGCAACCGACTTCTGGGGATCGAGTGCAATAGCCTGGAGAAATTCATTTTCCACCTTGGCCGGATCTTTCATTTTCTGGTAATATGAGGCAAGCACCATGTGGCCTTGGTAGGGATCAAGGATGCTGATCTCTTTAGCCTGCGTAAGTGATTCCTCCTCACTTCCCCCCATGACACCTGGCGCCATCAGGTAATAGCTGAAGAGACCCTGCCGCGCCTCAACGGATTTCGGGTCCAGTTCGACGGCACGAAGAAATGCGCTCTTCACCTTGGGAGCAACAATTGCCGCTTTCAACATCCCGGACAATTGCGCCTTGACTCCGAGAACCTGGCCTCTGATAAGGTGATACCGTGAAACATTTTCCTGCAAATCTATCGCCTCATCAATCTCATCTTCTGCTTTGTCGATATCGCGGAACTCCCTGCGCAGATGGATTGCTGCCAGGTAGCTCCATGCTTCCGCGTCTTTCTTATTTTTGCCGACGACGGCTTCAAAGCAAGCCAGCGCATCTTTATATTTCTTCGCTTCAAAGAGCTTCACTCCGTCGTTCGTGGATTGCGCAGTCGCGAATGATGACGACGCTATGACGAACATCAGGAGAACAGGTAACTTCAGGCGGATCGGCATTTTCATAGAGCTCTTAGTTTTCTTTTTTCGCCATGCCGAAACGCTTCTGGGTATTGTCGATCTTCACCAGAGCGCCGTCTTCGAGATCGCGGTTAATTGCCTTAAAGCTGCCGGAGACGACTTCCAATTGATCCGTGACACCATCCAGAATCTCGACATATAAATCGTCGCTGATACCGCGCTTCACCGGAAGCGCCTTCGCCTTGCCATTATCCACTGCAAAAACCACTTCCTTGGGCTTTTCTGACTGCGTGCCCTCTGCCCCCTTTGCCGCGGCGGTTGCGACTCCGTCACCCTGTTTTGGTTTTTCTCCTTCTTTGGGTTTCATAACTCGCGTTGTTACGCTCTGTATAGGAATTGACAGCACACTTTTTTTCGTTTCCGTTTCAATATCGGCAGACATGGACATACCCGGCCGGAAGACAACGTCTTTGTCAACGATGCGAATTTTTACCTCGAAATTGGTGACTTCGTCCTGGGATCCAGCACCTTTCGTTTTGGCGGTGTTCGCAATTTCCGAGACAGTTCCTTTGAATTTCCTATTTGCATATGCATCAACCTGGACGCGCGCCGTGTCGCCGACAGAGATCATAACAACGTCATTCTCACCGATGTCGACCCGCGCTTCCATCATGGATAGATCGGCGATTGTCATGATTTCGGTCCCCTGCATAAAACTGCTCCCACTGACACGTTCACCCGCCTCGGAAATGAGTTGTGACACAACGCCATCCATAGGCGAATAGACCGATGTCTTTGCGAGACTCTCTTTGGAATCCCGCAGTGATGCCTGCGCTTGAGCCACGCCTGCTTTCGCAGATTCGTACTGAGATTTTGCGACCTGCAAAGCGGTCTTTGCCGAAATAAATTCCTGCTCAGACGTCAACTTCTTCTGGAAAAGTTCTTCCGCGCGTTTGAATTCCGATTGGGCCTTTTCAAGATTGGCAGTCTGCAGCGAAAGGGATGCTTTTGAGGAAGTAAGTCCCGCGTCTGCACGGTCCACCTGTGCCTGGTATTGGTCGGGCTTAATTCTGACAAGTAGTTCCCCGCGACGGACTCGCTGACCCTCTTTCACCGGAAGGCCGATGATCTCACCACTCACTTCGGCATTGATCTTTACCTGCGTTTCCGGTTGGATTTTTCCCGATGCGGTCACGATCTGCGTAATGGTGCGTCGGGTAGCTTTTTCGGTCTGGATTGTGACGACATTTTCTCGCTTGCTGCCAAAGAGAACAACAAGCACCAGGACGATCACCAACAGGCCAAGACCCCCGAAGATAAAAAGTTTCTTTTTCGATTTGCTATTTGCAGCCATAATCACTCCT
Organism: Ignavibacteriales bacterium; assembly: GCA_026390635.1. Classification (GTDB taxonomy): domain Bacteria; phylum Bacteroidota; class Ignavibacteria; order UBA10030; family UBA8401; genus JAPLFO01. The sequence goes on from JAPLFO010000112.1 coordinate 11,788, forward strand.
ATGAGAGAATGTCAGTACTTGTCTTTGCCGATGGCGAACTTGAGTTGCTGCTGCGCCAGAAGATAATCGTACTCTGCGTTCACCTTGTCGTTCACCGCTGAAACATAGTTTGAATTTGCCACCAGAAGATCGAGAAGCGTCCCTGCTCCCAGTGAATAGCGTTCCTCAGCGGTCTTCCGATCTTCCAGAGAAGAGACGACACCCTTTTTCGATACATCGACTTTTTTTCTGGCAGCATCCCGATCGAGCACCGCCTTTTTCAAATCTTTCTGCACCTGCCGCCGTGTTTGATCAACAATCAGCTGTGCATTGTCGAGCGCGAGTTCTGCCGACTGAACCCTGGTGCTTGTCTGGAAACCATTGAAGATCGGAATACTCAGCGACAATCCATAACTCCACGTCTTGACATCTGAGATATTTGAAAAGGTAGTGTTTCCCATCGAGTAGCCTGCGTTGGCAGAGAGACTCGGCATATGACCGCTTCGCGCAATGGTAATGTCGCTTTCAGCGTTGCTCTTTCGGAGAAGCACCGATTGATAATCCGGACGTGCCTGAAGCGCCTCATCCATCATGGCATTGACATCGGCATTTTGCTGACTCGCGTCCGGTGCCTCGAGCTTGCCAATTTCGCTCGTAATCCATTCGTCGGCAAAATCATAATCTTGTGTGACATCCAGTGCGAGGAGATAGAGAAGATCAGCCTTCGAATTGTCAAATGCGCTTTGCGCCTGAATAACTGCCAGTTCGTCTCTCGCCGTTGTTGCCTGCTGGCGATAGACGTCTGCTATCGCAACCGCACCCACCTTGTTGGATTCTACAATACGATCCAGCTGCCGCATGCTCTGCTTCAGATTCTCCTGTGCAACAGCAAGAAGCGATCTATTCCTCAGAACCTGTAAGTAGCTCTGTTGGGTCTGCAATACCATTAACTGCCTCGCACGGAACAAATCTTGCTCGCTCGCTCCAACGGCAACTCTCGACTTGCTCAGGCCGGCTGTGTTCGAGAGACCATCAAATAGTGTTACATTGGCGCCCACTCCGGCTGACGCACTTTTCGAATTCACGCTTCCGACGGGATATGACATATCGCGGCCATCCCAACCGACGGACGCCGAAACCGCGGGCATGAATCGGCCATACGAAGCCATCACCCCGGCTTTGTTGGATTCCAAAGTGTTTTGAGCCGATATGACACTATAGTTATTCTGCAACGCGGCGTTGATAGCCTGCTGCAGGGTCATCGTTTTCTCCGAAGCCGTCTGGGCGGAAAGCATCGAGAACAAAAAGAAGCTGAGCGCGAGGGAAAGCAACCTATTCATAGGAAAACTCCGAGAATTATTCAGATTTTGCGAAATGGTACATTCAGTAGTAAACGGTAAGATAGGCAAAAAGTTTCAAAAATGCAGGCAATTCCACGATTTTGGAGTTTTTAAAGGAGGACGTATTCAGCCCAGGGAAGGATTGTGGACCGCAAATCGTATCGGTATTGTCCACTCTGCTTGAGCTCTCGGATGCGTTGGCAGGCGAATTCGAGCCCCGCTCGGAGTCTGATTCAAATTTTTATTTGCGACTTTTTAGAGAAAAGAGGTGCGCAAAGATATCGTCACTCCGCCGCCTGATAGATGCGTCAGACGGGAGGTGAAGTCCAGTTGAAGAGCATCAAAGAAGCCTCCGACGCCGAAACCAGCCTCCCAGTAGACAATATTAGCGGTCTGAAGCGGAGACATGAGAATCCTGCGGGATGCAGACGAAATGTCCGACCACCCGCCACCTCCCATGATTGAAAGAGTATAGTCCTCCAATAGAGAAAGACCCAGCCACTTGGCAAAGACATTCCCCAGATTGTGCTCTATGTAGAGGGAGAGGCATTTATCTCCGGAGAATTCCTTTGTGCGGAGAGCGCTGAATCCCCAATCCGGTACAAGCACGGTACCGGCACCGACGAGATCAAAAAGCCGTTGAGGAGGCAGGACGTCCCACGACCAACCGGCCCGCATCTTAATGTTCAGCAAAGTATTGCCGTAGGCGGGTAGATTCCATTCGGACTGCGCAGTTGTCCTCACGAATGAATAGTCGCCGCCGATCAGTCTTTTTGATGCCAATTCGCAGATCGCCTCGCATTGCCAACTTCGCCGGGAGACATCGGGTGACTTGAACAATCCGAAATCAAAGTAGTCCCTCGAGTCATATTTCCATCGCAAGGTGACGCTTTGCAGGAGGCCGTCCTGAATCGGAGGATTGATTCGATACGAGGCCGAACGATTGAAAATACTGAACTCCGTTCCGACCCGAACCGAACGGTGGCGTTCAGCGAGAAAACGCACTTCGAATTCTACTCTCGGAATTACACGTGTTCGGGCGAACAGCGTCCATCCATCGGTCTCGAAATAGTCTGCGGGATCGTCTTTGAAGAGCAAACTCATCAACGATGGCGTCCAGGCAGACAGTGCTGATCCTGCATCGGTGCATTCCAGCCGGCGATGAACTTCAACACCGATAGAATGTCGACGCCGTCCGGAGGAATATTGTTCTGCTTCCCCCAAAAACGACCATCGCTGATTTGCGGTCCCATAGCCCGCCTTCATGGTCAACAGCGTTGAAGAAAACAGACGGTTCGACGTGAGGCCTCCTCCGATGTAGGATCCTTCAATTCTGTTGAAGTGATAATAGTCGTATACTTCCGTGAACGGCGACTTTGCCAGGAAAATGGGCGCTACCATCATGAACCGCAGAGCGATGGACGCTGTTGTCGGATGATCCGCCAAACTGTCGAGCCTGCCAATTGTTCTTTGTTCAACTGCCGTCAGTGGAATCCTTTGGCGTTGATCCCAGAGGGTCGTATCTCCATCGTCTGCAGTTGGAAGAACGAAAACACGGATCTCATCAAAGAAATCAGACGACAGGATTGGATTGAATCGATAGTCTGAATAGAGAAAGATTTGTGAAATAGCAATCAGCGCCGAATCTTCCCCTGCCCTCCCTTTCCGGAAACTGGTGACCTCGTATCGCACTCGTGTTTCCAGCGGCATGATGAACGCCTTCCCACTGATTGAATCGCGAAAGCGAGAAAACTGTTGCTCAATCCCGGAACAGTGAATAGCAGGCCTCAGCAACTGTTCATTCCCAGCCAGAGACGCTTTGCAGATATCAAATGAGCCGTCTTCGACCCACAGCGTACCCCGGAAAAGCGGCTCATGATACAAACGCGGTATGATGCCGATTTTCCAAACAGCTCGAGATCCGTCGGCGATGGTATCGAGAATTCTGAACTGATAATAATCGAATGCATCCGGCGCAGTGGGAGATGGAACCAAGCGATCCATGATCAGGATTTCGTCGGAGAGGACACTGGGCGAACGAAGCGCAGTGAAGAGATTGAATTCGGGCGGGATCAATTTAGGCTGACGCCGGGATACCAGTTCCTCTTTCAGTCGATCAGGGGCAGACCAATATCCGTTGGTCATCGTTTCAAAGACCAGAGAGTAAAAAAGGGAATCTGGGGCGACACGAGCGCTATCCCCCGTTACGATGCTTTTTAGAACGGCAGCGCCAAACGTTGTCTTTATATAACCCGAAAACTTGTATGAGTCAAGAAATTTCCCCAGCCCCTTTTTCCTCTCTATGACACGCTGCATTATCACATCGGCTGGATTGGGAGCATCGGAGAAAACCGTGATTCCCGGAACCAGAACCATTGACGGCTCAAGTCGAAAGATAAGTTCATTCATCGGCTCGCGGCCGGAAACCTTCAGCGTATCAGACCTGTATCCGAGCAACGAAGCCACGACACTGCCGCCGGAGGAAACCAGGATCCGAAATTTGCCATCGGTGTTCGTCACGGTACCATGCGTGGTCATGGGCTGGAAGACATTCGCCCCCGGAAGGGAACGCCCGGATTCCCGGTCAAGCACACTCCCCGTCAGTGAAAAGCTCTCCGATATACCGGCACGCAGAGCAGCGGAAAGGATGAT
>JAPLFO010000098.1:0-16596 GCA_026390635.1 Ignavibacteriales bacterium
TCATAGAATGCCGTCATGCCGAGCATCGCGTAGTGCTGATTATATGCCGACTTGTTCTCTGCCGGTGTGCCGGGCGTACCGCTCTTGCTGACGTTATCCAACCAGCCGCCATTACTTTTGTCCCACGCACTTCCATACATGAAATCCAGAGCACGTTGGGCATACGTCAGATATTCAGCATTGCCGGTAAGTTGAAACGCTCTGGTGAATCCGTAGGCGTCGCGCGTCTGGCTCATCATGTTTTTATTTGTGCCCCATGACGTGATGACATGCCCCATACTGTCAACGTTCGTCCAGTAGCCGCCAAGTGCGGGGTCATAGACGTTCATCCAGAATTTCGCGCAGCTATCGACATAGGGGATTGCATGCGATGGTATGCGGAGGTAATCGGAAGCAGGCATGTACGACCGTTGAGCGGGAAGAGCGGTTGTGAGTCCCAAGAGAAGCAATATCAATCGTTTCATGAAATCTGAATATTGGTGAATGAAAACATGTATTTAATGTAACAGAGTCTGTTCTGAATGGCAAGGCATAGATTCGTGCTCTGAAGTATTTCAGACTGTGTGAAAACTTGCAGCGAAGTCATCGCGAGGAGTCCGCTCTGAGCGGGATAAACTCCGCGACGTGGCGATCTTTCATTTTTGAACAAAAAAGCAAGATTGTGCGTTGTATGGCATCCTGTGGACTTCGGCAGAAAACGCCTCGCAATGACTAACTCCATGGTTTTCACACGCCCTGATTTGCATTGGAATGATTTGGTCGGAGGGAGAGAATTATTTTCTATTGGAAATTGTTCTACTGATGACATCAGTTCGTTCTATCCTTTCTGACAGATCGCAGACGGGATCACTGCCCTGAACTTGAGCGTCTCCCTGCTGTGACCATGGCCACAAACTTGGATTTGCTTTTTGGCAGCCGAATTCATAGCTTTTTAGTCAACACTATGAAACCAACAATTCTCATAAGTGTGTGCCAAATTGCGGGAGCTGCCGGAACTGGCACGGACGGCCGTTGTTTTTACATCGGCAAAGTCGTACAAGGCCGATATTGATAGAGCGATGGAATTGGGAGGGGACGTCTATTTGGTGAAGCCGTTCGAATTGGATGATTTGGTGCGCGCAATCGAAGCCGCGTATCAAAAGAAAAATCCGGGTGTTGCATGAAAGCACGGTTCTGGGGTACAAGAGGATCGATAGCAACGCCGGGACCGGCGACGATGAAGTACGGAGGGAACACTCCGTGTATGGAGGTGCGTGCCGGCTGCGATATTTTTGTTTTTGATGCCGGAACCGGGCTGCGCGGACTCGGGATTGAGCTGCTGAATGAATTCACATCACAGCCGATCACTATTCACTTGTTCATCAGCCATACCCACTGGGATCATATTCAAGGCTTTCCGTTTTTCATCCCTGCATACCAGAAGCAACACCGCATCCTGGTCTACGGCCCTCCGGGGCGTGCCCGTTCGCTGGAGCAGATTTTCCGCACACAGTTGGATTCCGACTATCATCCGATAGCGCTAAACGATATGGGATCCAATATTGTCATTCAGGAAATCCGCGAGCCGATGCGCGTGGGCAACGTCTCGATTGACTTCATGTATCTGAATCATCCGGCCATGTGTCTGGGATACAAAATCTCTCATGAGGGTTCGAGTATCGTGTACGCAACGGATAACGAGCCGTATGAGTTTACGCTGCCGCAGATCGATTCGCAAACCGGTCCGGTGGGATTTCCACGCTTTCTGGATGAGAAATTGAATCAATTTATTGATGGAGCAGATCTGTATATCGGCGATGCGCAATTTACCTCGGAAGAATATCAGTATAAGAAAGGATGGGGGCACACACCGCTTGATTTCTGTGTCAACACGGCGGTTGCGGCCCATGTCGGAAAGCTTGCGTTGTTTCACCACGATCCATTTCATGACGATGCGTTCATCGATGGGATGGTCACGTCTGCCAACGCACAGATTACCGCACTTGGAAGCTCGGTTGAATGCTTCGGTGCTGCGGAAGGAATGGAAGTGACGGTCTGAGCTGTGCGCTGCGGTTCCCCTGCCCCAAATTCAATTACGAATTAAGAATTGAGACCTCTGAAAAACTCCCGAGGATTGTCATTCTGAGTCGTTCGCCTACGGCGGGATAAACTTCGCGACGAAGAATCCATCATTGTGATCTGAAAACAGTAGATGGATTCTTCGCGGAGCTTGTGCTGAGCACTTCGGCTGCGCTCAGTGTAAACTCGCCGAAGTGCTCAGAATGACAGGCATGCATGAGTTTTCTAGAAGTCTCGAATTATGGTTGAAGGTACTGCTGATGAAATCAGGATGCTTCAAATCGATATTCATAATTCTTAATTCATAATTCATCTCGTCTCTCGCTGCGTAGAATCCAAGGAGTCTCCCCGTGTTCGGTGAAATCAGTGCATTGACAACAGCCGTTTTGTGGTCGGGGAGTTCGCTGGCGTTTGCCGACGCCACAAAAAGGGTCGGGTCTTTTTATGTCAACATGACGCGTCTATTGTTTGCTGCTGTACTGCTCTCATTGACCGTGGTTGTGTTCCGGCTTGACGTGTTTTTGAAGACATCGCAGTTCAGCTATCTCATTGTCAGTGGTATGTTCGGACTGGTTTTTGGCGATACGTTTCTGTTCCGTGCCTATCGGTACAACAGTGCGCGCATTACAATGCTTCTCATGTCAGCGTCTCCGGCGGTTGCGGCGGTGCTCGCCTATTTCGTACTCCACGAACGATTGTCAGCGTGGGGAATCCTCGGCATCGCCGTGACGCTGGCGGGAATATTTTTTGTTGTGCTCGAACAAAGCGGCAGATCAAGTGTGCGCATGACAATTTCGGGTGCAGGACTCCTGTATGGTTTTCTGGCGGCAATCGGGCAAGGAGCTGGGTTGATTTTCGGCAAGATGGCTTTTAATGAAGGACCCATCAATGGATTTGTCGCGGCGGCGGTTCGAGTTGTTTCCGCCACCATCATCCTGCTGCCGGTGGCGATGATGTCACGGCACTATAAGAAGCCGCTGGAGGTCTTTCGAAATGACAGACGGGCATTGAGGGCAACTATTGTGGGTTCGATTTTGGGTCCCTTTTTGGGGATCACAGCCAGCCTGTTGGCGGTCGCCTATACAGACGTCGGAATTGCAGCCACGCTGATAGCCACGGTGCCGATTATTATGCTGCCGCTCGTTCGAGTTATTTATAAAGAGCGGCTGTCGAGCAAAGCGGTGATTGGTGCATTCATAGCCGTTGCGGGTGTCGCGATTTTATTTTTGATGTAACGTTGAGCGCGAAGGATCACTATGTTTTTCTACACATAGTGCGCTCCTCCGGAGCTTTTTGCCGGCGGATTTCTGAAGTGAAAAGGTAAAAGGTAAAAATTCTCATACGTTTCTCTGTGTTCTCTTCTTTGTCTCTGTGGCCTCTGTGGCAAATATTTTTCTTTTCTACACGGTTAGCAATTACAAAAGTAAATTGGAAATGAACATTCGATTGTTAAATCTTTGCTCTCTCTATTTTTCACTTTTGCCTTTTCCCGGGAGCAGCACGAATAATGCTTGATGTACTCCGCATCTTGTCTGCCGCATCTTGTCTGAAGAACTAACTCTCAAACCATTTCAGGTGGAACATGCATTGGCTCTTGCCGCTGACGGGGGAACGATTCCGTTCATCGCCCGCTATCGAAAAGAGCAAACAGGTGAAATGGATGAAATGCAGCTGCGGGATTTGTTTGATCGCTTTTCATATCTCACCGAACTTGAAGACCGCAAGGCGGCAATTCTGAAATCAATTGAAGAACAGGGAAAGCTGACCGATGAATTGAAAGCAAGGATCGAAGCGACACTCCTCAAGAATGAATTGGAAGACCTGTATCTTCCCTACAAGCCGAAAAAGCGCACGCGTGCTACCATTGCGCGGGAAAAAGGATTGGAACCGCTCGCGCTCTATATAAAAGAGAAGAATGTGCCGACTGCCAAACGGGTCAATCTGCTCGCTCAGGCAGCGGCCTACGTATCTGAAGAAAAAGGGGTTACAACTCCGGAAGAGGCGCTGCAGGGTGCGGCAGACATTCTTGCAGAAGAAGTTTCGGAAAAGGCAGAACTGCGCGCCCATCTCCGTGCCTATTTCCTTGAAGAAGGAGTGTTTGCTTCCAGCGTGTTCGATTCCTTTGCACCCGGGACTACAAAATTTGAAATGTACCGGGAATACAAAGCAAAAGTGAAAGACATCGCGCCTCACAATATGCTGGCACTGCGCCGCGGAGAAAAAGAAGAGGTACTGGCATTCGACTTGGTCTTTGATGAGAACCACGTCCAGGCATATCTCGAAGAACAGGAAGTGCACTCCGGCGCAGAGAGCGTGCGCGAATTTCTGCGTCCGATGCTGAAGGATGCTTTCGAACGTTTGATGAGAACGACGCTCATCGCAGAAGTGCGCCTTGAGAAAAAGGCCGCCGCCGATCTGGTATCAATAAAAACGTTTGAGGAAAATCTGCGCCAGCTCCTTCTTTCCAGTCCTGCGGGATTGAAGCCGACGCTGGGGGTCGATCCCGGATTCCGTACGGGATGCAAAGTGGTGGCGATCAGTGAAACGGGGAAATTTCTTGAGTATCAAACGGTCTTTCCGCACCAGTCGGAAGATGCACGTCTTCGTGCGGGAACTGCAATCCTGGGAATGCTGGAAAAGCATGGCATCGAATTGATCGCCATCGGCAACGGAACAGCCGGGCGCGAGACGGATGCCTTCATCGGCGAAGTGCTGAAAGGCATGAAGAAGAAACCGGTCAAAGTGATCGTCAATGAATCCGGGGCATCGATCTATTCCGCCAGCGATGTGGCGCGTGAGGAATTTCCCGATCAGGATTTAACTGTCCGCGGTGCTGTCAGCATCGGCCGTCGTCTGCAGGATCCGCTCGCAGAATTGGTGAAGATCGACGCCAAGTCCATCGGCGTTGGACAATACCAGCATGACGTCGATCAGAAACTGCTGAAGAAAAAACTGGACGAGACTGTCGAAAGCTGTGTGAACTTCGTCGGCGTGGATCTTAACACTGCATCCAAAGAACTGCTCAGCTACGTTGCGGGACTGAATGCAGGTGTGGCAAAAAATATTGTTGCCTACCGGAATGATCGGGGTGCGTTTCGTAACCGGCGCGAGCTGCTGGACGTCCCGAAATTCGGACCGAAGGCATTCGAGCAATCGGCAGGATTCCTGCGTATCCGCGGCGGCGACAATCCGCTGGACAATACGGCCGTTCATCCGGAAAGCTATCCGATTGTGGAAAAAATCGCGAAGGACTTGAACATTCCGCTGGAAGAAATTACGAAGCATGGTGACAAAACAACCGCCCTCGATTTGAAAAAATATGTGACGAAGACTGTCGGTGAACCCACGCTGCGTGATATCATTGCCGAGCTCAAAAAACCGGGACGTGATCCTCGGGCGGAGTTCAAATATGCCACGTTCAATGAAGGAATCAAGGAAATCAAAGACCTTTCGATCGGACTGGTGCTGGAAGGAATAATCACCAATGTTGCCAATTTCGGCGCTTTTGTGGATATTGGCGTCCATCAGGATGGCTTGGTGCATGTCTCCCAGCTTTCCGACCGCTTTGTGGACGATCCGAAAAAAGTAGTGAAGGTCGGCCAAATTGTGCAGGTGCGCGTGTTGGAAGTGAACGAAGCGCTGAAGCGTATCTCGTTGTCGATGAAATCGCAAGGCAGCGCAATGGCGCCGGGCGTCAAGAAAGAAAAAGGACCGTCACCAAAGCCGGAACAAACCTACTCGCTGCAGGATCTGAAAAAGAAATTCAATGCGCTGAAGAAGAACAATTTGTAGCTCGATTCCGTGGAATCGAGCCGTTGTCCCGGTATGCATTTGGTCGCGACTCCTTGGAGTCGCGCTACATAAAAAATCATCGACAGAAGGAACACCATGAGCGATACTAAAATTATTTTCTCCATGATTGGCGTCGGCAAAATTCACAAACCGAACCGTCAGGTACTGAAAGACATCTATCTGTCCTTCTATTATGGAGCGAAGATCGGCGTTCTCGGATTGAACGGTGCCGGAAAAAGTACGCTGCTCCGCATCATCGCCGGTGTCGACAAGGATTATCTCGGTACAATCACCGCGCAAAAAGGAATTACCTTCGGCTATCTTCAACAGGAGCCGGAACTGGATGCAGACAAGACGGTGAAAGAAATAGTCGAAGAAGGGGTCCAACCGATCATCGATCTGCTCAAACAGTATGAAGCAGTGACAGCCGGATTCGGCGAGCCGGATGCGGATTTCGACAAGCTGCTGGAAAAGCAGGGAAATCTGCAGGAAAAAATTGATCACCTTGGTGCATGGGACATCGACAGCAAGCTGGAACAGGCGATGGATGCACTGCGTTGTCCTCCGGGTGAAACGAAAGTCTCTATCCTCTCCGGAGGCGAACGCCGCCGCGTTGCGCTCTGCCGGTTGCTGCTGCAGGAACCGGACGTCCTTCTCCTCGATGAACCGACGAATCATCTGGATGCGGAGTCGGTGGCGTGGCTGGAGCAGCATCTTGCGCAGTACAAAGGAACCGTGCTGGCCGTAACACACGATCGCTATTTTCTGGATAACGTCGCAGGATGGATTCTCGAACTGGACCGCGGGGAAGGGATTCCTTTCGAAGGTAACTATACTTCCTGGCTGGAGCAGAAAAACAAGAATCGAAGCGTCAGCGCACACTCGCGCACGAACTCGAATGGGTACGAATGAATCCCAAAGGACGGCATGCAAAGAGCAAAGCGCGCATCGCCTCTTATGAGAAGATGCTTGCCGAACAATCGGAAAAGCGCGACGACGAAATGGAGATCTTCATTCCTCCTGGACCGCGGCTTGGCGATGTGGTCATTCAGGTGGAGAAGGTGGCGAAAGCGTACGGCGACAATGTATTGTATGAGGAGATGGATTTCGTCCTTCCCCCCGGAGGCATTATCGGTGTCATCGGTGCGAACGGCGCAGGAAAGACAACATTGTTCCGCATGATTACCGGACAGGAAACAGCCGATAGCGGCGTCATCCGTGTCGGCGAGACTGTGAAACTGGCCTACGTCGATCAAAGCCGTCCTCTGGAACCGGAAAAAACAATCTGGCAGGAAATCTCCGGCGGAGAAGACATTCTGCACATCGGGAATCGGGATGTGAACTCCCGTGCCTATGTGGCACGATTCAATTTCAGCGGCACGGATCAGCAAAAACTCGTCGGCAATCTCTCCGGTGGCGAACGCAACCGTGTGCATCTTGCGAAAATCCTGAAGCAGGAAGCCAACGTGCTGCTGCTGGACGAACCGACGAATGATCTGGATGTGAATACGCTCCGTGCGCTCGAAGATGCGCTGATCAATTTTGCGGGATGTGTGGTTGTGATCTCCCATGATCGCTGGTTTCTTGACCGCATCGCTACGCATATTCTTGCATTCGAAGGCGAGAGTAAGGTGGCATGGTTCGACGGCAACTATTCCGAGTATGAGGAACACCGCCGGAAGGGATTGGGTATCGCGGCAGATCAGCCGCATCGAATACGCTATAAGAAATTGATGCGTTCGTAGTTCAGAATGCCTTTTACATTGTCCTGTATTTCACTATCACTAAAAATTCATTCCCACTGTGATGAACTATGCAGCCCATCATCAACCTTCTTGCTGATAATCCGCTTCTTCTCCTCTTTGTAGTCATCGGACTCGGTTATTTGATCGGAAGCATCCGCATTTTGGGATTCAGTCTCGGCGTGGCGGCTGTCCTCTTTGTCGGCATTGCCTTCGGAGCTCTGGACAAGAGAGTAACCCTCCCCGAACCGATATACATTACAGGACTGGCTCTCTTTGTGTACGCGATCGGTCTGCAATCAGGACCCGGCTACTTTGCATCATTCAAGAAAAGGGGATTCCGTATCAATGTCGTTGCGTCGATGATTATCCTTGCCGGAGCGCTTCTCTGCCTCGGGCTGTGGAAACTGCTCGGGATCCCGGCGCCCAACATGGTGGGTCTCTTCTGCGGTGCATTGACGAATACGCCTGCGCTTGCGGCGAGCGTGGAAGCAGTCAAATCCTTTGCGGGAAAGATTCCGCCGGATCTCTATGACGCCTATCTCAGTGCGCCGGTGGTATCCTATGGCCTGGCGTATCCCTTTGGCGTACTCGGTGTCATTCTCTGGTTTTTCGTTTTTACGAAGATCTTCAAGATTGACTTTGCGAAAGAGGAGGAGCAGAGACGGGACGAAGCGGGAGCACAAATTATCCATAGCCATACATTCAATGTTCTGAATCCTGCGGTTGTCGGCAAAAAAGTGCAGGATGCACTGGCGCTTCTTGGACAGCCCGGCTTTGCCCTCAGCAGAATCCGGAAGGGGGATACCGTCCACGTCGTCACGCCGGACATCTTGCTGGATTTGAACGATCAGATCGTGGCCGTGGGAACGAGTGACGCTTTGGAACGTGCACGGCTTCTGTTCGGCGAAGAGTCGGCCGTCCCGTTGTCAGGAGACAACGATGCAATAGACTACCAGCGCATTTTTGTGTCAAGCCCGAAGGTAGCGGGGAAGAAGGTTCACGAACTGCAGTTGGAACGGGAATTCGGTGCAACCATCACTCGACTCCGGCGCGGTGACGTTGATTTTGTTCCCTCACCGGACACAATTCTGGAATTAGGCGACCGCATACGGGTCGTGACGCGGGAAGACAACTTCAATCGGATACGGTCGCTCTTCGGTGATTCGGTCAAAGGAATCTCAGAAACGGATTTTCTCTCCATTTCACTTGGACTGGTCATGGGCGTGATCGCCGGAATGATCCCGCTGCCGCTGCCGAACGGTGCCACGTTCAAGCTCGGATTTGCCGGCGGTCCGCTGGTCGTGGCGCTCATTCTCGGCAAAATCGAACGCACCGGAAAAATCGTCTGGAGTATCCCGTTCGGAGCGTCCCTCGTCCTTCGTCAGCTCGGATTGGTCTTCTTCCTGGCAGGAATTGGAACCCGTGCAGGATTCGGTTTCGGTGCAACCTTCCGCGCCGGCGGCTGGGAATTGATAGCCGTCGGAGCATTTATTACCTCATTCGTTGCCATCACCACGATTTTTGTGGCTTTCAAGTACTTGAAACTGCCGATGTCTGCGGTCATGGGAATGGTTTCCGGGATGCATACGCAACCGGCATGTCTGGCGTACGCAAATCAACAGGCGCAGAGCGATCTGCCGAATGTATGGTATGCCACCGTCTACCCCGCGTCGATGATAACAAAAATAATTCTGGCGCAGCTTCTGGTTTCTCTCATGCTCACGGCGATGTAAGGCTGGGAATTCTCGAACAAAAAGAGTAGAGCTGTTGTATGAGCGTCTTCATCAATTTTCTCGCATCGAATCCTCTTCTCCTGATGTTTATTGTCATCGGACTTGGATATCTTGTCGGGAATATTAAGATTGCCGGATTCAGTCTCGGGGTTTCCGCAGTGTTGTTTGTCGGCATCGCCTTCGGGGCCCTTGATCCGCGTCTCGGATTGCCGGAAGGTATGTACATCGCCGGCCTCGTCCTCTTTGTCTATGCCATCGGTCTGCAGTCTGCGCCGGGATTTTTTGCGTCGTTCCAGAAACGCGGATTCAAGACAAACCTGCTTGCCACCGGTATCCTCGGCATGAGCGCACTGTTGGCAATTCTTCTCTGGAAGTTCGCCGGAATTTCAGCGCCGAATGCGGTTGGTCTCTTCTGCGGTGCACTTAGCAACACGCCCGCGCTTGCCGGAACGATGGAGACGATAAAATCTCTCTCCGGGAAAATTCCTCCGCAACTGTATGAATCCTACGTCAACACTCCGGTCGTTGCATTCGGACTTGCCTACCCATTCAGCGTCCTCGGGGTCATCCTCTGGTTCCAGGTCTTCACCCGTTTGTTTAAAGTTGACTTCACCAGGGAAGAGGCGGAGCGTTACGGCGGAACCGGGGTGCAGCCGATTCATAACTGGACGCTGAATGTCTCAAACCCGGCAATCGTCGGAAAGACCGTCAGGGAGGCAATGAACTTCCTTGCGCAAACCGGATTTGCACTCAGCCGCATGAAGAAGGGGGACGAAATATCAGTCGTGTCGCCCGATGCTGTGCTGGATCGGGGTGATCAAGTGGTGGCGGTGGGAACGACAGAAGCGTTGGAACGCGCACTCGTTCTTTTCGGAGAACGGGCGGAGGAATTTCTTCCGCGGGAACATGACTTCATCGACTATCGCCGCATTTTTGTTTCCAGTCCCAAAGCGGCCGGGAAGAGAATCCACGAATTGAATCTGGAAAAAGAATACGGGGCAACCATTACGCGCCTGCGCCGCGGCGATGTGGATTTCGTTCCGGCACCCGGTACAATTCTCGAACTGGGCGATAGAATCCGCGTTGTGACACGCGAGGACAACTTCGACCGCGTGACCGCACTGTTCGGCGATTCAATGAAGGGAATTTCCGAGACCGATTTCCTTTCCATTTCTCTCGGCGTGGTACTCGGGGTACTGCTGGGGATGATTCCGATTCCGCTGCCGAACGGGATGACATTCAAGCTGGGCTACGCAGGTGGTCCGTTGATCACCGCGCTCCTGTTGGGGAAGCTCGAACGGACAGGAAAAATTGTCTGGAATATTCCGTTCAACGCTAGTCTGGTGATGAGGCAAATCGGATTGGTTTTCTTCTTGGCAGGAATCGGCACAAAGGCGGGATACGGATTCGGTTCCACGTTCCAATCCGGGGGATGGACGCTCATTGCCGCTGGTGCACTGATCACCACATTTGTCACAGTGCTGACGATTATTGTTGGATACAAATACATGAAGCTGCCGATGTCGGCAGTGATGGGGATGGTCTCCGGCATGCAGACGCAGCCTGCATGTCTGGCCTATGCCAATCAGCAGTCGCAGAATGACCTGCCGAACGTTTGGTATGCAACCGTCTATCCAGCGTCCGTCATTACGAAGATAATTCTGGCCCAGGTTCTGGCGTCGCTATTGATTCTGATGAGCGTCAGTTCATAAATATTCTGCGTCAATCCGATAATCTGCGTAATCAGTGTTCCAATGTTGCCAACGGGGTGCGAAAAAGTCCTCTGCCCGCTTCGCCGAGCTCAGCGAGGCTGCGTCGAGGGACTCTGAGGCAAATCTTCTCTTTTCAGAGCTTCCAGGGCAGTGTTGATTGCTGAAAACAGAAAACCCGTCGGCGTTTCCACCGACGGGTTCGTTTGTTGCTTTCGATTTCAGGCTTAGACTACTGTGACGTTTGCGGCCTGAAGTCCTTTCGGACCTTTCTCGACCTCAAACTCGACATTATCGCCTTCGTTCAGGTTCTTGTAACCATTGCCGCTGATGGCCTTAAAATGGACGAAAACATCTTCGCCAGTTGACCGTGCAATGAAACCAAAACCTTTTGCTGCGTTGAACCATTTGACTGTTCCTTTTTCCATGGAACAAATCCTTTCAAGAAATGAATATCGACTGCTAAACCGGCAGACTCGGTGTACGCCGACAATGATGGCGTCTCGATCTTGAAGGATGCGTACGGTTCATCAGCATAAAAGGCGGAGTACTGTGTTTTAATGCACTTAAAGATATACAGATTCTATGACATTTCCTAATGAAATTAATATAATAAAAAAGAACACACGGGCCCGGCAGGGAAGGGAGCGAATGATCAGCCTCAAGGTAAAATGAGTGCAAAAGGGGAGTTTATGCGCCATTCTTCTCCAAGATTGTTCAAGAGATTCGGGGAACACTACGCCGGACCAGGTGGAGCGGCAGCCGTCCTGGGAACGACTTTCCAGAATAAATAGCGATAATCGCTCCATCCGTTGAGTATTTCGCGGGCGCGCTGGCTGTCGGTCAGTTGCAGATGGTAGGAGACGTGGGACTGAATATGTGCCACATCGGATTCTTCCGTCACGCGGTGTATCCGTACGGTCTCAGGGTTGTACCTTTTGCTGAAGCTTCCATCCGTATCGAACACGTAGGCTTTGCCGCCGGTCATACCGGCCCCGAAATTCTTGCCGGTCATTCCCAATACAAACACCTGTCCGTTCGTCATATATTCGCATGCATGATCGCCGACGCCTTCCACCACGGCGAGTGCGCCGCTGTTGCGAACGGCAAACCGTTCCGCAGCGCGGCCGCTGGCAAACAGAAGCCCGCCAGTTGCGCCGAACAATACCGTATTGCCGACAATAATGTCTTCTGCCGCTATGCCGTGTCCGTGGGCTGGAAAAATGATGATCTCTCCGCCGCTCATACTTTTGCCAACGTAATCGTTTGCCTCACCGACGAGCGTCAGGCGAACGCCGTTGACCAGAAAAGCGCCGAAGCTCTGTCCTGCGCTGCCGCGGAATCGCAGGTCGATGGTTTTTTCCGGCAGACCGCGGTCTCCGTATTGGTAGGCGATCACGCCAGAAAGCTTTGCTCCGACGGCGCGATTGGTATTTTTGATCTTGTAGTGCCGCACGATGGGGATTTTTTCATTGATCGCATCACGGACATCCTGTACGATGGTATCGTCGAGCGGCTTGTCCGGCCGGTCGTTGCGCTGCCATATCCGGTGACGCTGCTCGTTTCGTGTGTCGCGCGGAGAAATGACGGCGGTGAGGTCAATGGAGGCGATCTTCGGATTGTTCTCCGGAAAGTGCTGTTGCAGGAGGTCGCTCCGGCCGATAACGTCGTTGAGCGACGAAAAACCGAGCTGCGCCAGAATTGCACGCACGTCGTTTGCAATGGCGGTAAAATAGTTCACGAGCATTTCCGGAGTGCCGTCAAACTCCTTCCGGAGCGTTTCATCCTGCGTTGCGATTCCGACCGGACAGGTATTGAGATGGCATTGACGGGCCATCCGGCAGCCAAGCGCAATCAAAGCCCCTGTTCCGAAATTGAATTCTTCTGCACCCAGCATTGCGGCGATGACGAGATCGCGTGCTGTCTTCAATCCGCCGTCCACCCGAAGCGTCACACGTTCCCGCAGGCCGTTCAATACGAGCACTTGCTGAACTTCTGCGAGCCCGAGCTCCCACGCGCCGCCCGCATTGACGATGGAGCTCAATGGAGACGCGCCGGTGCCTCCGTTGTGGCCGCTGATAACGATCGTGTCCGCCTGCGCCTTCGCGACGCCGGCTGCGATGGTGCCGACACCGGCTTCCGCCACGAGTTTGACGCTGATGCGGGCGCGGGGATTCACCTGCTTAAGATCGTAAATGAGCTGCGCCAGATCTTCAATGCTGTAGATGTCATGATGCGGCGGCGGCGAAATAAGCTGCACACCGGGAGCGGAGCGGCGCAGGTGGGCGATGAGCGCCGTTACTTTTGAGCCGGGCAATTGTCCGCCTTCCCCGGGCTTCGAACCCTGCGCCATTTTTATCTCGATCTCCTTGGCGTTGGCACGGTATTCCGCCGTCACTCCAAAGCGCGCAGAAGCGACCTGTTTGATCGCGCTGTTGGCTGAATCACCATTCGGCCGCACGTGAAATCTCTCTGCCGCCTCGCCGCCTTCACCGGTGTTGCTCTTTCCGCCGATCCTGTTCATGGCGATGGCGATGGTTTCGTGCACTTCAGGAGAAATCGATCCGAGCGACATCGCAGCCGACGTGCAGCGCTTCAAGATTTCTTCCACGGGTTCCACGTCCTCGCAGCGTATGGACGGCCGGGTGGAGTGAAAGCGAAGAAGGTCTTTGAGTGCGATCGGGTCCGCGCCGTCAATCGCCTGTGCAAAGGCGTGATAGTCGGATTCTGTTCCGGTCTTCCGGAACTGCTGCATGGTCCGAAGCGCCGCAGGCGCCCACGCATGCTGTTCACCTGTCTTTCGATAGTGGTACAATCCCAGATCCGGTATCGCTGCAGAAACCTCTGCGTAGGCAGCATGATGCCGCTCCAGCGACTCGCCAATAATCTCGTGGACGCCGATTCCGCCAATGCGCGACGGCGTTCCGGTGAAATAGCGGTCCACCGTCTCCTTGGAAATTCCAACAGCTTCAAAAATTTGTGCACCACGATAACTGCCGAGGAGCGATATTCCCATCTTCGCGATGATTTTGAGGATCCCCTTTTCGATAGCGCGGCGGTAGTTCAGAAACGCCTCTTCTGCCGAAAGACCGGGCGCAGCGCCCGGCGATGCGGTCATGCTGCGGATTGTCTCCAGCGCCAGGTACGGATTGATTGCGTTCACACCATAGCCGATCAACGTCGCAAACTCGTGCACGTCGCGCGGCTCGGATGTTTCCGTGACGACGCTCAAACGCAGTCGTTTCTGCTGCCGCATCAGATGATTGTGAACGGCGCCTGTGGCGAGCAGGATCGGCAATGCTGCGTGTTGTGCGTCGATGCCGCGATCGCTCAAGACAACAAGGTATTTTCCGCCGTCCGCAGCGCGCTCTGCCTCGCGGCACAATTCTTCAAGCCGGGCAATTCCTCCTTCTATCCCGTCTGTGACCGAATGGAGTGTCGAAAGCGTTACCGCCTGGAACATCGGATCAACCAGAGATCGCAGAAGCGAGAGCTCGGCATCAAAAAGAAACGGTCCGGGCAGAAGCACTTGCTGCGCATGTTCGGGCGATTCATCCAGCCAATTGCGCCGCCGTCCCAGCGTGCCGCCGAGCGACATCACCAGTCGCTCGCGCAGCGGATCGATCGGCGGATTGGTGACCTGCGCAAACTGCTGTTTGAAATACGCCGAAAGGGGTTTGGAGAATTTGGAGAGAATCGCCAGCGGCGTATCATCACCCATCGAATACATCGGTTCCGTTCCGGATTGAATCATCGGTTTATAGATTGCCGAGAATTCCTCGCTGCTGTAGCCGGAGCACCGCTGTAGGCGCCGGAGTTGATCCGGAACGATCGGCGGCTTTATCTGTTCTGTCACTGGGTCCGGGGGGGCTGGTTTATAGAGATTCTGTTTGATCCATTCGCCGTACGGCTTTCGCGCCGCCACTTTTTTCTTGATCGCCAGATCTTTCAAGAGAACACCCTCGTGCGTATCCACCGCCAGCATTTGACCCGGACCTATTCGTCCCTTCTTCACCACGTTGGCATCGTCAGACAGGACGGGTCCGACTTCCGATCCCAGAATAATAATATCGTCGTCGGTAATTTTGTAGCGAAGCGGCCGCAGTCCATTGCGGTCGAGCGCTGCCGCGACCGTCACACCATCAGAAAAAACAAGTGCTGCCGGGCCGTCCCATGGTTCATTCAGACATTCGTGAAATTCATAGAATGCCCGGATTGCCGGATCGGCATGATACGATGACGACCACGTTTCGGGAACGAGCATCATCATCGAATGCAGGATCGGCCGCCCGGAAAGTGTCAGGAGCTCGAGAGCATTATCGATGTTGGCCGAGTCGCTTGCGCCCGGCTGAATGATCGGTTTTAGAAGATCAATATCGTCTCGCCAGAGCGGCGAGGCCATGTCCGCTTCACGGGCGCCGGTCCAGATCCGATTTCCCTGGATGGTATTGATCTCGCCGTTGTGCGCCAGCATGCGGAACGGATGTGCAAGTTCCCATCGCGGGAATGTATTGGTGCTGAAGCGTTGATGATATACCGCAAGTGCCGTTTCATAGAATGGATTTTTCAAATCGTGGTAGAAGCGGTCGAGCACGGTGGGAATCATCAGGCCTTTATAGACGATAGATCGGCTTGAAAGAGAAGCTGTGTAGAAGGAGGTAATGCCGGCTTCGCGCATCGTCTTTTCGATTTCCCGGCGGATGATGTACAGCGTCCGTTCATACTGATCCGGTGTCAGATGGATCGGTTTTCCGAGCAGCAGCTGACGAATGTTGGGCTGTGTTGCAGCAGCCTTGTCCCCGAGGACGGACGCATCCGTCGGAACAATCCTCCAGCCGAGCAGCGGAATTTCTCTCTTCGCGGCGATATCTTCAATAATTGATTTAGCCTGTCCGAATGCTTTGTCATTTGTATGCGGCAAAAAGAACATCCCGACGCCGAGATCCGAGTCGCTTGCGAGAGATTGTGCGAGCGAAGGATTTTCTGTCAGAAAAAGCTTATGGGGAATTTGCGTCAGGATGCCTGCGCCATCGCCGGTTTGTGCGTCGGCATCCACCGCGCCGCGGTGTGTCAAATTGCAAACGCATTTGAGCGCCTGCGTCAGAATCGAATTGCTACGCTCGCCTTTGATGTGGGCAACGAAACCGACGCCGCAGGCATCATGTTCAAAGCGTGGATCATAGAGTGGGAACATCTTCTGTCGCTCTTGATCGTTGTGTTTCATCAGTACCATGCTCTCGGACAATACATGTCTGTTATCGGAAGCGATCCCGAGTTCAAGTTGTGTGTGAGTGGAGTGGGAGGCGCTTCCGGGATATTCTAGCGAATAATTAGAATTGCAAGAATGACGGAAATAATCGGCGAAGACGAAAGAATAGGAAGCATGCGCCAGGAAAGGACGATCGGTTCGATATCTAGGAAGCGCATGCTCATTGGTGGATCGTTGGTTACTCTCGCACTGCAGGTGATGTAAGGATCGCGCTCTATAAAACAATGCCGCGGTTGTGTTCACGCGGCACAGTGTCTCTATTCAATATAGAAAGATCTCAGCGGATGTCA
>JAPLFO010000098.1:16604-24914 GCA_026390635.1 Ignavibacteriales bacterium
CTTCCATCACGATGAATTGTTTTGGCAGCGCAAGATTCGGCAGCTCTGAAGAGAGACTCTTCAGGATGGCTTTTTCATCGACCGGCTGCGTCGTAACGGCAACAATCTTCGCTCCTCGTATCGAATCAGGGACTTCCACAACGCAGCACTCGATCTCGTTCGAAAGGCATTTTTCCAGAGCAAGCTCCACACGGATGAGAGAGACCATTTCGCCGCCGATTTTGACGAAACGGCGCAGGCGTCCAACATGCCAGAGGTAGCCGTCCTTATCCATGACGCCCATGTCTCCCGTATCATACCAGCCGTGACGGATATGGAGTGACGTCTCTTCAAAATCGTCAAAGTATCCTTTCATGATGAGGTCGCCCTTGACGAGGATTTTTCCCGTTTCGCCGGTGCGGCAGATTTCACCCGTTTCATAGTTTTCTATCCGGACCTGAACACCCGGCAGAACCTTGCCCACGCTGCCGGGGCGATTGTGTTTTGGAGTGTTGGCGGTAATCGCGGGACTGGTTTCGGTGGCGCCGTAGGCCTCGAGCAGTACCTTATTGTGCTTTTCCAGGAATCCTTCGCGCAGAGCGTCGGGACATTTATCTGCACCGCTAAGCATTAAGCGAATGGACTGGAAATCACCGGGTTCGGATTTCTTCAAGTATCCCCAGAAAAAGGTCGGCGTTCCGCACATCATGGTGACTTTTTCTTCGCGCACGATAGTGCAGATGGCTTTGAAGTCCAGCGGATTGGCATAGGTGACAATGGTCATGCCCGTGACGAGCGGGAGCCAGAGATTGGCCGTCTGACCGAAGATGTGGAAGTAGGGTAGATTGGCAAGAAAAATATCCTGCGGTCCGAAGTCGATAACTTTCGTCAGCGATTTTACATTGGAACTTATGTTGCGATGGGTAAGCTGAACAGCTTTGGGATCTTTTTCACTGCCGCTGGTAAACAAAATGACCAAGTTGTCATCCTGCGATCCGCCATGAATTGTGCCGAGCAACAATGGAGTCGGCAGTTTCGATTTGAGAGCCGCGCCGATTTTTTCGAGAGCAGTGATGCTCTCCATGATATCTTCGAGAAAAACCATTCCCGGCAGGATGGGACATCCAATTTTTTCGAGCAATGCTTTGGATGTTATGACGGTATGAAAAGCGCATTTCTTCTGTGCGAATTCCACATTGCCGGCAGCTCCTGTCGAATAATTGATCATGACAGGAACACGGCCGCTCATCAATAGACCCAGCATGGTGAGTGCGGATCCTGCCGAGGTGGGAACCATGATGCCGATGAAGCCCTGGTCAAATTTTCGAAACTTTTCCGCCAGAATCAGCGAAACGATCAATGCCTTGTTATAGGCGACGGTGCGGTTGGTCGTTCGGTCTATTATCGCTGGTTTGCTGCCATATTTCTTGGCCATTCTGACGAATTCGTGATGAAGGAGCATTGGTTCATTCCTTTTTCGAGGTGACGAACTTTCTTGTCTATTGAGACGACATTCTTGCCCGTGGCCACAACATTCTTGTCTGTGGCCACAACATTCTTGTCTGTGGCCACAACATTCCTGTCTGTGGCCACAACATTCCTGTTTGTGGCGATAAACATTTCTGTTTATCGTATTTCTGAACAAGTTAATCGTTCAATTCACTAATTGCAATCAAGATAAGAAAAATCAGCCACGGAGTATGGTGGGAGGCTTGAAATGCAAAATATTATTAGTCATCTATTGACAAATGCCTAAATTAGTATATAATATATAGAGTATTGCTTAACTATTATTGGCATTCAATGATTATTACCTAATATATTTATGTCACAAGGAGGATTTGCATGAAAAAGATCGAAGCGATCATTCGGCCATTCAAGCTGGATGATGTGCGGGAGGCGTTGCAGGAGGCAGGCTTTAAAGGGCTTACGGTTACGGAGGTGAAGGGCTATGGACGGCAGAAGGGACACAATGAAATCTATCGCGGCGCGGAATACACGATCAGTTTCCTGCCGAAGGTGAAGATCGAGACGATCTGCTCGGACGATCGTGCGGATGCGGCCGTAGCCGTCATTCTCGCTCATGCGAAAACCGGCGATGTCGGCGATGGAAAGATTTTTGTCAGTAGCGTGGAAGAAGTTATTCGCGTCCGCACGGGAGAAGCGGGGGAGGATGCCATATGAGTACGATGAGTGGAAGGGAAGATGGAGAATTGCGAATGAAGAATGACAGGAGTGTTGAAGACCATAGTGGAGAGATGGAAAAATGCAAAGAACAAAAATCGAGGGGTGTCCGATTGGGACGAAATGCAATAGCGGTGATGGTGCTTGGACTATTGCTCGTATCAGGTTCCCTGCATGCGCAGCAGATGACCGCGGCGGCGAAAATTGATGCGGGGGATACTGCGTGGATGCTGATCTCCACTGCTCTTGTCATGCTGATGACACCGGGGCTTGCGCTCTTTTACGGCGGCATGGTTCGTCGAAAAAATGTACTCGGAATACGGTGCAATGGATGATGATCGGTTACAGTCTTTCATTCGGCCCGGATATCGGTCATGTCATCGGCAGCTGGGATTGGTTTGGTCTGCGCGGCGTCGATCTGACACCGAACCCGGACTATGCGCCGACGATACCCCATCAACTCTTTATGCTCTACCAGATGATGTTTGCGGTGATTACGCCTGCGCTGATCACCGGAGCTTTTGCAGAACGCTTCAAGTTCAAGACGTTTCTGCTGTTCATTCTGCTCTGGTCAACTCTGGTCTATGATCCTATCGCGCATTGGGCGTGGGGCGTAAACGGATGGATCCGGAATATGGGCGCTCTGGATTTTGCAGGAGGATTGGTAGTTCATGTCAGTTCCGGTGTCTCTGCGCTGGTGGCAGCAATTCTGGTCGGCAAGCGCCGTGGACATCCGGTGGAACTGATGCCGCCGCACAACATGACGATGACGCTCTTGGGCGCCGCGCTTCTGTGGTTTGGATGGTTTGGATTCAACGCGGGGAGCGCTCTTGGATCCAGTGCCCTTGCTGTGTCTGCTTTTGCCGCAACTCATATTGCCGCTGCTGTCGGTGCACTTTCTTGGACATTTGCAGAATGGTTCCATCGCGGCAAGCCGACGGTGCTTGGAGCTGCCTCTGGAGCTGTGGCCGGATTAGTGGCAATTACGCCAGCCTCAGGATTTGTGGGACCAACAAGCGCTCTTGTCATCGGCGCCGCAGCAGGTATGCTTTGCTACGTTGCTGTCGGTATGAAAATGAAATGGGGTTATGACGATTCATTGGACGCCGTTGGTATACATGGTGTAGGTGGATCTTTCGGAGCATTGGTGACAGGTGTGTTTGCGTCGATGATGATCAACAGCGCGGGAGCCGATGGAGTGATCTTTGGCAGTTGGTCGTTGCTGGGAGCTCAAGCGATTGCTCTTGGTGCATCGATGACGTACTCTTTTGCCGTCACGTGGATATTGCTTAAAGGGCTGGACAAATTCGTCGGCTTGCGAGTAACGCCGCAGGAAGAAATGGAAGGTTTGGATCTTAGCCAGCACGGAGAGGCCGGCTACACCTTCTGACCATCTGTTCCCGCAATTGTTTCCTTCATGGCCTGCCGCTCGCAGCGAGCGGCAGGCCGGTTGTTTTCCCTTCTTCTTTGCCTTGCATCGCTGTCATTTTCCGCCTATATTCACCTGTCTTTGTCTTTCTCCAACGATGAAAGCCGCTACACCATGCGCCAATTCTACATTCTGCTCCTCTTCAGCATCCTTCTTGCCGGATGTGCACCCTCTGTCTATTACGTGAAACCGACCGATTGGCGCACTCGCGAAAAACAGGATTCCGTCATCCGAACATATGCCTCCTCACTCAAAGGATGGAAGTTCTACGTCGATCCGGGACATGGGGGAGAGGATCGCTTCAATCACGGTTCGGCAAATGATGTCATCGAAGCCGATATCAATCTCAACGTCTCACTCCACTTGGCCGACTATCTTCGACGCGCAGGTGCAACAGTCATCCTCTCCCGCGACAAAGATACCAGCGTCACATTGTCGGACAGGCCGAAAATGGCGAACGCAAGCGGTGCGGATATCCTGATTTCAGTCCATCACAATGCAACAGGCGGGAAGGACAATACGACGAATTTTACTTCTGTCTGGTATCATGCAAATGAGGGAGACCTCGAGTACCATCCCAGCAATCACGACATTGCCAAATTCATTCAGCGCGATCTTTCCTACGTGATGGGAAATGCGGGCTCAAACCATTCAGTCTTCTTTGATGGGACAATGAGTGATTACTCAGTGTACCCAAACGCAGGATTTGCCGTACTGCGCATTGCGAAAATTCCGGCGGCCCTTATCGAAGGATCATTCTTCTCTTCAGATTATGAGGAACAGCGGCTGAAGCTGGCCGAGTTCAACGACATAGAAGCCTGGGGTGTCTTTAAGGGAATATCCCGCTACATCCGGGCCGGTATCCCCAGGATCACTATGGTATCGGACTCGGTTTTCTCTGTGCATGCACCATCCTTCGAATTGCGAGCGGCAGATTCCTCCGGCATCGACAAAAAATCTGTCATGGTCACCATCGATCGCAAAGAAATTGAATCACGATTCGACACTGTTGGTTCAAGAATATTTGCCGCGGTCCCGGGTCCGCTCATCAACGGTCTGCACATGCTGGAGGTGTACGTACGGAACAAAAAAGGAAATGCCGCATTTCCATTCCGGAAGAAAATCCTCATCAGCCCGCCCGTTGCTTCCATCACCGTTACGGCATCGCCGGGAGAACTTCCGCCGGCTCCCGAGGCATACAGCCTCATCACGGTGAAGGCAATGGACGACATGGGCAATGCATGTGCAGACGGCACGGTGATAACGCTGACGGCTTCAACGGGAACAATTTCTCCTTCAGTCATCATTGCGAAAGGAATTGGCTCGGCATATTATAATCCTTCATTTGGAGAATCCACTGCACAGATTACCGCGTCCGCAGGGGAAGTGTCGGCATCGCTGCCTCTTCAGATCAAGCATTCGGAAGTTCGCTACATCGGCGGCATTGTCCGTTCGACTAAAGACTCAATGCCGCTGGCTCAGGTCGCTATCGTAAGCCATCGTGAACTGCCGACAATTTTTTCCTTCCCAACGGTCGTGACATCGATGCCGGACGGAAAATATATTCTGCAGGAACAAGGGACGGATTCTCTTCGCATCGACATCGGCCGCGAAGGATATTTCGGGCTCTCAATGGTACTTCCATTTGCAGGGGAAGCATCGTTCTTCACCCACTTCCTGACGCCGATTGCCGGGGGAGTGTTGCATGGAAAGACAATCGTCATCGATGCAGCCCTCGGCGGGATTGAAACCGGCACGGTCACAACTGCCGGCACAGCACAACTGCGTGCATCGGATATGAATCTCGATATCGCCCGCCGGCTGCAGCAGCTTCTGGCGGCCTCCGGCGCCCGCGTGACGCTTGTGCGCACCCGTGATGTTGCGATGAATGATGACGAGCGATTGAAAACAATTGCCTCTATTAAAGAGGGACTCTATCTTCGCATTGAAGTGTCAAAAACAGACGGGAAAGTCGGTATCTTCACCGATCCGACGGCGGCGCGCACGAAAGGCCTTGGACCTGCGCTGCAATGGGGCATCGCAGCCACGCTCGGGCGCGACACGCTGCCTCCGAGGTCGGAGAGAACCGCGCTCTCGGATGGAATTCCATTCAGTGTGGTGTCATTGCTTTTCCCCGATGTAACGGACTCGTTGTTCGGAAAATCCCCGATGTTTGCTGCCAATAATTGCGCATGGGGAATCTATCGGGGAGTACTGAAAGCGTACGGTTACGTCGAAGACGGCAGTTCATTGTTCATGCTCCCTGCGGGTTCGCTCCCGCCGCTGAAGAAAGCCGTGCTGGACCATGCGCTTGTGTCCGTCACGGCTGCTGATGGTTCCTGTACATTCTATGCTGCCTCAAATAGCAAACATGTTGTCAAAACTCTGGAGGAATAATTTCACATGCTCAACTATGTTTGGATTGGTATGATCGGGATCGGAATTCTTGTCGCCGTCGGCAATGATGTCAGCGATGAGATCCGAAATCCGTATCGCAACGGTACGGTGCTTGAAGCATCGTTCGATGTTCAGAAAAACAATGCCTCGCTGACTCCGACCTACGACGGCGAATTCGTCGTTCCGGCAAAGTATATCGCTGATATCTACGGTGTCGCGGCTCCGTCGGCCGAGATTCATCAGAGCGCACGATTGATTCTTCCGGCATCTGGTGTCGGGACGCTGGAGATGGCTATCGGTGAAGGCTCGCCCTCTATCTGGAAGACGATGGCCGTGGGATACGGAACGAAGGACAAACTCGCCGGACGTGTTGTCGCTGCCAAACTCTCTGATGACAGGAAGCATATTCGAGTCAGCATGGTGTTGGATAAAGTCAGCTACGTTAAAATTCGTGCGGTAACGAAGGCGGCGATTGACTACGCCGACATAGCCGTGACGCTCTCCCTTGGCTTGATCGGCGTGATGGCGCTCTGGCTTGGTGTGATGAAAGTGGCGGAAGTAGCAGGTCTATTGAAAGTGCTGACGAAGCTTCTGACTCCTGTCACCAGGCAGCTTTTTCCGGATGTTCCGCCTGACCATCCGGCTGTCGGAGCGATGATCATGAATGTTGCCGCGAACATGTTGGGACTGAACAACGCCGCGACGCCGCTCGGCTTGAAAGCGATGGAAGAGCTTAACAAGATCAATCCCAAAGCAGGAACAGCCACCAATGCGATGTGCACCTTCTTGGTTATCAACACGGCCGGATTGACGATCTTGCCTGCCACAGCAATTGCAATGCGGGCGGCGGCGGGCTCTGCCGATCCCGGAATCATTATCGGCACCTCCATTTTCGGTGCGGGCTGCGCCACAGTGACGGGTCTTATTGCCGTGAAATTGTTGCAGCGGCTGCCGAAATACAAGAAGGAATTGGAGGTGGACAATGGTTGAACTATTCCGAAATATTATCAATATTGTCTCTGCCGTCGCCATCCCGTTCTTCATTGTCGTGTTTTTGGGCTGGGGATTCTTCAAAAAAGTAAAGGTGTACGAGGTTTTTATTGAAGGATCCAAAGAAGGATTCGGTGTTGCCATCAAGATTATCCCGTATTTGGTGGCCATGCTCTTTGCCATCGGCATTTTCCGCTACAGCGGCGCCATGGATCTTTTGACTGCAGCTCTATCATTCATCACAAAGCCGATCGGAATGCCGGCAGAAGTACTCCCGCTGGCCATTCTCCGGCCTCTTTCCGGATCCGGATCGCTCGGCTTGATGACGGAATTGATGAAGACGCACGGACCCGATTCGTTCATCGGAGTGCTTGCTTCGACGATGTATGGGAGTTCGGAGACGACATTCTACATCCTGGCCGTGTACTTTGGCGCCGTCGGGATCAAGAATACGCGTCATGCGCTTCCAGCCGGCTTGATCGCAGATCTTTTCGGGATGCTCGGCGCACTCTTTATTTGCAGAATGTTTTTTGGTATCTGACTAGTCCCTTATAAAAATGCATCAGCCACAGAGAATAGCGCCGCCCCGAGAGAGCGTAGCGAGCCGAGGGGTGTTCTCTGCCCGCTTCGCCGAGCTCAGCGAGGCGACTGTTCTCGTCTTTTGTTCTGTTCGTCATCCCGAGTCCGAAGGATCCCGTTTCGGGACAAGCCTCGCGTAGCGAGGCTGCGTCGAGGGGCTCTGTGGCAAATCTTTTTCTTTCTTTTGTTCTGAAAAAAACAATGTCTGAAACATTTGAGGGTTTCATAGTGAAAACCAGATTTGTTGTTTTTCTTTCATTTGCGCTTCTTTGTTCCTCGCTCGAGGCGCAGACCATTGCCCAGAAGGCAGCGGAAAAAGCAGCACCCAACATGATGACCGGTGGATTCGGCGTTACATGGATTGACGGAGAGCCCTACTATGCTCTCAGCCTTGCGCCGGATGTCTCCCTGGGAAAATTTGGTGTGGGATTGGATCTCAATTTCTACATCAGCAGTAAGGACCAGAGTGTACGCTGGCAGGAATTGCAGTACGGCCGCTTCATCCGCTATATCCGCTATGGCCAAAAACATGATGACGTCTATGCGCGCCTCGGCGTTCTGGACAATACACGTCTCGGCCATGGATTCATTATGTATCTGTACAAAAACAGTCCGAGCCGCGATGCACGGCGTATCGGTTCTGAGTTTGATCTGAACTTTGGAAAATTCGGATTCGAATCCGTGTACAGCGATTTTGCCCGTGCCGGTGTTGTCGGTATTCGTCCGTACGTGAAGCCGCTGCAGTACACAAC
>JAPLFO010000159.1:0-7353 GCA_026390635.1 Ignavibacteriales bacterium
ATCCATAACCTGCGATTTGGGCCGGCAGATAAGAAACTGCTAACAGAGAAGCGATCAAGAGGGCTGATAGGCGCACGAAATCACTTCTCTTTGGGCACATCGAAACGCACCGTTTTCACCCAGACATGCTTATCTTTCTTCACCATTTCCTGATACGTCGCCCTCACCACGATGTAGATCCATAGCTGACAATAGGTGAAATACATCAGAATGATCAAGCCGATTGCGGCCGGCGAATCCTCCTTATCGTACGATATGGCAAGCATGATTTCGAAGATAAACAGCACGAATGCCATGATCCATACAAAGGTGTAGGGGCCGGGCAGTGAAATACTGACCAGTTGCGTCGCGCTCAACAGGAAGAGGATGTCGGAAATGATGATGGCTGCAAAGAAAACGTAATACAATGACAGCGTGTAGAGAAGATCGAACGCGAGTCGTTTGTTTTTGAAATTCGGTATATGTTTCCAGAACTTCGACACAACGTAGTTGTTTCCCCGCACCCAGCGCATGCGCTGTTTGATCCAGACCTTCCATTCCTGCGGTTCCTGCTCATACGTCACCGCATAGGGAATGAATTTTATCTTGTAACCTTCTTCATAAATCCGGATACTGAGTTCGGAGTCTTCGGTCAGCGCCTCTTCATCCCAGCCGTGCAGCGTTTCCATGATCGAACGCCAGACGACAAAGTTAGTTCCGGGCAGCGTGGCAATGTTATGCATCTGCCAGCGTCCCGCCTGCAGCATGGATTGAAAACTGAGTGTCTCAATATTGATGAAACGCGTCAGGAGATTGGTATTCTTGTTGACAGTTCTGAATTTTCCGATGACAGCGCCGAGATCTTTGTGCAGCAGGAGCTGTGCCACGAGGTAGTGCAGTGCATCGGGATCGGGTGTATTATCCGCATCATAGATGGCAATGACATCCGACGTTACCCGCTTGATACCGAGATTCAGTGCACGTGATTTTCCCTTGCCGCCCTCGCCTTTGGGAACATCGTAGAGCTCGACGCGGGAATCTTGTGCGGCATAGTGTTCGATGATCTCTTTCGTCCCGTCGGTAGAACCGTCGTTGATGACCACGATCCGCAGTCTCTCTTTGGGGTAGCGCAGGTTAAGCATGGCTTCGATGGTACGGGCGATCACCTTGTCTTCGTCGTGTGCCGGGATCAGAATAGAGCAGGTAGGATAGTCGAACTCCCGCGCATCCACATCGCGTTTTTCCTTCATCGAGCGTACATAATTGATATAGCCGTAGACCGTCAGCACGAACTGGTAGCCGATCATGAACCAGATCAGAATGACGGCGATGACGAAGAGAAAACTCAAATCAACTTCCAGCACACTCATGAATACTCCATCGCATAAGTTCTACAAAGAAAATATCTCTTGCCACAGAGAGCACAGAGTCCCTCGGCGCGTCCGGCTTTCGCCGGACTCGCTCGAGATGACGTAAATAATATTTCGTCATGGTGAGCGAGTCCCGAAGGGACGAGTCGAACCATGCTCTGTGTCCTCTGCCCGCTTCGCCGAGCTCAGCGAGGCGAGTGATCTCTGTGGCGAACATCTTTTCTATTTTGCCGATTGTCTCTTGGCGATGACCTTCAGCGCAAAATACATGATCAGCAGCAGCGCAACCGCCAGGGCGCCGAAGAGCGCAATGGCCGTTGTCGACCAGAGACTGGTGACATTGATACCGTAAGAAAATTGGTCGCCGGTAATCGCCAGTACCGAATGCCGCCCCGGCGGCAGAAAGATCGAATAGCATCCGTCGCCTTTCATTGCCGAGATCGGAAACGCCATGCCGTCGATCTGCACACTTGTGGGCAGGCTGTTGAACGAGGCAAGCGTTCGGGTGTCAGACTCGTACGTGAAAGCGACGTCCCGCATGCCATACGTCAAAGAAAGCAAATTTCCCGTCAACGACATCAGTCGTGTTGCCAGCCGATGTGTCGAAAACGATGAAACGCCGGCGCTGCTCAACAGGATGCGATGGCTGCCTGCCGGAATGACGTACACGTTGTTGCGGAACGGAGCGACCGGCGATCCGTCAATCGTAATTTCCTGAACGGCAGCCGGCATCTCCAGGCACAGCGAATAGGGAGCGTTGATGTCAAAGCCGTTTTCGATGTACCGTGTTTTCGATTCGGAAGCAAGGGCACAGGCGAAGAACGCGAGATCCTGCGGATTGATGCTGGACTCGGAGTAGATTGTCCCCCGGGGCGCACCGATGCCGGCTGCGTTCACCAGATGAAAACTCTCGGTTCCGGTCTGCGTCAATGTCGGGAACGGTGTCACAACATTCTTCTTGCGGAACGGACCGATATTCAGATCCAGAAGAAGTTTCGACCGGTCACCGATCAGCGCTTCATACTTCTTTCCCATGTCAATGTAGCGCAGGGGATCGGTTGCCCACTTGTTTTCCGGATCTTCCACCTGCAGAAGGAACCCGTATTTTTTCTGAAGCGGGATGATGTGATTCATATCCACGCCATGATTCTCGCGCAGTTCCGGCGAACCGAGATTGTCCATGGCGGTGACCATCATCTGGAATCCCGGTTTGTTCCTGGCAATTTCGCTGAAATTGCCCAGCATCATCTCGTATGCCTGCTGCAGCTTTCCGACACGGTATTCGACGACCGCCGAGCGAACGGCGGCATTGTTCTTCCAGTAGTTGGGAGACTGCGGATCGAATATGGTCGGCAGATCGAAACCGTACCGCTTCAATACCTCGGCACGGGCAGAGGGATGCATGGGTGTGAAGAGTTTCGGATCTTCGAATC
The DNA here is from genome assembly GCA_026390635.1 of Ignavibacteriales bacterium. Taxonomy (GTDB): domain Bacteria; phylum Bacteroidota; class Ignavibacteria; order UBA10030; family UBA8401; genus JAPLFO01. The sequence goes on from JAPLFO010000159.1 coordinate 2,783, forward strand.
CGCGTCCCGCTTCAAAATACAGTTCGGCGAGATTCACGCCGTCCCAATCGTAGTGGTCCAGAAATTTGCGGTAGATACGTGTGATGGTATCAAGACATTGCGGATCTGTTAGTGCAACCGGATACCGCCACGACGGCTGGATGTCTTCTCCTTTATAGTTCTTTTCACGCCATTGTGCATGTTCAGTCCAGAATTTCTGGCTTACCTGCGGCGGTTCCAGCCACGCATAGACAAGAATACCGTTGGCATGCGCCACGCGGATGAGGCGCTTGTAGTCGTAGGTATATTTCGGATATTCGTGCCATCCGGCCACATGAATGATCTTGATGCCGAGCGACACCCATTGCGCCACCAGCTGCTCGCTGCTGTAAGAATTGCGGAATCCTGGATCGAAATACATTTCAAGCGCTTCACGGCGCACGACCGGTTTCAAATGAAAATACTTGCGCACATATTCCAGCAGGAATGGATACTGGCTGTAGCCCTGGCGGGAATGCGGGTCGAAGCGTGAGCTGATGAAAATGACTTTGCCCTTGCCGAATTTCTTTCCGATCACCATCGGGGCTTCTGTGGCGTTATCGCTGCAGAATACTTCATCGATATTGTCTGCCTCGAATTTGTTGACCAGCTCGCCGTACCGCCAGATGATGGACTCTTCGGGAAAGTACCGCTCACGGATGCGCGCCACGCGCAGGCGGGTGGATGTAAACCGGATTCCAAGTTCCGCTGCAAGATCGTTCTTTGCATCAGTGATGATGTTGCCGCCCTGTTCGACGAATGCAGTGACAACGTCGTAGTCTTTCGGCTTCAGCGAATCGACGAAGGCAAAAGGAACGATGAGCAAATTATAGCGCGACAGCGCCATCGGTTGGCCAATGAAGAACGTGTCCACCTTGACGTTGACACTCGCAAAAACGGATGCCAGCGACGCCTGATCGTTGAATGCTCCGCCTTTGGCAAAATGATTCCACAGGATGGCAACGCGGGCGGGCTGCCATTGTTCATCGATCGAAAAAGCGGACTCGTACAGTTTCTTTGCTCTGAGAGAGATTTTTTCCATGAGCGACGGCTCATGCTCACGAAACTCCACCGGTTCGGAGCGGTAGAACTCTCCGGGTTGCAGCGAGACAGTGCGTGTCACCGTTCCGCTCAGCCGTTGTTCCGAGACGGTCTTGTCGCGCAGTTCGCCGTTTTCTCCATAGTACGCCTCGACCAGATACTGATCCGTCAGCTTGACCGAATACGTCTGACTGCCGGAGAGGATCACACGGTCCGCTGTGTGCACGCTATTCTTTTGATCGCGTATATCGATGAAAGTAAATCCGAGCGACTGCAGGCCGTCTGCCAGTTCGCGAAGAAGGTCGAGATTCAGGAAGGGGTGGAAGAAGCACGTCGCAATTCCATCGCGCACGCGAAGCATCGTTTTGGCGTTCCGGAGGATGGTCTGGACATAGCCGCGGCTCTCCTCGAAGTTTGGATTCAGCGGGATGTAGCCCAGGTTTTCCGGAAAAATAGTCTGCCCGAAGAGATCTTTTTTAATGATGTAGGGAAAAAACTGGCTGAAGTCGGCGTCTTCGATTGCAAGCCGCTGTTCGCATGCAGCGCTGAAATACTTTGCCGCAGTTTTATAGAGCGTAAAGGATGCGGTGTAATGCGGCGTCTCCCAGACCAGCGGATACAGGCCGTTCTTCATGAATTCCTGGATGCCGCTCTCCAGTTTGCGGGCATCGCCTTCCGCAGTTTCTTCCTTGATCGGCTTGTTTGTGCTTTCATCCCAGAATTCAAAATCGACGGCGGTAGTGCCTTTGTATTGATGTGTAACGCCGTGCATCACGATCGTTCCGCCGTTGCGCACCATATATTGCAGCGCATCGACCAATTCCGGACGGTCGGAAAGGCTAAGCCGGATGCCCTGTGTCGGGTTGACGTAGAACGGAATCACGCCAACCATGAACGGAATTCCTTTGGCGGAAAGGATGTCTGCAATTTCGCGAAGCTGGTCCGGATTTTCGAACACATCCACATCTTCAATGCGGATCATCGCGCCGTGCATCTCTTCATGCTGCTCGCCAAGCACGTCGTGCAGCATATCGGCAAAATAAAGGTACCGGTCGCTCCCTGCTGTGTAGGCAAACGGAGAATCGGCAATGTATGTCAAATTGCCGCTGCGGATGATGTACGGAGTCTCTTTTTTCTTTTTCGGACTGTATGCCGTCGCAAGGACTTGTACCAAAGACCGGTTCGTGATCTGTACCAGACTGGTGGTCATTTCCTCTCGGTCGTACACATCCTTGCCGGCACGCACTTGTGAAAACTCCATTGCGGAATCGATGGATGCCACAGTGAAGCCGAATTTCTTTGCCGTGTTCATGCGGTGCGAAAATTCGTACATTCCAGTGCTAATCCAGAAAACCGGCTTCGACGCGGCAAAGACGTCTTCCGCGAAGCGCTCGGAGATGTGGTTGACCGGATTGAAACCGGCATAGAAGACAAAGTCGTAGTTGTTCAGTTCGTGCGCTTGGTATTGCGAAGCGCCTTTCAGGGTAAGGGAGACGGAAAAATGTCCGAGCAGCGCTCCAAGCTGGCGTGCCATGCCGACCGCTGGATTCTTCAGGTCGGAGGATCCCTCGTTAACGATGAGGATTTTTTTCTGTGCGTACGCCGGAGCTGAAAAAAGTCCGGTGAGCAAACATCCGCCGAATATGACGGCGGCAACAAAACGTACGGAGACACTCTTCAATCGATTCATCGTGGCGAAAATTCTTTCACGATATGTTTTGAAATGCCGAAGTAATTCTTAATGATGCCGACGGTGCGTTCGGCTGCCTTTCCGTCACCATAGGGATTGACGGCCGAAGCCATTTTGCGATAGGCTGCTTTGTTGTCCAGGAGTCGTCGGGCGGAAGAAACGATTTTGTTCGCATCAAGGCCGACGAGTTTGACGGTGCCGTAGCGGACGGCTTCGGGGCGTTCGGTGACTGTCCGAAGGACAAGGATCGGTTTGCCCAACGCAGGGCCTTCCTCCTGCACGCCGCCGGAATCCGTGATGACCAGCGACGAAGCGGCGAGCAGATTCACAAAATCGAGATAGTCGAGCGGTTCGATAAGCTGAACATTCTTCAACGGATCCAAGATTGGGTAGACAACCTCGCGCACGATCGGATTGAGATGTACGGGGAAAATGAAATTGATCTCCGGATAGCGGATCGCCAGTTCTCTTACTGCTTCACAGGCGCCTCGCATCGGTTCGCCCCAGTTTTCGCGGCGGTGCATCGTCAGCAGCACAATGCGTTTCTTTTCCTGCAGCAGCGTGTTGAGCCGCGTGAGGCTGAATGCATATTTTTTGCGCACGGCGATTTGTAGCGCGTCAATAACAGTGTTGCCGGTGACGAAGACCGTTTTGGGATCAACATTTTCTCTCAGCAGCGCCTTCTTTGCCGTGGCGGTGGGAGCGAAGTGAAGGTCGGCGATACATCCGGTCAACCGCCGGTTGATTTCTTCCGGAAAAGGATTAGACCGGTCGTTCGTGCGAAGGCCCGCTTCCACGTGGCCGACGGGAATCTGACGGTAGAATGCTGCCAGACTGCCGATGATGGTTGTTGTTGTGTCCCCCTGGACTAGAACCATGTCGGGCGATTCCTTCACGAGCACATCATCAACAGCAGTAATGATGTTTCTCGTCAGCGTCGCCAGCGATTGTTTCGGCTGCATAATGTCCAAATCATAGTCGGGGGTGATCCCGAAAACCTTCAGCACTTGATCCAGCATGCTGCGATGTTGTGCGGTGGCAATACTCAGTACTTGAAAATGTTTTTTTTCCTGTTGCAGGCGGAGAATGATGGGGGCCTGTTTGATGGTATCGGGCCGGGTGCCAAAAATGACGGCAATTTTTTTCATTGGTATCGAGGCTCTTCTATAGTGAACAATGTCTGCCCTGGTAAAAAATGACAAAAATGGCAGCAGATCATAACAAAGTACTAAAAAACGGCATATTTACCAAGGCCATATCTTGTTTGTTATCGCAAAAGAGCATACATTGACGCGAATTCCCGCTGTTCGCGCCGGAGTGAAGATTGCGAGGGTCAGGACCCTCTTTCGAAATTACAACAGGGAAGGAAATTTCATGGACAACAATTTCAAGCAGTCGATGGGATTTGAGCCGCCCGTCAGTCTTGGGGAGTGGATGATCACAATGCTGATCATGATTATTCCGATCGTCAATATTGTAATGCTGTTCGTGTGGGCATTTGGCTCCGGCACAAACGCCAGCAAAGCGAATTGGGCGAAAGCAACGCGCGTGTGGATGCTCATAGGCATCGGATTGTCAATACTTTTCCTTGGAGCATTGGTTTCGATCTTTCTTCATATGATGAAATAGAAGCAGCGGCTAACGCTCAACCGACTGAAGTCTGCCGTGCGGTACAAGCCAAAAGCCATTCGTGTTCTGAATGGCTTTTGTTCTCATGCTTATAAGTGTGGAAATACTTTACGGATGTTTTGGTCCACCAGGCATGCCTGGTTTACCAGGACGCTTTGTTGTATCGGGTACAAAATGCTTTATCAAACTATCC
>JAPLFO010000159.1:7394-26586 GCA_026390635.1 Ignavibacteriales bacterium
CGCTTCAAGCTGTCCGGCATGAATGGTTTCTTCAGGCTATCCGGGAACATTGGATGCTTAAGACTGTCCGGCCGAATTTTAAGACTGTCGGGGCGGAACGGACCCTTCGGTCCATGGGGAATCTTTGGCTGCCTGTTCCAGTATAGCGATAACCATCGTTCGAACGTTGGAAGTTGATCAGCCGTCAAAAACGCTTTCACCGAAGTCACAAATTGATCGCGACCTGCCTTCACGAGCACGAATGCAGAATCGGGCGTGATTGCTTTTGCCGCTACTTGCGCCTTGATGTTTCCAAGCGTTGCGAACAGCGTGCTTCCAGCAGCTTTCAACAACGTATATTGCCCCGCGGTCAGCGAGAGATACGCTTTCAGAGAGTCGAGCATCGCATTGTTCTTCAATGAATCATGCGGCGGGATGTCCGCCTCTGACACAGCAATATCGGCAGATGACGTAACGGTCATCTTGTACATTGACACTTCACTAAACTGACCGGCGCTCTGATTGATGGCAGTGGTCTGGTTCGAAACTGAATCGGTGGGACCGCTCCGTTCACAGCCGACGACCATGAGAGTCAGTAGCGCGGCTAGGAGTTGCTTCATGAAGCCTCCATGAATTGATGAATGAAAGTATGAATTATGTCTCTTGATAGATGAGCAAAAGCTGTGCCACAGAGGAAGTGACAAAATCAACACTCTTTCGCAGGGCGTCAATCGCAGAATATGCAGAACGTGCATACCGCTGTCCCTGCCCTGCAAAAATTGTCAAGGGGAATGAGGACCACGACGGGGACGCGATCGTTGCAGATCATTCAAAAATACCTCATCTTTGGTCAATTTTGGAGCAGCTCATGAACCATAGTTTCTCAAGCAAATTCTGTCAACTTTTTTTCTTCACGAGCATATGCATCCCATTTCAGGCGCTCGCCGATACGCCTTCCATTGCCAACGATTATGTTGAATGCCGTATTGTGGTGAAAGACGGTTTGCTCGTCTCCGACCGTCTGGCCGCGCAGCCGCAATGGGAGAAATTTCTACGGCACCACATCGCTCCAGTCGAAACGGATGCAGATTTTTCGCTGGAGATTATGTGGACGGATTGGCAGTCGCCGCTTGCCGCAAATAATGCTGAAAACCCGCTGATACTGACGAAGAAACATTTTACCGTTGTCCGCCAGCGAACCCTCGAAGATTCGAATGGCAGCCGGGAATTGCTTCTTGTATTGCGTGGAAAAGATGTGCCGTTGGCAGTTTCGATCATCTATCAACTTTCGCCGACATCGAAATTCGTGCGCAAGCGGATTACAATTGCAGATTCGGCAAACATGGGTCACTTTCTGCAGCATGCTGCCCCGATCGATGGATTCCTCTCCAGCGCCGCATCAATTATCAAACGGGGCGGCTTTGGGCAACCGATTGCGATCTCAACAAGGGAAAGTGGAGCGTTTTTTGGAATGGAGTATCCGGCGGCCGACAATCGTATCACCGCAGCAGAAAAAGGATTTCATGTTTTCTGTGGAAGTGAGATTGGAGAAAAAATTTCATCGGCGGGAATTATGACTGCGGATGTTGTCATTGGGCTCACGCCGGATTCGCGCGTCAAACAGTGGTTCATGGAGTACGTAAGCGGTATCCGTGTTGTGCCGGTTCGCCCGTACATACTCTATAATAGTTGGTACGATCTACGGTCGGCCGAATATCCCCATGTGCCGCCGGAGAATGTGATGAACGAAAAAAATGTCACGCGCATCGCCGACCTGATGCGGACGAACATGACTGTGAAGCACGGAATTCCGCTCGATGCTTTTGTGCTCGACGATGGATGGGATGTGTATGAAAGCGATTGGGCGCTCCGGCGGACACAATTCCCGAACGGACTGACGCCGATTGCGGACATGCTTAAAAAGAACAACACGACGCTCGGCTTGTGGTTCGGGCCCACAGGCGGATACTCATTCCGTATGAAGCGAATCAACTGGATGAAGCAGCAGGGGTACGAGATCGTGGGCAATACGCCAAACACAGCAATGATGTGTCTGGCCGGAACGAGATATGACTCGCTCTTTTCAAAACGGGTGCTGGATTTCACCGCACAGGATGGCGTCGGCTATTTCAAATGGGACGGCGTCCAATTCTCCTGCAGTGAATTGAACCACGGTCATTCGCCTGGAATATTTTCACGACATGCCGTCATGAAGTCTGTGGCAAATCAGTGTCGGGCTGTCCGCGCAAAAAATCCATCAGCATATTTGAACATCACATCCGGTACATGGCTCAGTCCGTGGTGGGTGATGCATGCAAACCAGATCTGGATGCAGGGGGAAGACTACGGGTACGCCGACGTTCCATCCATCAGTCCACGCGATGCGGCGATCACGTATCGCGATCTGTCGCTGTATGAAGACTTTCGAAAAAACGATTTCTGGTTTCCGATGCAGAACCTGATGACACACGGCATTATCAAAGGGACATTGCAGAAACTGGGAGGAGAATCTGAACCGCTGGACAAGTTTGCCAACGAGGTCATGCTCTATCTTGCGCGCGGTGTTTCGATGTGGGAACTGTACATCTCCCCGGACATTTTGACAGAGGATGAATGGATGGTGATGGCATCGGCAATGTGCTGGGCGCGTGATCGCTTTTCCATTTTCTCTGCCACCGAAATGATCGGTGGAGATCCGAAGAAACGTGAATCGTATGGATATGTACATTTCAAAGGAAATCACGGCATTATCGCTGCCCGCAATCCATTCATTACCGATACCTCGTTGTCGGTCAGGCTCAATCCGGAATATGGACTCGATGCCCACGCTTCCGGCCTGGTACTGGAGCGAGTCTATCCCGACCGATGGATTTCGCCCCTCCTCTACAAAAGCGGAGACCGCATCTCCTTGCCATTGAGCGGTTATGAAACCGCAGTGTATGAACTCTACCCGCTCGCCGAGAGCAACGAGCCATTGCTTGCAGGTGCGACATTTCGGGAACTCGCTTCAGACGGCAAACAGAAAGATCTGCAGGTGATGACGGTGGAGAAAAATGCAAGACTGCTCAATCCTGAAACAGCGGAGAATGCCGACCTCTCACTTCTCGCACAGATTTCCGGTCAGACGTCTGAGGCAGTAGAAAAGAAGAGCCTCCTCTTCACAGCCGCGAAGACACGGCCGGAAATGAGTATCGCCTATCACACAGCGGAGAGTACGGTTGCAGTTTCAATTGCGGTGCTGGTAATGTCTGCTTCAAAAAAGGTGCCGGTCATTATTGCGCAGACTGGTGGGATTGTGGATACGCTGTGTGCGGGCCCCGCCGCCGGAACGTCGCGGTGGTTTACGACCTCTTTACCTCCCGGCCGACAGAGGACAATCGTTCGTATCGCCGCCCCGGAGGAAAGATGGAAAGCAGAGGCTTCCGTATGGCTGTTATGTCGGCAAAAAAAAGGAGGGGTTCGCATTTCGCTTCGGAGCCGCATGGCGTTTCTGCAGCGTCCAATGCCGCCGTCCGCCCTGCCGGCGGGGGAGACAGAAATGGGAATTTTACTTGGGGAGTGGCGAACGACGGAAGAATAGTGGCAACTCCCTGCCGGACTTACCTTCCGGCGGGTCCAAGCCTTTTTCTGTCAACGGAGCGGGCTGAGCTCAGCTGGCTCCGGAAATATAGTTCTCCAGATGCTTGATGGTCTCCGCCTGATCGGAAATGATTGCTTTGACAACATCGCCGATGGAGATGAGGCCAAGAATTTTCTGATTGTCCACGACGGGCAGATGGCGGATGCGGTTGTTTGTCATTAATGCCATGCAGTCGCCGATGGACTGATCCTGGCGTACAGTGAAAACCTTCCTCGACATGATATCCTTGACCGCGGTTGTGCGCGAGGATTCGCCGCGCAGGACAATCTTCCTGGCGTAGTCACGTTCGGATAAGATTCCCTGGATCACATCGTTCGCGACAACAATCAATGCACCGATGTTTTTTTCCGCCATGAGCCTCAATGCGTCGATGACCATTGTATCGGGTGCAACCGACCAGACGACTCCTTCTTTGGAATCCAACAGTGTGCGTGCAGTAATCATCTCCACGTACCTCCTCGCTTGTGAATGAATGACAATAAGTCCCGGCAGTTCGCAAATGATCGGTTCGACAGAACATACTGCATGACGATGTCGTCTCCATGAAATGTAACAAGGTGGAGAGAGAGAGGCAATTGTTTTCTCTCCTGATCACCACAAGGCGAATGCATGTTCATTGAGTGGCAAATCAACAGAAATATCACAATATTTAAAGAAACACCGCTGACGGAGGTATCTCTTTGGGATTCCTTGGGGGGACAACGGAGGGTTGTTGCAAGAACATCTGCACAATTCGCTCTTGTCCGCGGCTCTCCCGATAGGGCTGTCTATTCATCACTTACTCATGAAGGAATTTTGTTCATGATACGATTGGCAACTCTGGCGGGCATCTATTTTCTGGCGGTGGCACCATTGCCGGCACAATTCGAGCTGGAACGTAAAAGTATTCATTGGCGTGAATCGGAAGAACACGCCGTTGTTTCTTCAGAAACCCTTTCATTGAAGGATACACCGGCACGTTCGGTCCCGCTACAGAAGTCCACAAGAATTATTTCACGTAAAATATTTGGCTGGCATCCGTATTGGGCGGACTCGACGGCGCATCAATTGTACGACTATACAGCATTGTCACATATCGGCTACTTCAGTTATGATGTGGATACGGCAACTGGTGGTTACACGACCCTCCATAACTGGAACACGACCCCGGTCATTGACTATGCTCACCAGCGCGGCGTCAAAGTCATGCTGACGGTCGTCAATTTTGGCAACGCTCAGAACACAAAAATTCTGTCGGACACGAACAAACAGAACCGCCTCATTTCAGATCTCATCCAATTGCTGGTGTCGCGTAACGGAGACGGGGTGAATCTCGATTTCGAAGAAGTGCCTGCAGCTCAGAATGTGAACCTTGTGGCTTTTGTGCGCAAATTGACTACTCGCATGAAAGCATCGATGCCGAACAGTGAAATCTCCATGGCAACGCCGGCCGTGGATTGGTCCAATGCCTGGTATTTTGGGGCGCTTGCCCAGGCATGCGACTATCTGATTGTGATGGGGTATGATTTTTCCGGATCGTGGAGTTCGACCGCCGGTCCCGGGGCGCCGCTGAGCGGAGAGAACTACAATATCTCAAGGACGGTATCGACATATCTTTCCGCCGGGGTTCCGCCGGAGAAATTGCTGCTGGGCGTTCCCTGGTTTGGATATGATTGGTTTGTGAAGGACAGCCTGCGAAAATCTACTGTCGTCAGCGGGAGCAAGGGATCTTCCAGAACATATGCGGTGGCAGAGCCGGCTGCACGGACATATGGAAAGATATTTGATGCGTCCACAAAGGCGGCGTGGTACAGCTATAAGAGCGGAACACAATGGCGGCAATGCTGGTATGATGACAGTCTCACCCTCTCGCTGAAAAATGATTTGGTCAAGACCAATAATCTCGCCGGTGTGGGCATCTGGGCGTTGAGCTATGAAGGCGGGCGTCCCGAACTGTGGAATAGTTTCAAAGCAGCATTTCCGGTCGTCTCCGTTCCAGCGCAGGGAATTACGCCGTCGCGGTTGATGCTGGAACAAAACTATCCCAATCCGTTCAATCCATCGACAGGGATTTCTTTCTCATTGAATCATTCATCGGCGGTGCGGGTGGAAATATTTGATATTCTGGGACGGAGCACCTGTGTGCTGGCGGAAGGGAATTTTGAAGCGGGGCGTCAGAGGCTGCGCTGGGATGCATCCGGCGCGGCAAGCGGAATGTATCTCTGCCGCCTGACGACGCCCGAATACATGTCAACAATCAAAATGCAATTGCTGCGATGAAAATGTCTGACGAGCCATACAAAAGATCTTCGCCGGCGTGGCTCCTAATATTTATACGCTTCCCTGTAATGCAGAATCGGAAATGAATCTGACGGTTTGCGCGAATAGTAACTCTGCTGCAGAAAAGGATAGTGCAGCGGTGCATCATTTCCGTTATAGTAGGCAATACCAATCACATTTGTTCCTGCCACAAACACCGACCAGGTCATAGGAAAGATCCGAGAGACTATGTTTCAGATCCGCAGCAATGAACTGAATCCGCCGTGCCGTTGAAATTCCCGAATCAATTGCCGCATCAAACGTGTAGGATTTTGAGTTTCCATATTGGACATTAATGCCGAACCCGTACGCATAGTGGTTGCTCATCGGGGAGAAGAACCGTTCCTGTTTCAGGTTGGCGCGGGCGATGGTCCCGCCTCCCATGACAAGTTGACTGACGCCCGTTGATTTGTGAGTTATTGCTTCCAGAAAGCTGTGGGTCGTCCCGGTAGCGGTGGCCAGCAATTTGCCCGATTCATCACACGGTTCGATGGTGACATTGTTGACCGCCTCCTCGTTGTCAATGGAGACGCTCGTTGCGCCGCGGAGTGCTATGTTTTCTCTGAAGACAAATCGTGAGCCATAGAATGTCGTAATGACATCGTACGTGTCTTCCGGAACAGCGACAGTTAGGAACGGCGATTGCGGCGAGTAGCTGTAGCTCTTTCCTTTTTGATTATGGATCAAGACTTGAAACGGCGTTTCGCTGAAATTCAATTGCAGGAGGTTGCCCTTGAAAAAGGCGAAGGGAATGTTCATCGTGTCGCTCTCGCTGCGGGCGATGATAGTGCCGCGATAGCCGCCGGAAAGGGTACTATTGTTCGGAGTGAGCGCGTTGTCCACAGATAGTTCTACGATGACCGGTGCGCTGCCCAGTGCGGGAATTGAAACCGATGACGGCCGGCACGAAATGGCAACGCCGGGTGCGGGCGAAACGGCGTGGAGTGAATAGATGCGGGACTGTGCGGCCCGGTTTACAAGGTGAAGCGTGTCAAGCGTCTTCCAGGTTTGCTCCCGAGAAATATCAAAACCGAAACTGATGGACACCGGCGAGATAAGTGTTGTGTGGAGAAAGAGGCGGGCGGTATCGATCCGGCCTGATCCTTGGGAAAAGACGGACTGGCCGAGATCTTGTGCGCTTCCCACGATCGCGCTGCGTATATCTCCTGCCGACCAATCCGGATGCAATTCCCGGAGTGCCGCCGCGTATCCCGCAGCGTACGGTGCGGCCATCGATGTTCCGGTCATCTGCACGTAGCCGCCTCCCATTTTTGCCGAAAGGATGGCGACGCCCGGCGCCATGACGTCGGGTTTGATCCCGTATATTCTGTTTGTCGGCCCTTTCGAACTGAACGAAGCTATTGCATTGCCTGCATCCACTGCGCCGATCGTGAGCGCAAGTTCGGCCGCTGCAGGGGAACCGATTGACCCATTCTCACCGCTGTTCCCCGCCGCAACCACGACGACGATTCCGGATTCCACCGCACGATTGACTGCTTCAGAAAGAGGATCGAATGGATCGCCCGCCGACGAACCGAGACTCATGTTGATTACATTCATGCTGTCTTTAATTGCCTGTTCCAGTCCGGCCAGGACCGTGGACATCAAACCATTGCCGGCATTGTCGAGTACTTTATATGCATAGAGTTTCGCACCGGGAGCCCTGCTGTGCAGCATGCTGGAGTTGCCGGCGATGATTCCGGCGACGTGCGTACCGTGTCCGTTGTCGTCCATCGGATCAGCGTCGTTGTTCACAAAATCATAGCCGCCGGAAACGACAACACCCTTGCCGCCGCCCAACGCTTCGTGGTTGTAGTCGATGCCTGTGTCGATGATGCCGACGCGAACTCCGCGGCCGGTGACTGAAACATTATCCGGAAGGGCAGGCGTAAAGATATCAGACGGCGCGCCGCCGGACGCTTTGACCGGGACGTCCAGCGCGATGGAGAGAACACCGGGGGCAGACCGTATTGATTCCAGCTCCTCGCGCGGGACTTCAACTGCGATGCCGCTGAAGGACTCGCTGAACGAGCGGGTGACCACGGCGCCGGGCGCCGCCGCAGTCACAGTACGCAGAAGAGATTGATTCTGCAGAGACGGTTCGGTTAGTGTCAGTTGTTTGCGCCGTTCCAGGCGCGACGGTGTCGAAAATTTCACAATTATTTTGATCCGCTCAGACAAATCTGCGGAGGAAGAGGAGACAAGCCTGTTTGCGGAGAAGCTGCCGGCGACGATGGACTTCGATGAATACGATACGAGAGAATCCTTGGCGCCGAATTGCTTGACGACAAGCTGCTGCGCCGGCGCTGATGCAGCAAGAAGAAGCAGCGCGACGGCCGCGGCAAGTCCGGTCGTTGTCATCTGTGCATAGATCCGTATTCCGCAGAGCGCAGGAGTCTTCATTGGTCTCATCTCACCAACATCATTTTCTTTGTTTCGACGTTGACGCTGCCGTCGTCGTTTGAAGCGATCATGCGATACAAATATGTTCCGGAGGAAACCTGCATACCATTTTGATTGGTTCCATCCCAGCGCGCATCATAGGCACCTGTTTCTTTCGTATCCGATACCAAGGTGGTGACTACCTTTCCAAGCATGTCGTACAATACTACAGAAACTTTCGCTTTCTTTCCAACATTATAGCGGATTGTCGTGGAAGGATTGAACGGATTCGGATAATTCTGGCCAAGCGAGAAAACTTTTGGAGCAACGGCGCTCTGCGCCGAGGCAGAAGACAGCTGGTAGCGAATGGCCTCTACGTGGAAAACACTGTCGGCACTTCTTGCCACGGGAGCGCCGATGGAAGTCAGGTCGTAGGTGTTGATCACTTTTTGACTGTCAACTGCAAAGAAGCGGCTCTTCGCCACCTTGTCGGTCGACTTCGCCGTCATCAGATCAAACGACTGGCTGGAAGCTACCGAGAAGGCTGCTATCATTATCACTATGCTTGCGAACCGCTTCATCTCTCTGCCTTTTTTTGATTGCTATGCCACATAGGTGCAAAGAGGGAGCCAGCGGTAGATTCCGGCGTATAATGCTATAACTTATTGTTAATGAATAACTTATAGTGATTCTTGCGGACCGGTCGATAAGATGGGAAAGCGGTAAAATTCGCTCATTTTGATGGATTTTGTAATATTTTCAAAGACCTCGCCAGGAAAAGATCTTTTAATCGGGGGGGATTTTCGAATAAATAGGGTTTGAAGAAATTACAAGTTTTAACCATATTGTTGGGGAGATGAAAAACACATCAAACGCAGAAAGCCAAGATCACAACTTTGCCGCAATGGCCGGAAAGCATTATGAGAATTTTCCGGTCGGTTCGTTTATGCTGCCCCGGCGGCTTCGCCGACCAGTGCATCTGATCTACGCGTATGCCCGCGTGGCGGACGATTTTGCGGATGAAGGGACAGAATCTGAAGAGACACGCCTTCAGAGGCTCAATGAATGGGAATCTGCCCTTTTGGATGCGGTAGCAGGGAGGTTCAGCGATCCATTTTTTGCGGAGCTGGCTGGGGTGATTTCGCGGTATGGTTTGAGCATTTCGTATTTTCGTGATCTCATTGCAGCGTTCCGCATGGATACCTGTGCACAAAAGTACGAGACCTACGAAGATCTGCTCGGCTATTGTCGGCATTCCGCCAATCCGATTGGCAGGCTGCTTCTGGAATTGTTCGGCGGTGCGGATGTGAAAACGCAGGAAGCTTCCGACGCATTGTGCACCGCACTGCAACTTGCAAATTTTTGGCAGGATATCTCTGTTGACACACAGCGGGAACGTCTTTATATTCCTATGGAGGATTTGGCGCGCTTTGGATGCTCCATGGAAAATGTCCGTTCCGGGGCATTGATGGAATCCGTTGTGGAGTTTGAAGTGGAGCGGACAATAGGACTTTTCGACAGCGCGCGTCCGTTGGTTCGGTTGGCGCCGAAAGGTCTGGGTTTTGAAACTGCACTGACATGGCACGGCGGGATGCGGATTCTGGAGAGAATCAGAATCCTGAAATATGGAACCGCAACGCGACGCCCGGCTCTCACGCCCGCGGACAAAGTGCTTCTGTTCTGGCGCGCTTTCCAGGAAATATTTTCAGCGCAGACAACGAGCTGACAAGCGGCGAAAAAATGATTCGATCCGGACGCCGAGCGGAGCCGAGGCGGTTTACCGGGCAGATCATGCGGCACGATCAACAACCTGCAAAATAGTCAGGAATATGGACTCACTGCTGACACTGGATAACTTGGAGAAGAACAAGAGGAGTAATTTCTACTACTCATTTCTGTTGCTTCCCAAGCCCAAACGCGAGGCGATCAACATTGTGTACGCATGGTGCCGGTATGCGGACGATATCGTAGACGAAGAAGAGAATGTCAACAGGAAATATGTGCGTCTGCGTCAATGGTCTCGTGAGTTCGAATCTGCAATTGAAGGAACATCCCGCTATCCGTTGTTGAACCGGTTGAGCCAAATCATTCAGCGGTTTCACATTCCACTTCACCATTTCCGGGATCTTCTCCGCGGGATGGAAATGGATCTGGTAAAGACGCGCTACGCCTCCTTCGGTGAACTCCGCGAGTATTGCTACTATGCTGCTTCGACCGTCGGCCTGATCTGCACTGAAATTTTCGGATACAAACATGAGGGCGCCAAGGAATACGCGGTCAATCTCGGCATCGCGCTGCAGCTCGTCAACATTCTGCGCGACGTCCAATCCGATGCAGAACACGATAGAATTTATCTTCCCCAGGAAGATCTCGAACGGTTCGGCTATTCGGAAGAGGATATACGAAACGGTGTCTACGATCAGCGCTTTATCAATCTGATGGAGTTTGAATGCGATCGTGCCCGTGGATATTTTGACACGGCGATCAAACACCTCTCCGAAGAAGACAAGCCGCTGTTCATTGCAGCGCTGATCATGCAGGCAATTTATTTTCGCATTCTCATGGATATCAAACACCGGCGCTATAATGTGTACGGCAAACGCATCCGGCTGACTGCATTCCGCAAAATCATGATCGCTCTGAATGTCTGGTGGAAGAACCACCCGACGCAGCATCATGACTCCTGATGTTCTCATCATCGGCGGCGGCCTGTCCGGGCTGAGCGCCGCACTTCATCTCGTCGATTCCGGCTATTCCGTCCACATCCTTGAACAATCCCCGCAGTGCGGCGGCAGGGCGCGATCCTTTCGCGATCCGGTCACCGGCGACGATGTCGATAACGGACAGCATATCTTGATGGGATGCTATCATGAGACGCTCCGGTTTATCGAACGCATCGGAACACGCCGCCTGATCTCCGTTCAGCAGCCGCTGCGCAGCGTTTTTCGCGAGAAGAATCATCTTCCGCATGTTCTGTCTGCGCTTCCGCTGCCGGCGCCGTTGCATGCGTTGTCCGCCCTCTTGCGATTCCATGCACTGAACTGGTCCGAACGTATGGCGGCAGTCAGAGCTGCCTGGGCATTGGTGCTGACGGATGAATCACAAGCGTCGCATCTCCAATTGCTCACCGTTCGTCAATTGCTCGATTCACTTGGCCAACCGGAGCGGTGCCGGACTGCGTTCTGGGATGTGTTGTGTGTCGGCATGCTCAATGAACGGAGCAGCGTCGCGTCGGCCTCGATGTTTGTCCGAACCTTGCAGCGGCTCCTGTCGGGAAAGCGATCGGATGCTTCGATTGTTCTTCCCTGTGCGGGACTCAGCAGTGTGCTTGTGGATCCCGCAATCGAAGCACTTCGGAAACGGGGTGCCCAGATCGAGACATCTTCGACGGTCGAGTTGTTTGAAGAATCCGGCGGAATAATTCAGAAGGTGGTTGTAACGGGGGGAAGGGAACTCACGCCGCGCGCGATTATTAGTGCGGTTCCTTTTTTTGCACTCAGCGTGGTTGGCGACGGCTATTTGATTGATCGTCTGCCGTCCGTACGCAAGGCAGAACGGTTGCGACCGGCACCGATTGTCTCTGTTCATCTCTGGTTCGATCGTCCCGTCATGAGGGAGAAGTTTTCCGCCATTCTTAATTCTCCGATTCAGTGGGCGTTTAATACGGGTGTGATCCAACGGAAAAAAGAGGAAGGATCACATCTCTCGCTGGTGATCAGCGGGGCGCGGGAAGAAGTCGAAATAGAGAAAGAGGAAATTAAGGCGATGGCGGTCCGCGAACTGGGGCTCATCTATCCCTTTGCACGGACAGCCCGGCTGATTCATTCACTGGTCGTGAAGGAGCGGCGAGCGACATTTTCTCCGGCGCCAGGAACGGAAGAACTACGGCCGCCGAGTCCGACGGCGATCGGGAATCTGTTTCTTGCCGGCGACTGGACGGCGACGCAATTGCCGGCGACCATCGAAGGGGCGATTCTGAGCGGAGCAACCAGTGCAGCCGCCGTGCGAAATTACCTGCAGCATTCGGCGTAAACCCTGTGTCCGGGATCAGTGTGCGGGAAGGAGCAGGCGGATGGTTGTGCCTTTGCCCATTTCCGTATCGATCTCAATTCTGCCTTTGTGATCGTCGATAACCTTTTTGACGATCGCCATTCCGAGTCCGGTACCGTGTTTTTTCCCGTACGTCACGAACGGCTCGAAAATTTTCCGCTTCACTTCTTCGGGCATTCCCGTGCCGGTATCAGTGAATTCGATTTTGATCAGCCCGCCCACCTGGTCTGAGGAGGCGGTGAGGGTGCCTCCATTCGGCATTGCGTCGGCCGCATTGCCGGCAATATTGTAGAAGACGCGTGTCATCTTGTCTTGGTCGATCTTCAGCTTGCCGCGGTACAGAAGATTCTTCTCGAGCTTGATCTTTCGTCTGTTGAGATCCTTTTCAATGAAGGAGAGGATTCCCTCCATTGTATCGTTGAAGTCGACTTCCTCGACGTTCATAGCGCTCACGCCGCGGCTGAAATCGAGAATCTCCTGAGTCATGGCAACGAAGCGGTCCACCTGTCTGATCATTTCATCGGCGAGCTTCACATCTTCTTCGCTGCCCAGTTTTTTCTTCATGACCTGAGCGTAGACACGCAACGTTCCCATCGGATTCTTGATATCGTGAATGATGGTGCTTGCCATTCTGCCGACGGCCGACAGACGCTCGTTATTGACCATCTCCTGTGCCAGTCGCGCATTCTCGATGGCGATGGACGCGTGGATGGAAAGGGCATTGATGAATTCTTCGTCCTGGGCGATGAAGGGGCCGCCGCGTTTATTCAACAATTGGAAGACGCCGATCACTTTGTCGTTCCGGTTGCGCATCGGCATGCACAGGACGTTGTTTGTCCGGTATCCGGATTTTTTGTCGATCTCCGGATTGAAGCGCGGATCGTTGTACGCATCGGGAATGTTGATGGCTTCGCCTGTCTTGGCAACGTAGCCCGACAGCCCTTTGCCGATCGGCAGCCGGATCTCAATAATCTCGGTGCCATGCAGCGCTTTCGACCATATCTCCGATTTGAAATCGTCGACAAGATAGAGTGTGCCACGATCTGCGTTAATGGACTTGATGGCTGTCTCGAGAATGATTTCGAGCAGCTTGTCGAGATCGAGCGTTGAGTTGACGGACTTTGCCGCATCGATCAGCAGGTTGAGTCTGTCGACCTGATTGCGTGTCAGTTCGACCGTGCGATCGAGTTCGCTGACGATGGTCTGGTCCGCCAGGCGAAGTCGGTGTGTCAGCGTCTTGAGCATATTGTGGGCTACAATCTGATTGGTCTTGACCAGCGCATCGAAGTCGCGTTTTGCGATGCCGGCCAGAGAAAGCTGTTCCAGTGCAACGGTGCGGGCGGAACGGGGTTGATCGTCGATCAATTCCATTTCGCCGAAGAAATCTCCCCGGCCCAATGTTCCCAGTGTTGTCTCTGCTCCGTATTTTGTCGTCTTGGTAATCTTTACGCGGCCTTCCAGAATAAGAAAGAGCCGGTCAGCTCCACCACTGCTGTTTTCAGTGAAGATGACGCTGTCAGGGGCGAAGGTTTCTTCGCGCAATAGTTTCATGATCTGGCGCAATTCGGGATCGCCGATGTACTTCAGCAGAGTATTGGCGCGCAGGTTTTCGATGGTGAGTTGGGTTGGTTCCATTGTCGGATCGGGATGTTTGTTGGGGAGCCGTGATCGTATCACGAAAATGTACCCATTATAGAAACCAGATGCAATGAAGGCGAAGTGCTGTTGTGACCGGGCGAGGAACGCACTGACGGTCTGCGGACTGTCCCCCGAACAGCTTCTAGAAAGTTAGACGAAAAGTGCCGCCACTAATTCACCAAGGCACTAAGATCCTATTTTCCCACCTTTTTCTTCGTGTCTTGGAGCATGTGCGGCGAATAATGGGTTTTCGACCAATTCACTAGAAGACGGAATAGCTCAAGCCGAGGGCGATCGTTTGCTTCACTTGGGTGTACACCGAAATCGGCTTTTCATGGACTATCTGAACCGTAAGAAATGAATAGGTTGATGCCCAAATCCATTCATCGGTTTCGTAGACCGACTTGCCGTCGACGGTGGTGGTCCATGCGATGGAGTTTTCTCTGCCTTATGTCCAGTGCGTGTAGGACATTTGTGTGCCCGTGAGTCCGGTGACAAGGCTGTGTCTCTAGTAGGTCGTGTCTTTTGATGGTTCAGAAAAGAGGAGAGCGGCAGGGATGAACAGCATAAAGAATGTGGTTCGCATGGTTTTTATCCAATAGTGGTTGCATGACATGGAGAGTGTGCGGGAAGAGATCCCAAAGAGATTCCCCGCGCGGGTTGTGGCTTCTGCTTCTACGTCGCTCGACAACCACCGTCGCGTCCGGAGACAATGCTTTCTCAGCACGATGGAAAAGGTATCAAGAATTTCGGACGAATGAAAGAAAAAGTTGCATGATGTTTCATCTCGCCGCGCTTGTATCGCGAGTTTTCTTCGCGTACATTAATCAAAACGGAACAGAGGCACAACACGAAAGACCGGCATGCCCATCTATGTGAATGACGAAAAAATCTCCGCGGCAGACGTCCGTGATGAAGTGGAACGGCTCCGTCCGCAATTCGAGGCACAATTTCAGACGCTCGAGCCCGGAGAACGGAACAAGCAATTGACGGAATGGGCACAGGAAAATCTCATTGAACGCGTGCTGATCGTTCAGGCGGCAAAGAAGCGAGAAGACCTCCGCCTCGGAGCCGAAGAGCTTGAGCGTGCCTGGACTGAGCTCCGCGAGAAACGCCAGATTCCCGACAATCCGGAATTCAAAGAGCAGTTCGAGCTCGGGGTGCGCGTCGAGAAGATGCTGGCGGAGATTGCCGCGCATTGTGAGCTTCCCGACAATGACGAATCAAAGGAATTCTTCAGCGCGCATCCACAGCATTTTGTCGTGCCGGAACAGGTGCGAGCCTCGCATCTGCTGAAAGAAGTGCGCTCGGCGTCCGACGATCGATCCGCTTTTGACGCCATAAAGGAAATCGAGCGCGATGTTCGCGCAGGAAAGTCGTTCGAGCAGGCGATTGCCGAACATTCCGACGATTCTGCCAACGGCGGTGATCTCGGGTATTTTGTACGCGGACAGGCGTCGAAAGAATTTGAAGATGCTGTCTTTGCCGCCGCAGTGGGGGACGTTACCCCGATTGTCCGTACGGAGTTTGGGTATCATCTCGCAAAGGTTCACGATCGCAGGCCTCCGACGCCCGTATCGTTCGAAGAAGCAAATGACCAGATCAAGCAACATCTGCTGGAAG
Source organism: Ignavibacteriales bacterium (assembly GCA_026390635.1). Taxonomy (GTDB): domain Bacteria; phylum Bacteroidota; class Ignavibacteria; order UBA10030; family UBA8401; genus JAPLFO01. The sequence goes on from JAPLFO010000159.1 coordinate 23,005, forward strand.
GACGGAAGGAAACTGCCATCGCAGACTTCATAGAGGATCTGAGAAAACAGGCTCACATCGTTGAGCATGCAAGCCTGGAAATATAAGGCTGCGCACCGCCCCTCCGACTGATCGTTCCGGTGCACCTCGATTGGATTGAGGTGATGGTGTGTGCCGGATGATGAGCCAATGCTGTGGATGGAAGAGAAATCCGGAAAATGGAAACAATGAAAAAAATAATTCTCTTGTCGCTTCTCTGGGCACTCGCCGCTGCTGGTGCCACCATGCCGGCGGGATCTATCTACTTCGTGCTGGGTTCTGACACGTCGAACCTGGATGGACTGACCGTCGGAAAGTACCATTGCTGCTTTACGTTCCCTATGTACACGGATCCCGCACAAACCATTGCAACCGTGATGTCCGATGTGTACAGAGGGAAGCTGCGTGACTCCTATGGATCGCCCATCCGCTTTACCTGGTGGATGATGGGAGGGAATATGTTTCGCTTTGCGGATAACATGAATGTGCCGCTGAACAATACCATGACCATGCATCAAATGAAGAGATACCATGGAAATGCGATTCAGAAGTACGGCGACGAATTGTCCCTGCATTATCATACATTTACCTGGACGGACTATGACGGCGACGGCGTGTACTACTGGAACCAGGCACACAATTTTTCGGAATGCCGGAGCGATTTTGACGCTACAATGGCGCAATACCTACTGGAAGAAAATGTTTATCCGGTTGCATTTCGAAGCGGATGGCATTATATGGACAACGAGTGGCAGCGGTTGTTGAACGAACGGCTGCCGTATTCGCTCCACGACGATTATCCGGCCAAACGAGTGACTACGGTCGAACCGATCGACAATGTATACGACTGGTCACTTTCTTCTTCCGAGTTCGTTCCGTTTCATCCGTCGACTGCAAACTATCAATTGGCCGGAAACAGCAAGGGATGGAATAATCGATCGATCCATATCGCGTCTGTGACCCAGGCGATGGTGGACACAATCTTCGCGAAGGCGAAAAGGGGAGCTGATCAGGTTGTTTGTTTTTGGGGACATCTGGCGGAAGCCGAGTTTCCGAAAAACATGATCAAGATCGACAGCCTGGCGCACATCGCTGCAAAGAAATTTCCGGATGTGTCCTTCCGCTATTCCACCGGTACGGAAGCAATGCAGCGATGGCGCGGCCGGACAGATTCGATTCCACCGGTGGTAATTTTCACGGAAGAACGCGGCGGCGACCGGGTATCGTTTACTGTTACCAGCAGTGAGCCGATATTTCAGTCACAGCCGTTTATCGCCGTGAAAAATGTCAACGAGGAAAGTATAATAGCGTCCTGCCACCCTGTCGGCGTGAATGCATGGAAAACTGATTCTTCTTTTACGATCGGCCAACTTGCGAAGGCGGCTGTTGCTGTGACGGATACCATGGGAAATCTTGCGACACGTTTTCTTCGTTATCTGCCGGATGATCTCTATATCGACAATGCCGACAGTACGTATTATGAATCTCGCGGTGCATGGACATCCGTGTCGTCGCAATCATGCTGGGGAACCACCTATCGAAGCGCCGTGCTCCCTCCAAACGATTCCGCTGTTGTCGGCTGGAAATGGACCGTACCCCAGACGGGAGCGTACTCCATCGTCATACAAAATCCTTCCGCGGCAAATGCCGTCGAACGAACACTCTACCGGCTGAAGAGAAATGGATTGGTGGTCGATACGCTTTCGATGATGCAGCCCGCCAGGGCGGGTCAGTGGACGCTTCTATTTTCCAGAAACCTCACATCGGCGGACAATGTTTCTGTCGAGCTGGTCGGCTACACCCAAAGTCAGGCGGGAAAAACGCTCTCTGCGGACGTGCTGAAGGTGACGGCATTGGTTCGTCTGCGTCAGTTGGTTGTCGCAAAGGACTTTATTGATCTTGGTATTTGCAGTTCAACGGACACCGTGAAGTTCTCCCTCACGCTTTCGAACAACGGCATTCAACCTCTTACCGTCAGCGCCATTCACTCCATGGGAGGATCGATCCGCCCGGTAGAGATGCTGCCTTTTCAAATTCCGGCATTCGGCATCAAAGACGTCTCACTCGTATTTGTTTGTCCGGCAAAAAAACTGGTTCTGGATACGCTCGTCATCTCAAGCGACGACCCGTCCACGCCGGCACGTGCAATTCCCGTCGCGGCGACGGTCGAGACGTACCTGAGAGTGGCGGACAATGAAGATCCGTCAGCATATGCCGAAACAGGAGTGTGGTTCACGAGTGTGGCATGGGCCAATGGAAACTCCAGCCGCTGCGTCTATATCTCAACAGCAAAAGGAGCCATGGCAACATTCAAGCGAACGCTGCAGCTGGAAGGGTGGTACCGTGTCGAGGAAATTGTGCCGAAAACCGTCAATGCCTCAATGTATGCCCGGTATGTACTTCTGACAAACGGTGCGCGTGTTGATTCTATTGTCATTGACCAAAATGTGAACAGCCAATCTTGGGTTTCGCTCTTCCGGAGGAAATTCGGGGCGAACACAGAGGCAGAAGTTCGTGTGAGCGACGTCACCGAGTCGGTCGCCGGCAGCGCTCTCGTACTTCGTGCGGACGCGGTACGGTTTTTCTATGTTGATACGCTGACAATGGGTTTGTCCATAGGGACAGACGGTGTTCCCAAGACATACGCTCTTGAACAGAATTATCCCAATCCATTCAATCCGGTGACAACGATTCAGTTTGCTCTTCCCGTGAATGCAGAAGTCAGTTTGAATGTCTATAACGTCCTGGGACAACAAGTTGCGGCGCTCGTCAACGGCCAATTGGCGGCAGGGATGCATGCGGTGGTTTTCGATGCGCCGGCACTTGCCAGCGGCATCTATTTCTATACGCTGAATGTGAGGGGCACCGACGGCTCCGAATTCAACAGTGTGAAGAAGCTCATACTTCTGAGATAGTTAGCCGCAGAGGACACAGAGTTCACAGAGGATGGTTCGACTCGTCCCTTCGGGACTCGCTCACCATGGCGAAATACTATTTACGTCATCCCGAGCAAGTCCGGCGAAAGCCGGACGCGCCGAGAGACTCTGTGTCCTCTGTGGCAAAAAAATGTTCAGGAACCGATCTCCAAACCATAGGAACCAACCGATGTCTGATGACATGGACGCAAATGCCCTTCCGCTGTTGGAGAAAAGAAAATCAGGACTGGTGATCTTCTTTTTTGTTTTGAGCCTGTTCTCACCCCTTTCCGCCGGCGACAAATTTTATTTCATGATCCGGGTTGACGATATCATGTCAAGGAATACGACCATCCTGCCCCGCAGCATCATCCCGTTTCAGGATACCGTCGAATCGCGAGGCGCTTTTGTCTCCTGGGCTGTCATCCCGAGTAGACTGATCGAGACGACAAACAGTGACGGCGCCATAACGCATGAGCTGAAACGAACCGTCGCGCGTGGTCACGAGATTCTCATCCATGGCTATGTTCATATTTGCCAGCGGTGCGGAGATTCGGGACACGAAATGTTCTGTGCAAAGAACAACTCGGCATTCTCGTACGCGGAACAGAAAAAACTGCTCGTCGATGGTCAAAAGATCCTTGCGGAC
>JAPLFO010000078.1 GCA_026390635.1 Ignavibacteriales bacterium
GGAACATATCCTGGTACATACGGGCCAGAATTACGATTATGAACTGAACGAAATCTTTTTCCGGGATCTCGGCATCCGGAAACCGGATCATTTTCTGAATGCTGCGGGTCAAACCGTGGCCCAGACCATCGGTAACGTGATCGCTCGATCCGATGAGATGATGGACCTGGTTCAACCGGACGCCGTTTTGTTGTATGGAGACACAAACAGTTGTCTGTCCGTAATCTCGGCGAAGCGGCGCAAAATAACCGTCTTTCATATGGAGGCAGGCAATCGAAGCTTCGACCAACGCGTGCCGGAGGAAATAAACCGCAAAATAGTTGATCACCTGAGTGACATCAACATGCCGTTAACAGAGCATGCCCGACGTTACTTGCTGGCAGAAGGACTGCGACCGGAAACCGTCATCAAGACGGGATCGCCTATGAAAGAAGTTCTTTCCTACTACATGTCGCAAATCGAAGGTTCTGAGGTACTTGAAAGGCTCCAGGTTCATCCGGAAAAATATTTCGTTGTCAGTACGCACCGTGAAGAAAATGTTGACAACGAGGAAAACTTCGGGAACCTATTGGCATCGTTGCAGCTCATCGCAAAGCATTACGGAATGCCTCTGATCGTCTCTACGCATCCCCGGACAAGAAAGAAGCTCGAAGAGATGCGTGTTAACGATTCTGATCCCCTGATCCGTTTTTTAAAACCGCTGGGGTTTTTTGATTATGTGAAACTCCAGATGCATGCCTTCTGCGTTGTCTCTGATAGCGGCACCATTACAGAGGAATCATCGATCCTTAACTTCCCGGCGGTGACGATCCGCCAGGCGCATGAGCGTCCCGAGGGGATGGATGAGGGTACCCTGATCATGTGCGGACTTGAGGCGAAGAAGGTCATGGAATCCATCCATGTTGTAACGGCTCAATATTCGAAGGATAAGAGACAATTCAGGCTTGTTCAGGATTATGATGTGGAAAACGTTTCGAAGAAAGTGCTACGCATCATCTTGAGTTACACCGACTATGTCAATCGGGTAGTTTGGAAAAAGTATTAATGATTTGAAATTCTTGTTTCTGTAATGAGACCTTTAAAAAATACCCTATTTGTCATTGCGAGCGAAGCTAATCAATCCCATAAGACATTGATTATCAAAGAGATTGCCACGGCGCACAAGCGCCTCGCAATGACCGGAAGCGAGTTTTTCAAAGGTCTCAATAGAGCGATGAGATGACTCAAACTATTCTTGTGACCGGTGCGACAGGTGCGGTTGGGCCGCGTGTCGTTCATGCTTTGGATCAAGCAGGTTTCCGGATCCGTTCCTTCTCGGTTGATACTCCTGTAGGAGGCATGTTCCCGCAAAGCGTAGAAGTTTTGGTTGGCGATGTTACTGATCAAGTGGCGGTACAATCTGCAATGCAAGGTGTGGATGCAGTCATTCATATGGCGGCGCTTCTGCACATTGTCAATCCCCCGCCTGAATTACGTGAAAAATACGAGCGCGTCAATATTGGCGGCACGGCTACGGTAGTTGAGGCTGCAATTAAGGCGGGTGTTAAGCGCGTTGTCTTGTTCAGCACGATTGCAGTGTATGGGCCTTCAGATGGTTGCGTACTCAATGAGATGTCGCC
>JAPLFO010000031.1 GCA_026390635.1 Ignavibacteriales bacterium
AATAAACTAACCATTTTATCGGTGTTGGATTTCAAATCGGCGAAAATTATTTTCGTCTCAACTTATTAATTTCAAAGAACTTACAACAATATCACGCTTGCTTAACCGGACACCACTGAGTGACAATTATTTACTATGCTTCTTCTATGGTAAACGTTGTCCCCATTTCGCAACGAGAATTGGATGAATCTGTGAGAGGACACTCTACTACAAATATGCCGCGCCTCCGGCGCTCCAGTCTGCATTCTGCAATAATTTGTTATTGACCTTCGGAAAATATGGAAGCAAAACAAAGTCAACGAAGCGACCGCACAGCCCCTCGACGCGGCATCGCTTCGCGATACCTTGCTCGGGGTGACGCAAAACGCCATGGTGAGCGAGGGAGCGGAGCGAGCGAGTCGAACCATGCAGCGAAGTGAGACGCCGTTTTGCCCATATTTTTCGTCAGTCTTGAATTTTTCTTTCGTCATTTCTTTTGTTTCAAGACAAAAGAAATGACGCTTTTGCATGCTTTTGAAAGGCACGATTTTAGATCAAAGCTCGAATGGTGGGGCTTGCTCTTGCGACTCGCAAAAACATCATCAACGCGCTCATGAGGCCTGTATTCCTATGTTTCCGGATTATTTTGGACAACAGTGATTCGACCTATTGGATGTGAAGAAGGCAAGCGACTGTCCATCTAGATTTTGACCACTTACATAGACTACTGTCTAGATATTTTCCGTTCGCCCGGCAATTTGAACGATATGAAGCCCTATCTCGGCAGTCTTTATCAGGTCGCTGACGGCGATGCACTCCTGAAAAGAATGCGCGTTCTTAAATCCAACGCCCAGATTGAGCATGGGGATGCCGGCTTTGTTCAGCACGTTTGCATCGCTTCCTCCGGCATATTTGAGAGCCGTCGGCTCCAATCCGGCAGCAATAATTCCTTCCCGCGCGACGGCAACAACCGCATCGTGGTCGGAAAATTGATAGCCGCCATATTTTTCCACAAATACTATTTCAACACTCCCCCCCGATTCACGAGCGGCATTCTCAAACGTTGTCTTGATATATTCGATTTGCGAATGAAGCTTCGCTTCTTCCGCATTGCGCGTCTCGCCGGTAATTACCACCTGGTCCGGCACCACGTTAATCGCAGTCCCGCCATGAATGGTGCCGATGTTGAGCATCCCGGTATCATCCCAGCGTCCAAGTTTCAGCGCAGCGATCGCCTTCCCTGCTATTTCAATCGCATGGATTCCTTTTTCAGGTGAAACCGCGGCATGAGCTGAACGGCCGCGTACGGTTGCGGTAAATGAGACGGCCGCGGGCGCTTCAACGATGTAGTGTCCGGGCGAGGCCTGGCAGTCAAACACATAGCCGTATCGGGCGGCAAAATCGCTTCGAGTAATAAACTTGGGCCGGAACGGTCGTCTCCTCCAAGAATGGTGGTACCGTCCGACGCAATCATGCCGTTCTGCCTCACATGTTTCAGGTTCTTCGTCGACTGAATGGTGTCCATGTGGGCACAGAGAAGGATCGGGGCCGTTGTGGATGATCCATTCAAGCGAGCCCGTACATTTCCCGCATTCCCTCCGAATGTCGTGCCGGCATCATCCATGACAGAATCCACTCCAAGAGCAGACAAATGTTTCATGATGTGCTGTGCGATGTCGCGTTCGTTGCCGTGGATGCCATCGATCAGGCCCAATTCCAGGAACGTACGGACAAGTCGATCCTGATTAATCATCGACGACTTCTTTCTTTGGAAGTGAGGCGGCTATTTTCTTTTCGAGATCCGTTTCGACGGCGCGACGTGACCGTTGTATGCATCGGCATAAGATTGTCCAATGACTTTTTGTCCATCCATCCCTTTTCCAGCACAAGATCGTAGACCGGGCGGCCGGTCTTCAGACATTCTTTCGCGATACTGGCGGCCCGCTCATAGCCGATAAATGGATTCAGAAGCGTTGCAAGTCCCGGACTCCGTTCGACATTTGCCCGGCATCGTTCTGCATCGGCCGTAATCCCTCGAACGCATCGATCTGCCAGAATTCTACAGCCGTCCTTCAGCATGCGTGCCGATTCAAAAATACTCAATGCTATGATCGGTTCGAAAGCGTTTAATTGCAATTGACCGGATGCGGCCGCCAGAGTCACCGTTAGATCGTTCCCGATAACTCTGAATGATATTTGATTCATTGCTTCCGGAATCACCGGATTGACTTTGCCCGGCATGATGCTCGATCCCGCCTGCATGGGAGGCAGCATAATCTCGCCAAAACCGGCAATGGGACCCGAAGAGAGAAGCCTGAGATCGTCTGAGATTTTTGACAACTTCAAGGCCAGCCGTTTGAGAATACTGGACACGAACACGAATACTCCGGTATCCTGCGTGGCCTCTACAAGATCCGGAGCCGTTATAAACTGAATGCCAGTATCTGCTGAGAGAATTTTCCGCATTTCTTCTGCATATCCGGGCGGAGTATTGATGCCCGTACCAATCGCCGTTGCTCCAAGATTCATTTCTGCAAGAAGCTTCATTGCTTCTCCAATGCGCTGGATATCCTCTCTGAGCGTTACGGCATACGCTGAAAAACTCTGGCCCAACATCATCGGGACTGCGTCCTGCAGCTGAGTACGTCCCATCGTCAGCACGTCGCTGAATTCGATGCTCTTTTCGTCAAAGACTTCTGCACTGTATTCCACGGATTCCGCAAGTTCTTCCAGCAAAAAATACGCCGCAAGTTTTACTGCAGTCGGATAGACGTCATTGGTAGATTGCGACAGATTGACGTCATTCAGCGGATGAAGCGAATCGTACTCTCCCCGTTTCTTTCCCAACAACTCCAGGCCGCGGTTGGCAATAACCTCGTTTGCATTCATGTTTGTTGAGGTACCTGCGCCGCCCTGGATGACATCAACTACAAAGTCACTGTGGAATGAACCGGCTATGATCTCGGCACATGCTCCGGCAATCGCGCGCTTCTTTCTACTGTTCAGCAAACCGAGAGAATGGTTCGCTTTCGCTGCGGCCCTTTTGATGTATGCCAGCGAGCGCAACAGCTGCGGATAATGCGCAATCGAAACACCGGTGATCGGAAAATTGTCAACTGCCCGGGCGGTTTGGATACCGTAGTAGGCACTCAGCGGAATTTTCTTTGTCCCGATGGAATCAGTCTCGACGCGATATTTTTTCTTTGCCACCGGAGTCATGGATTGCGCTATTTCTGAAGAAGGAGTTTGATGCTCATTGTCTGTTGGCCATCGGAATATCGACAGACATACATACCGCTGGAGAGCGCCGTCCCGTCGAAGCGGACGGTGTAGCTGCCCGGCAGATATTCTTCGTCAGTCAGCGTCTGCACTTTTTGTCCCAGAAGCGAATATACTTCAACCGTCGCTCTCGCCGTGTGGCTCAGAGAGAAGACAATTGTCGTGGAAGGATTAAAGGGATTTGGATAACTGTGCAACAGCCGCATCCGTTCCGGAGATGCAGATATTCGCTCAACCGCATTTGAACCCTTCACGAGGAAATCCCCTGCCGCAGCTGCCATTTTCTGGTATTCATGCGCGGATCCGGCCACGTCAAGCAGCCGCCAATTGAGCGCAGAACTGACATCCTTTCCCTTTTGGAAAAAATAGCCGGCACGCTGATATCGATTTTTTCCTTGCGCATCGGAGAGAGGATCCGTATTGAGGTTTGAGTCCCTGATAGTGTCAGCGGTTCCGCGCATCAGAACAAGATTTCGAGAGACAAACTGGAGCAGATCCGCATTCGAAAGCGTGAGGAATGGATGACTGATTCCCCAGGGATATGCAATTGCCGCGTCCGGTGCAGTGTACCATCCCGCATTGGCCGAGATTGCGGTTGTGATCAGCGGATCGTACGAAAATAATATTTTGCGATGCACGAATTGGGCGCCGGCAGAATGTCCCCAGATGATGTAAGACGAATCCTTCAGTCCGAGGCCGCGCGAAATTGTCCGCTCGATATTTGTAACGAGCGTGAACGTCCATTTTTCTTTTGGATTGAGCGATCCCTGACCGTCACTTCCTGTGAACATATTTCCCAGAGAATAGGCGTCGCTGGTCCAGTCTGTCGCATTGAACTCCGGCGCCATGAGTACCGTATTGTTGGCCGCGGCATAGCTTGTCCACGACAGTGCATAACTGTATGCATTACGGTCGACGCCATGCATGACAGCAACTATGGCAGATGAAGGAGAAAATGATGCAGGAAGATAGATATGAACCGGGATCGGCTTGGTTGGAAAGGATGGTGATTTAAACAAAAAAAGCTGAACAGATCCCTTCGTAAATGCCTGCAGTTCCAGCGAATCTTTTTGTGCACCAATGCCGGCAGTTATCTTATAGAAAGAATACTTATTGGCATACTTGATCGCCAACACACGAACAGAATCGCCTGACCCCACAATTGTGTCCGTGGCGGCAAAGACACCGGTCACCTCATCAATCGTAGAGCCCGTAACTTTCCAGTTGACCGATTGTCCCCGATATGCGGCGAGAGCCCTGACGTAGATAATACTCACCGGCTGGAGGGACGGAATTTTTTCGATGATTTCCGTTCCCAGAGTAATCGATGGGAGAAATAGTAGAGCACACAGGAGTCCGAAATGGCGGCAACGTCCCTCGCTATTACGAGCCTGAAAGATGATCACAACCGTATTCCCACAGAGAAGACATGCACCGCCGGAAAGACACCGAACGCCGCATAGGCATAGTCGAGCGTGAACGAGCTGCTGCCCGCGCTGAGATTTACTCCTCCGCCGACCGTCAAGCCTTCTTCATCGGTATTGAACATATAGCCTCCGCGAAGAAATATCGTCTTCGCGAAGCCGTATTCGGCGCCGACCGAATAATGTTCCTGATTGTCAATAAGGTGAACGCCATCAATGGCCGCAATGAACGAGGACATGTCGGAAGTCATGAGTCCTTCCTGTCCAACGATCGGCAGCGACATCGAGGCACGGTAGCTTGCCGGCATCGTATAGGACTGCGTCGACAGATTCGCTTCAACGACAGGATTGATCTCGCTCTTCGGATCCAGATCAACCGTTCTAATCAGATCGCTCCCCGTCATATGCAGCGCCGGTCCAAAATTTTGGAACGAAAGACCTAATTTCATTCCGGAGAAGCCTGTCCGCAGCAACACACCCAAATCAAAGGCAACGGTCTGCGCACTGGTATTGGCAATTCTCTGGGTAACATATTTCGCCGTCACTCCAACTGAGACGCGATCCATGATTGCCCGTGCATAGGAAACGCCAAGGGCAAGGTCGGCCGTCGTGTAGTACGTTCCTGTTCCCTTCGGAGACTCCACTGTCGTCACCTCTATATCTCCCGAACCAAGCTGATTCACGGAGAATCCGATGATGCCTGCATCTCCCATCGGGAGCGCAATTCCCAAATAATTGTGGCTAATGCCGGCAAGCCATGAGGTATGCGAAACCCCAATTTCAAGTTGATCCAGAGCGATCGCCCCGGCCGGGTTCCAGTAGAGTGTGCTGACGTCGTTGGCGACCGACGTGAAGGTGCTTGCCATCGCCACTGCTTTCGCGCCAACGGGAATTTTTAAGAATTGTCCGGCAGCCGTTCCGGCTTTTGTAAAATCCTGACCGTACACGCAGTGAGACAGAAGGAACAAGAAGAGGGATGCTCGATACATAGTTTTCCTGGCGTTCATTCGATATCTCCAATCACTTTATGATCGAAAACTTACCGATGGTCTTTTCACCGGCTGGTGTTTCGACAACGTAAATGTACAGTCCGAAGGCGACTTCGATACCTGATCGATTTGTCAGATTCCAGTCTTCGTCACCGGTGCCGTTCGTATGGACCATTTTGGTAATAAGTTCTCCCCGGACAGAATAGATCGCGATGGTACATTCCGGCGGGAGAAACATGAATCGCAGCCTTCTGTTGTTGGACACTTGTTCCCACTTGGCATTCACGATGAACGGATTGGGAACAACCCTCACGCCTGATAAACTATTTTCCACGAGTTGATGATCGCGAAGTGTCCGCGGTGCGGTTATCTGGACTCTGAAGGTGTCGCTTGCCGTCAACTGGCTGTACGATTCGATCGTGAATGATTCCCCGGAAATCGGCAGCCTGGCGCCGGTTGGGGTTCCTGCGTTTACCGTTATGGTGTAATACCAGTAGAGAAGGTTGAACATCCCGACGGTATCTGCCCTGACAACATACGGTGAATTAACCACTCTGATTTCATCTCCAAAATCAAAAGCGTTGTTGGCGTTCTTGTCGATCAGAATACAGCCAACTTGAAATGCTTTTTCCGGAATAGTCGTGTTCCAAATTTCAAACGGCACCGTGTATTTCTTCACCATGGGCAGCGCCTGCCCCGTCAAACCCGCGGCATAGGATCCGCCTGAAGTAAAACGAAATTCATAATGGCTCCCCTGTGCCTGAGTATTTGCCGAATTATTCCTGGCAATATCTTTGACGTACCATTTGCCGTCCGGACTGAGATTCTGATCTCCGTACACATTCTTTCCCTTATTATCCTTCAGGCTTTTTACCGTGCCGGTTTGGGCATCTCCATCGATGCGGACCTTGATTCCGTCACAGACGACCATTGCGTCTGAGGCAAGCGCAGTTCTTGTCAACAACTTCTTCGTGCGTCCATTGAAAACCAGGAAGCTATCCGCGGGAGATTTGTTGAACGTGAGGAGGTACGGATCGCCAGTGAGTCCGGCCGGGTCCGCAATTTGGACAGCAACAACACCGTTGCCGACATCTGCAATTTGTGCAACCGTCACTTCGGCATCAACAAAGCCAATGGGATTCGACCGCGGAGTCACGTCTGCAAGATTAGCATCAGCAGCCGTCGTGCCGCGAGCGGATTCCAGCGATTCCAATTCGCCTGAAACGGAACCGGAATCATACGACGTAATCGTGTAGGAATACATTACTCCATTGTTGACGGTCGTATCAACAAACATATGAACGAGACCGGTGTTGTCGCCCAGATAATTCGCCTGATTCATCGGATCGGGTCCCTGAATCAAGTCCTTTTTGTCGAATTGTGCGATCGGGACGTAGCCGACGAGCTTCCCTCTGGAATCGGTGATCTTGTCTCCCCATGTTGACCCCTGATCCTGGCTGCGATAGATTTTGTACCCTTGAAAATCCGCAACTTTTCCGATCGGATCGATCGCCTTTTCCGGAGCATCGTCCCAATAGAGTGTAACTTTTCTATCCCCGGCGACAGCATGGACTTTCGGCGATGGCGGCGCCGCGGGTCCAATGAACTTGTTCAAATAGAGTTTCTGTGCCATCAGAAAATTCTTCTTGAGATCCGCCAGATCATTCCCCGCAGAAAATGCCGCTGTTGTTTTTATTTTCTGTCCCGGCTGCATTGTAAATGGACCGGTGGTCACGTACATTGTCCAGTTGTTCGGACCGGGATTTTTGCCAACTGCCGTGAGACTGAAATCATCAAAATGAATGTTGGACCCGTGGAAATAGTCTGCCTTTGTTGCCAGAAGGTTCTTACTGTTGGGATCACTGATAATGACCGGCCACATTTGAGAATCAGTTCCCGGGGTAACACTACCGCTTAAATCCCGGAAGAAATGTCCATCGGTCACGCCCATATCAAACGGCGTCTGAAGAACCAGCATGCCGAAATATCCCACTTCGATATTCCCGGGGCTGGAACCGTTATAGTCAAACTGGTAGTACGCGTTATCAAAGCCTTTGGGATTGATGCCGGAATTATAGGAACCCCATGTCTCCTCCAGCACGTCTCCAAATTGAAAATCGATATAGTACCCAAACCAGCAGCTGTCGAGTGTCTTTCCACTGTTGTTGGTGATGGTGATATCATAGAACTGAATATCTTCTGCAAACCGGCGTCCATAGGAATAGGCTTGATCTTCCATGGTTAATCCGATGGTGACGGAGGGCAATTGCGCGCTCCGATCCGTCATGATAGCATAGACCTCTCTGTCCGCTGCAAATTCACCCGGCACTTCTTTCCCGAAATTCGGCGAGAGCGGATCTACGTCTGTGCGAAACTTTCCCGGCCAGAAACGCCATACGTTTTTGTTGGGATCGTAGTACGCGGCCTTCGCCAGAACAGTTTTCTTGTCGGCATCTGACAGTGATGCAAGCGGTCCCGTCGGAGCGGAATGCCAGACGCTGACTGAATCAAAATAGCCTTTCGGCCATGTGATCGGTATGTCGCTGTGTGCGAGACGTGGAGCGCCATCCGGAGCAAATAACTCTTCGGGTTGGTCATCAGCATGATAATGTCCCCGCGCACCCACCGGCGCCATCCAGTCCTCGTTGCGGTACATCGTGTAGGTATCGAGAACGTTTCCCTTACAGGCAAACATCAGCGATGCATCGTCGATGGCGTTCACGTCGCCCAGATTCGGATTGGCAACTCCTTTGCTTTTCGGCCAGCGAAAATTGTAAATCAGATTCTGATAGTAGGAATCTGTGATCATTCCCTGATTTCCCAGGATGTTGATCAATTCGCCTTTATCGAGCACCCCAAACGCATCCTCCTGAGATGTCATCGGCTTCAGAAGCGATCGCTTTTCTCCGCGATCATCTACAGAAATGCTTTGCGCTGAAGACGGTCCAACGATAAGAACGACGAGAACAAGAAGAAAGAATATTTTTTTCATAGGTGTGATCGCCAATATTGAAAAGTTAGAAGTCTAACCGGATCCCGGCTTGAATTGATCGACGAATGTCGACATTGCCCGGCACATTCATCCGATCCCGTGTACGGCTGTACGTAGGACCGGCATCCAATGGATATCCCGACGTCGCCCACACATTCAGTGCGTTGATATTATCGAACGCGTTGTTGATGATGGCAAAGAAGGTGAATTTAATGTCGGCCATCGGAAACATCCGCGAGATCCGCAGATCGACCCGCTGATCGGCCGGCATGCGACCGGAATTCTTTTCAATAAGGAGCGTGTTGCTTTCATCCGGAGCCTGCGGCGTGTAGGGCAAACCGCTGGACGCACGGACGACAACGTTGAGCGAGAAATTCTCCAGCGGACACACCCCGAACAGCGACGGCCCAAAGTCCTTTGGAAATTCAAGACCGAAAGTTCCATAGAAAACATGTTCCCGGTCGAACGCAAGCGCAAAGACGCGCTTCGGTCTCAGAAGCGCAGATGCTCTCCGGTAATCGTTATAGCCTTCACGGGGATCGGATTCATTTCCTTTTGCCACCGAATACGTGTAGTTCACATTGGCAAACCAATAATCGTTCAACCGCTTGTTCAATCCGATTTCAAATCCCTGCACTCCTCCATAGTTGGAGTTGTCAAAAACCGTATATTCGTACGGGAACACAGTCAAATAGGTGCTTCCAGTCAGATTGGTGATATCTTTGAAATAGGCGCTGAGATCTATCGTATAGTCATTCGCAATTCTGTGTTTCACTCCAAATTCGAATGCTACCGTCTTTTGCGCTGCAATCCCCGGATTGCCGACAATGGCACCGTCCAGAGTCGGGTCGCGCAGTGTGTACATATCCACATAGTCAGGGAGCTGGAAGAAATGTCCGTACGAGCTGTAGAAGACAGTCTTGTCACTCATCGGGAATGCAATTCCTATGCGCGGGCTTACTTGGTGTTTTGACGGGGTGCTGACTTCGCCCAATGGGATCCACATTTTTTGGTCGTTGACATAACCGGCCGGTTCGCGCAGCGATGCCCAGCGCGAATCATCAACCTCCACATAGTCATACCTCACACCCGCGTTGATGATGCACGCTTCAAATTCAATCTTGTCCTGCACATAGAAAGACATTTCCAACGGACGTTTAACATATTTTTCATAGGCATGGAAGCCGCTCGGATAGGGCTCCTGATAGCTCAGCCGATCGATGGAATATTGCCGGACTTCAATGCCGGTTTTGACCAGATTGTGCTGTCCCAATTGTGAATTGAAGTCACCTTTGAGGATGATGGTTTCAACTTCGTTGCGAATATAGACACCGTTGTCCGTATTTGTCCAGAACGGAGGGGTATTGCTGTTCTTCACCAGGTAGTTTGATTCAAGGAGCTGTCCATCCGGTGAGAAGACTGCATATTTTCCCGGTTCGTACCGATTGAAGTAGCGCCGCTGGTAGGATGCCGAAACTTCGTAGAAAGTCCCTGCATTCAGGACGTGACTCAGTTTCAGATTATCCCGCCAGGAATAATCTTTTCGGACCTCATACCCTTCGGGCAAGTACTTCCACTGATGAGCGTAGGGCTTATACAGCCGGTAGAACCGTTGGGAACTCAAATTGATTTTCATCCCGTTCCAACCATAGGTGAGTTTGCCATTCACCTCCCGCTCTTTGTTATACCCCCATGGAAGTTGATCAAGAGCATTGAGATATCTTCCGGTAAGAAAGAATTTCAGTTCGGGAATGTAGGGAACCGGTCCGTTGAGCATGGCAGAGACTTGGCCCAGCATATCAATCTCGGGCCCCAACTCCGGAGTTCCGCTGAGTGTCTGCTTCCGATATGCAGACGGGTAGTCATTCACAAGATTATATCCGCGATTATCGACACGTTGTACGAGAGCCCCGTTTGGATCAATTCCCCACTCATCCAACGCCAGCGCATCCGCTTTGTGATAGGGGGATTCATTCAATTGATCGCTTGTATATTCAACGCGGCCGGCCAATTTGCTGCCCCCTTCTTTAGTAACAATATTCACGACCCCCGATAACGCCTGGCCGTATTCGGCATTAAATCCGCCGGTGAGCACCTGCAATTCTTCGATAGCGTATTTGTCAATCTGTCCTGTAAAACTGCCGGAGAGGGGATCACGAACCGGCACACCGTCGATCAGATAGGCAACTTCGCCGCCCCGACCGCCGCGCGCATGCAGTTCTCCATCCGATCCCGTCGTAAAACCGGCCTGCAATCCGACAATATCCTGGAAGGAGTTCACCGGCAAATCGGAGAAAGTTTGAGAACTGACAATAGAAGTGCGGGACGTTTCATCTTTATTGATCATCGGGCGTTCCGCTTTGATCACGACTTCCTGAAAAGCGATCGAGCTCTCGGCAATCCGGAAATTGACCTGCGTTGTCAAGTCTGCCCGCACTTGAACTTCTGTCACCAGCTGCTCGGAAAATCCCATAAGGCTCGCCTTCACCTGGTAGGTTCCCGGCTTAATTTGCAGAATGACATAATAGCCGTCAACATCACTCACGGACCCAAGATTTTCACCGACAATGCGAATATTGGTCGATGGAAGGGATTCCCCTGTCGTCTTATTTACAACCCGTCCGGCAATTTTTCCCGTAGTCCCCGCGACGGCAGCCAGAGGATCTATCAATAGAACAATAAGACACACACCAAATACCCTAGAGGCAATACTCATGTTGCTCTCCACTATTTCGTTGTTCACACACCACAGATGCTGCTATCGTTGGACTGGACGGAGTACTGATGACGAACCACAGAGAGTCATCTCGATGACAACTCTCTGTGGGCCGTATGAACCGCTATTTCAGCAGAGTCATTCGTTTTGTTTCTTTGAATGCGCCGGCTTCCAATGAATAGAAATATATTCCTGCTGGAAGACGTGCCGCGTCAAACGTCACATGATATTGTCCTGCTCCGAGCGTGCGATTCATGAGAGACGCAATTTTTTGTCCGACCAGGTTATAGACATTCAATTGAACAAATTGCCGGGAATCAATCGAGAATGAAATGACCGTCGAAGGATTGAACGGATTCGGATAATTCTGATTCAGCAGGATCGAATTCGGAAGAATCGCATCTGTCGTTTCAACGGCTGTAGTTCCATCGGGGAAATATCCGGGGGAAAAATAGAGAGAGGTATCCTTTGCAACGTCCTTGTGTCTTCCCCACTTCCCCGTTGAATTCTGGAAATGGACGGATTGCTTAATCGCTCCCACAATCGTGTCACCTTTCACAGATTTTGCACCAGCAAGGTATGTGCCTTTGGACCAGAGGGGTTTTACCACTCTCGGAGGGACATTATTATCATAGCCGAACGCAACTTCGGCCACCGTATCCGCAAGAAGCGGATTGACGATCATAATTCTGTCGCCGTTCGACGCGAGATTGGTTTTTGAGGAACCTGTCGAGGTTGTGACCGGACCAAACCCCTGGTCGGTGGTTCCGGTATAGTGCGAAAATTTAAGCGTCCCGGCCGGGAAACTTCCTCCCCAAGAAGCGGAGATAGCGTTCCCGAAGACAACGCAAAATTTCTTTGCAGCAAGAGTTGCGCCGACGGGGAATGTGAACACCACCTGACCTTCGCGTTCAATCGCGACGTATCCGCTCATATCGATGGTCGCATTGGAACTATTGTAAAGTTCAAAGAATTCATCGCCGGCGGCCTGCCGGGTTCCATCACCATTGGGATCACCGTTGGGGCTGGCCGGAATATCCCACAGGATCTCAGTCAACTGTAGCCCGCTCTGGGCAAGTCCGAGTGTGGTGCCAAAACACGCAAGCACCGCAAAAATCAATAGCCGTCTTTTCATGCGACCTCCTTTGGATTGTTCAATGAGTACTCTGACAATACATGAATTGTTACTGTAATTTTCTGAATAGTTCTACAAGCCCGGAAATCAACCGGGTTCACAGATTCATTTCCGCCCGGAGGAATCCGGGGTCTGCCTCTTGACTGATATTGGAATATTTGTTATCATGTTCTTGAGAATGGAATATTTGTTCCAACGCTAATATTAGCATTTTTATTGTGCCTGTCAAGTACTTATTTCATCCTTTTCTTCGCGGTGCATGCTCCATCACAAGTATTCCATTGCAACGATTGCGGAACAACGTCACCAATGAAACCCCTGAA
>JAPLFO010000196.1:0-25956 GCA_026390635.1 Ignavibacteriales bacterium
AAAATATGGGCAAAACGGCGGGCACGGTCGGGCGACCGTGCCTACATTTGTTCTCTCGGCTTCCCGAGCGATCGCTCAAACAGTATTCTGTGCGGTCGCTTCGTTCGCCTTGTTTTGCTTCCATATTTTTCGAAGGTCAATAACAAATTATTGCAGAATGCAGACTGGAGCGCCGGAGGCGCGGCATATTTGTAGTAGAGCGTTCTCTCACAGATTCAATCAATTCTCGTTGCGAAATGGGGATAACGTTTAACAGAGGAGAAGCACAGTAAATAATTGCCACTATTTAAGAGTTCAAGTCCGACGAATGTCATTTGATAGTTATTTTGGACAAGTCTGAAATTGCATCTTTGCAGGAAATACTATACCATAATGAATCACCGAGGCGCCATCGTATCGGTACCGAGCTCATGTTTTTCCGATCCAGCTCCTGCAGATCGCCTCACCACTTCACCATAACAAAAGGACATAGACATGCGACGACGCGTACAACCCTGGCTGTTGTTCCTGTTGACTGTTTTTATCGCCGTGGCAGTGCAGGCGGCTCCGCTGCGCTTCTATCCGGTGACGGTCACGCAACCGACCGGAGAGTCAATTCATTGCTTCGCTTCCGGTGATGAGTTCCATAACTGGCTGCATGATGCCAATAACTATACCATCATGCAGGATCCCAATTCCGGCACCTACGTTTATGCCACTCTTGTCCGCGGCGTATTGACTCCCAGCACCTACGTTGCCGGGAAGACGGATCCTGCCAGCGTCGGGCTGACGCCGGGCATCAACCTTCCTGCGCAGACCGTTCTTGCCAGGAGGAATGCCATGATGAAGACGGCTCCGGCTGAGATGGGCATGGCGCCTCAGAAGGGTACGATCAACAACCTCATCGTGTTCATTCGTTTCAACGATGATGCCGAATACACCGATCTGATCTCGGTGTACGACTATATGTTTAACGGTGCCGGCGGAAGTGCCAATTCGATGTACGGCTATTTCAAAGAAGTTTCATACGACAAGCTGACTGTCAATTCAACATTCTATCCTGCTCCGTCAACGACAGTTGTTTCATATCAGGATGCGAATCCGCGCGGCTATTATATGCCGTATGCGACCAACAACCGCACAGGATACAGTGATGAAACCGCCCGGACGTCCCGCGAGCATACGATGCTGCTCAATGCGGTGAATGCCATCGCACCGGGAGTTCCTGCGGGTTTGAACATCGATTCCGATAATGACGGACGCGTCGACAACGTCTGCTTCATCGTGGCGGGCGACGTGACGGCATGGTCCACGCTTCTCTGGCCGCACCGATGGAGTCTGTTCTCCGTGGACGCCACCATCAATGGCAAGCGTGTGTGGGATTACAACTTCCAAATTCAGAAAAATCTGGGCAATTCCTCCTATGGCGTCGGAACTCTTTGTCATGAGATGTTCCACAGCGTCGGAGCTCCCGATCTTTATCACTATACGGATAACGGCATCACCAGTGTGGGCGCTTGGGATGTTATGGACGGCACGGCTAATCCGGCCCAGCACATGGGAGCATATATGAAGCTGCGGTATGGAAAATGGCTGGATTCCATTCCGACCATTGCGACAAGCGGCACCTACACCATCAACACTCAGCAGTCGCCGACAGGAAATGCCTACAAAATACCATCACCAAATTCAACATCGGAATATTTTATCGTTGAATTCCGGAAACGTACCGGGGTGTTTGAGAATTCGCTTCCCGGGACCGGCCTTCTTGTCTATCGCATCAACAAAGTGTCGGACGGAGTCGGCAACCGCAACGGACCGCCGGATGAGGTGTATCTGTACCGACCGAATGGTACTACCACTGTCAACGGCAATGTCCCGGGTGCCTACATGAGCAGTGAGGCTCTTCGTAATTCAATTATGGACGGCGGCAATCCGAACCCGTTCCTGAACGACGGAAGTCCCGGCGGTCTAAAGATTACGAACATCGGAAGCTCCGCAGGAAATACGATCAGCTTTACGGTGACGCTGGCCGGCCAGGATTCCTCAACGACGGTGATCGCTCCGAATGGCGGAGAGAAGTGGGCGACCGGAACCACCCAGCAAATCAAATGGAAAGCTCCGAAGATTACGAATGCTAAACTGGAATACTCCACCAACAACGGATCGACATGGTCGGTCATTGTCGCCTCAACACCCGCCTCGGCGGGAATGTATCTGTGGACCATTCCATCGACGGTGTCAACGCAGTGCCTCGTGCGCGTATCTGACGCGGCAAATGCGACAGAATTCGATATGAGCGACAAAGCTTTCACCATCGCTCAGGGGCAGCTCGGCGAGAGCTGGTCGGCGCAAACCAGCGGCGTGACCGCCGCACTTTCAAGCGTCAGCATGATTGACAACAGCATTGCCTGGGCCGGCGGTGTCGGCGGCGTTATCGTGCGCACTACGAATGGCGGCGCCACGTGGATGCAGGTTACCAGCATCAGCGGCGATGTCTATAACATCAAGGGTATCAGTGCCACCCGCGCGCTCGTGACCACCAGCGGAACATCGACTCAGATATTCCTCACCACAAACGGCGGAGGAACGTGGAGCGCCGTTTACACTCAGACCGGCGGATTTATCGATGCTATCGACATGTTCGATGCAACGAACGGCTATGCAATCGGCGATCCGGTTGGCGGCAACTGGACATTAATCAAGACAGCCGACGGCGGCGCAACGTGGACGTCAGCCACAACGCTGCCGGCCGTCACCGGTGAAGCAGGATGGAACAATTCTTCAGCGTGGATCGGGAACACGGGATGGTTTGGAACAAATCTCCGAAGGGTGTACAAAACAACGGATAGAGGCGCTACGTGGGCCGCCCAGGCAACCCCCGATTCGAATAGCGTCAGCATTGCTGCAGCGGATGCGTCAACCGTCTTTGCCGGACTTAACAACGGCAAAATTGATGCGACGACGAACGGCGGTACAACATGGGCTGCTGCCACAGCGATACCATCCGGAACGGCAAGCGTGGCATCAATGATGGCATTGGGCGCCGGCAATGTATGGTCAATCGGATCAGGCATTGTCTATAAGACAACCAACAATGGAACTTCCTGGAGTCCTGCGTACTCCGGATCATCCGTGCTCTACGACATGGACGTGTACGGAAATACTTCCGGTGCTACCGGTTACGTGGTCGGCGCAGGAGGCTCCATCATCGCATATTTCCGCGGGATGGTGGTTCCGGAAGTCACGGTGGTTGCACCCAATGGCGGTGAAAGTCTGACTGCGGGCGGCGTCAGTCTTATCCAATGGAACGCCATCGCCGTAAAATCGGTGAAGATTGAGTTTTCAAGCAACAATGGGTCAACATGGAGTACTGTCGGCTACGCAGCGTCAAATGCAAAGAAACCGACAGGACTTCTTCCGGGTGAAGACGGTCTCGAGAACGATAACTCGGTCTTTGGATATTCCTGGAGTATTCCCAATGTCGCTACGACCCAGGGACTTATCCGTGTTTCTGATTCATCCAATGCGTCTGTGAGTGATGTGAGCAATGCCGTCTTCACAATCAAATCTGCGAACGGACCGGCGCTTGCATTCTCCTACAATCTTACAACTGCAGGTGTGAGCTCGCAATACGGTGCAGAGTTTGACGGAACAAATTTCTACGCTTCAGTCTGGAATTCAACATCGGGCGAAATTGCCCGAATCTCGAAGACGGGTACATTCATTGATAAACGTGCTGTCACCGGTGTGACGTCCGGGTTCCGCGACCTCGCCTGGGATGGAAAATATCTGTATGGCGGAAGCAACGGCGCGGCCATCTATCAGATCGATCCCGTGACGTCAACGCTCGTTGCCACAATTCCTGCAACGGGACAAACGGTGCGTGGGATAGCATATAATGGATCGAAAGATGCATTCTATGTTGCAGGCTGGAGTACAAACATCGTACTGCTGAGCCGCACAGGCGCTGTGCTGCAGACAATCACAGCAGCGACACACGGTCTTACGGGAATCGCCGGACTTGCCTATGATTCATTGACGGCTGGAGGTCCGTATATCTGGGCGTTCAACGGCGGCGATACCACAACCGTCAAGAAGTTCTACCGACTGAATGCGGCAACAGGTGCTCAGGTTGACAACTTCGAAGCATTGCAGGGAATCTCTGCACCCGGAGCTATCGCCGGCGGATGTTTCTTCACAAGCCAGTATCAGACGGGCAAATTCACGGTCGGTGCTATCAACCAGGGAACGCCGGGATTCCTGTTCGGATGGAATATCGGTGCTCCGACCGGTGTTACGCTTGTGGGCGGAACGTTGCCGCAGGAGTTCGCGATGGATCAGAACTACCCGAATCCGTTCAACCCGTCCACAACACTGCGATTTGCGCTTCCGCAGTCGTCGCACGTCCGCCTGGCAATCTACAATGCCATTGGACAACTTGTGGAAACAGTCCTCGACGGAGTCAAAGAGGCGGGCAATCACAGTGTCAGCTTCGACGCATCACGGCTCTCCAGCGGAGTGTATTTCTATACGCTTGATGCCGGTGCATACCATGCAACGAAGAAAATGGTATTGATGCGCTGAGCGCCAATTGCGGTACAGAACGAAGCCCCGGGTGAGAGTCTCATCCGGGGCTTTGTCGTTGTGGCGATTCAAAGTGTCTGATATCTTACTGATCCAGAACCGGCAACAATCTAGATGGAAGAGATGTCAGACACTTTCTGACACACTTTTTCACATCGGAATTCTAGTGCGGATGCAGGTGCCGGAGAATGTGTGGCTTTTCAAGCCCGTGTTCCAGCATCAGTGCTTCATCAGAAAGGATTGCCCGTGTTTCGCCATCGGCGACGATCATTCCGCCATCGAGCACAATAACACGCGGACAGAGTTCGACGATCAGCTCCAGATCGTGCGATGCAATGATTTTAGTGGTCGGCAGTGTGCGGAGGAGCGTGACGAGGTTTCTCTTTCCCCGCGGATCGAGTTCGCTTGTCGGTTCATCGAGTACAAGAATCCCCGGCTTGCATGCAAGAATGCCGGCAAGGCACACACGCTGTTTTTCCCCGCGGCTCAAATGATGCGGTGAACGATCTTCGAATCCCTCGAGCCCGACTGTCGCAAGCGACGTTAGGGCCACAGACCGAACTTCTTCTTCCGGGAATCTGAATTGCGCCGGACCGAAGGCCACATCTTCATAGACCGTCGGGCAGAAAAGCTGATCGTCGGGGTTCTGAAAAAGAAGGCCCACCGAGCGACGAACGGAGTGCACAGAATCCGGAAGAACCGGAACTCCATTCACGAAGATACTGCTCTCCCGCGGGAGCGGATCGGGAAGAATTCCATTGAGATGGAGGAGGAGCGTCGATTTGCCGGCGCCGTTTGGCCCAATGAGTCCGACGCATTCTCCTTTTTCGACCGAGAATGAAACGCCTTGCAGCGCCTCTTTGCCTTCACGATACCGGTATCGCAGATCTTTCACTTCCAATGCAGTATTCATTTCCATCCCCGTGCACACATTGCCGCATAAATGCGTTCGGCCCGTTCCGTCGAACGCACGAACGTCTGGCCAATTATTTGAGACCGCGAGATCCAGCGGACGCGTTTTCCCGATCGAAACGTCCTCGAACTCCGGGCCCGCTGCATTCTCTCTGTCTCATCTGCCAGGACAAAAATGTAGCGATACATGAGCGCAATGATATTCACCAGCATCGCCGGCGCATGCCAGCTTCTGGCCACGTCGAGCAGTCTCGCAAATGGTGTCGTGTTCGAAAGTATTATTATGATGAAAAAGCAGACATTTGCTTTTGCGGTGGTCATCAGGAATAGTGCGATTCCATCCGGACGAAAGAGCGCTAACAGCGCCATGGTGACGATCAGCGGCTCAATTATGAGCATGCGCCGCAGAAGATAGGACACCGGGATACGGGCGATCAGGGCGGCGAGCATGAGGATGGCGGCGACGGCAGCGCATGCAATCCATTGTCCGGGGTGCAGCGATATCGTGAAGAGCAGGAGCAGGACTGCCAGGATGACTTTTGCCTTACTGTGAAGACGATGGAGGGGGCTGGAGCCTCTGCTATAGCGGTCAAGGATGTCGTGCTGCATCTGTTATTTTTTCCTGTTGCGCGGGATAATCAACCGCGCGATGACGATTGTGAGCAGCAGTGTTGCGATTGTTCCGAACACGCCGGCAAGTGCCGTCGCCGCCAGCGCCGACGACAGACCGGGAAACTGATATTCTGAGAATGGAGATGACGCCGAAGTAACAGCCCTGTGTTCAAAGCCAAGAGTTGATGCCACCCGTTCCAATCCGTCGGGCCACACGGATGCAAAGGGAGACACGAAGAGCGCGAGAGCGAGCGCGACAATTAGGATGTATCCTGCGATCGTTACCGGCCGTTGCGGAACATTTACGCTGGCATTGGACATGATCAATTCCGGCCGTGCACGGAGAATTGCCACGACGACAAGCATGGTGATGATCGCCTCGCCGACACCGATGAGCATATGGATGTTGGCCATCGCTGGGATGGCGGTATTCCATGGAGCGATTTCAGAAACGGCCAATTCACCGGCACATGCAAGCGACGCAGCGACCGTTGAACACCATCCGGCAAATCCAGCGCCGGCCACGATGCCGAGATTTCCCGGTATTGCTTTTTTCACACCCGTAAATATTGCATAGCCTGCCAGAGGAGCGACAATCCCCATATTAAGGATGTTTGCACCCAGCGCAAGAATCCCTCCGTCGGCAAAGAGAAAGCATTGAACGATGAGCACCGACGTCATGACAAGAATCGCGGCTGTCGGACCCATCAGGACGGCTACAAGCACCGCACCGATAAGATGGCCGGATGTTCCGCCGATGACAGGGAAGTTGATCATCTGCGCAGCGAATACGAACGCCGCTCCGACGCCCATCAGGGGAAGCCGGGAGGGAGGAAGGGATTTCCTGCCGCTGCGGAGCGCCATGCCGATTCCCATAGCAGAAAGTGCGCCCGTGGCGGCGATTGTTTTGGCGTCAAGAAATCCATCAGGCACGTGCATGGGATTCTCCGGACGGGACAAAGAAAATGAAGTAGCACACCAGCAGCAACGCACCGAGTGCACTCGCGCCGAGCACTGCAGATGGTGTCCAGAGATACCAAATGATGCCCGCGATCGTGCTTGCCAATAATGCCGCAACGCTTTGTATGCCGGTGTAGAAACCGATTGCCGTCGCGGCTTCTTCCTTCGGGCAGATATTGGTAATCCATGCTTTTGCCACGCTCTCGTTTGCGGCGGCATACAATCCATAGATAAAAAACGCCGAGAAGAAACCGGCGAATGATGCCGTCATCGCCATCATGCCATAGGCGACTCCAAAAAGGAACAAGCCCGTGACGTACATTTTTCGCAGCCCGAAACCATCCGCCAGCTTGCCTGCCGGGTATGAAGCGAAAGCGTAAATGGTATTGTAGAAAACATAGACACCGATAGTCGCGGCGTCGCTCAACCCCCGGTGTTTTGCCATCATCAAGAGGAAAATGTCGGAACTGTTGATGAGTGCGAACAAGAGCAAACCGCGAACGAGCGCACGATAGGGCGCCGGTGCAGCAGGCCAGTAGCGGAGGAAATCGAAAAACCGGTTTGGACGGGTATCGGGCCGCTCCTTTCCATCGCTCCGCTCTTTGATGAGCATGATGCATGCGGCGGCGCAAAGTCCCGGAATAGCCGACCAAAGGAACAATGACCTGTACTGTGCCGGAAACGCCTGCAGGAACAACAATGCCGCAAGAGGACCGATGACAGCCCCGAGCGTGTCGAGGGACCGGTGAAATCCAAAAACGCGCGCTTTGGTTCCTGGTGTCGCTTCCGCCGAAAGGATAGCATCGCGTGCTCCGGTTCGTATTCCTTTTCCGAGCCGGTCCATGGTGCGTGCGGAGAAGACCCAGAGCGGAGCGGTCCAGACGGCCATGAGTGGTTTTGCCACGGCGCTCAGCGTGTAGCCGGTGCGCACGAAGGGTGTGCGCTGCTTCCGCAGATCCGATTGCCTCCCGAAATATCCCTTGGAGAAGCCTGCGACCGCTTCGGCCAATCCCTCGAGCAATCCGATCAACGGGGCCGAAAACCCGACGCTGGCAAGATACATCGGAAGAATGGGATAGAGCATCTCACTGGCGATGTCGGTAAAGAGACTCACCAGCGAAAGGATGATGACCGTACGTGTAAGAATTTTTTGCTTCATGTTTTCGTCAAAGGAGATGACGCAGCTCCTGCGGGCATTTCTATCCGGGACGACAGAGCCGGCGTGTCAGATCGCGGCTTCTCTTGAGTCATAAAGTATATGTTATTTCTATGCTGAAACTCCCAAATGGAGAGGAAGAACTGGCGTCAACAACATTACAGGGAATATCGAATGTGAACTGCGGTATCATCTCGACCTTCTTAAATGCAAGCGTCAGTGGAAGGACGAACTCGTAGTCCATGATGCCAAAGACCTTGTTCTTCTTGGCCTTTGCCGGAAGAGCTGCTGCTGCGGCCTTGCGCGTTTTTGCTATTCTCAGCGCAACCGCATCTTCATCCTGTTGCCCAAACAACGCGCTGATCCCCGGTTCGAATGTTGCGGGCAGAAGATTGAAGAGCGATCCGCATTCTATGCGGTGGTCGACCTCCAGGGAGAAGGAAAACTCGGATTTGTTTCCGAAATCCATGTCCGCACCTGCAGAGATCGTCGTGCGGGAAAGTTCAAGAGACGAGCCAAATTGAAGGGCATTATTCATGACGGATCGAGATTGTTTGCTGTCCGATCGGAACCAGTAGCGGCTATAGGACGCCTGCACGCTCAGCGATGCGGCGATCTCCTTTTCATAACCGAGGGAAAGGGAAAGCACGTCCCATCTGTTGGTCGGATCGCTCAGCCACGAGGTTGCGCCGGTCGCAAAAAGGCCGGATGGGTGACGATAGCTGAGCGACGGCATGAACGCATACTGGGAGGCACCGTTGTCGCGTCCGCGGTACGTCACGTGTCCATCATAGCCGAGCGAAAGAATGAGCGAAGAGACCGGCCTGTCGTCGATGAATGAACGAGTCAGCTCGGCGATCGAGTCTCTATAGCTCTCGCCGGTTTCCACAAGGAGGCTCAGCGTGGAGTCTGATCTGTCGATGTTACTGGTCGAAAAAACATCGGCAAGGGTTGCCAGGGAATCGTTGAGTGTTTCCATCAGTTCATCCGATTCCATCTGGTCTTTGAGCGACGCCGTGAATTGCTCAACCATCCGATGGAGCAACGCCGAATGGTGTGTCAACACAGAGTCCAGGGCAAACACGTTGTGCTCTTTCAGATGAGTCAACGCTTCTGCCATGCTGTTACTGAGGTGGTGAAGCGAATCTCTCTGCGAAGTTTCAAGAGTGTCCGCTGCTGCCGCAATAAGGGAATCGCAGAACGATGTGCCGCGTGCGTTCAGGTTCGTCAGCGTTTCATGGTGTGTGAATTTGAGTGAATCAGAAGTTCGCCGGCACGCCGTCAGGGTGTGACGGAGCGAGGCTGCGGCCATCGATTGAAATGGATCCGGAGACTGGGCCGGAGAGGGCACTCCCGCAAGGAGAAGCATCAAACATGTTGCTGTGAAGAGTGAAGAATGCTTCAATGGCATCTCCGCGCGGTGGATATGGCTCTATGAACGAGCGTCTCGAAAGAAATGAGAGTTCTACACTGCATTTTTCACGAGCAGATCATTCATCCGTTTGGCAAATCCAAGAGGATCCGGAAGCTTTGAGCCTTCTGCAATGAGCGCCTGATCATAGAGGAGGCGGCCGAATTGTTCGATCCGGGGATCGCTGCTGTCCTTTTCAAAGATGGAATACAGGGACAACACCACCGGGTGTTCGGGGTTCAATTCAAGAATTCGCTGTCCGATAGTAGTACCGTCGGCCTGTCCGAGCTTCTGGAGAATGCGCTCCATGTTCGCTCCGACACCTCCCTCCTCGCTGACCAGGCACGCTGCGCTTTCCTTGAGACGGGTGGAGATGCGGATATCCTTCAAGTCTGCGACATATTTTTTCAGTGCATCGAACAACGGCTGCATTTTCTTCTGCAGTTCGGGACGTTTTGCGCTCTCGTCCGGCGGCTCATTAAATTCTCCCTTATCCGCCGCTTTCAACTGTTTCCCTTTGTATTCGGAAAGAGACGGGAGAATAAATTCATCGATGGGGTCGGTCATCAAAAGTACGTTCCATTTTTTCTCCCGGAATATTTCCAGGACGGGAGCATGTTCCATCTGGGTTCTCTGTTCGCCGGTCAGATAGTAGATTTCTTTTTGTTCGGCAGGCATGGCATCGGTATAGTGCTTCAGCGTAGTGAATGTGCCTGGATCGGTATTGATAGACTCAAAAAGCAGCAGATCGGCAATCTGTTCGCGATTTGTCCAGTCGCGGCTGAGTCCCTCTTTCAAAATTGAACCAAGCTCTTTGTAGAATGTGAGATATGCGTCGTACGATGCAGTACGCAATTCCTCCAGAGCCTTGAAGACGCTCTTCACCAGATTTTTCTGGATCTTTTCCAGCAAAGGATTCTGCTGTAGCATCTCCCGGGAAACATTCAGCGGAAGGTCGGAACAATCCACAACACCCTTCACAAATCGGAGATACGGCGGCAGCAGCGCTTCGCAATGATCCATGACGAGCACTCTGCGGATGTATAGACGCGGACCGACTTTTGCTTCACCGAACTGCAGTTCGAATGATTTGTGCGAAGGGATGAAGAGAAGAACTTTGAATTCCGTGGTGCCTTCCCCGGTGTAATGAATGACCTTTGCAGGATCGTTGAAATCATTGGAAATCTGCTTATAGAATGCATTATACTCTTCCGGCGTCACCTCCGTCTTGGAACGGAGCCAAATCGCTTTTCGCGAATTGAGTGTTTCCTCAACGATGGTTTTCTTCTTGTCGGCGTCTTCCCGGGAAACGTCCATAACCACCGGATGCTCGATGAAATCGGAGAACTGTTTCACCATCTGACGCAGGCGCCACTCTTCAAGAAATTCTTTCTCCTCGGTCTTGAGGTGGAGAATGACATCGGTTCCACGGGATGGTTTTTCCACCGCTTCAATGGAAAACTCTCCCTGTCCGTCGGAAATCCATCGCACGCCGTCCAGCGCATTACCGGCAGTGCGGGTGATGACGGTAACGGTGTCTGCAACCATGAACGCGGAATAGAATCCCACGCCGAATTGCCCAATGAGTTCCGGCCGGGCTTGTGCGTCGGCACTCTTCAAACTCTCGAGGAAATCCTTTGTTCCGGATTTTGCGATTGTACCGAGATTCTCAATCGTTCCTTCGCGGGACATTCCGATGCCATTGTCGGAAATTGTCAACGTGCCGGCGTCTTTGTCCGCGGCCAGTTTTATCTTCCAGTCCTTGTTGTCTTCGAGAAGGGCATCGTTCCCGAGGGAGTTGAATCTGATCTTGTCGATTGCATCGCTTGCATTGCTGATCAACTCCCGAAGAAACACTTCTTTATGGGAATAGAGCGAATGGGTGATGATGTTCAGCACCTGACGCAATTCACTCTTGAATTCAAGTCTTTGTGTATTCGTATCAGACATAGGGCCTCCTCCAAAAATATAATACAATATACGCAACCAATGAAAACTTTCCAATTCTCTGCGAACAGAGCCGAAAGGCGAAGGTGTCTGATGCAGCGGAGCAAAATCTTACACCGGAGCATCTTGCGCTTGTTTCCAAAGCAAGGTATATTTCTTCAGAGAGGACAACCTGAACAGTAGCGGCGAGGGTATGAGGATGGCAGGCAAGAAGAGGATGAGGCTGATGGTGTATGCCTGGTTCCGTTTCGAAAAAGATGTTCGTCATGGTTCGCGGGGAGAATGAATGAACCCGATATTTCTGCAATGCATTGCGATGATGTTCTGTTTCCTTTCGGGGGCACCCAACGCTGCACCGGCCCAACAGCCGCCGGCTCAGACCTCATCTTCCACCGTGCAAGCTCTTCTTCAAACCGCGTCTTCTATTGCAGATGAGTCTCCCGCGAGGAGTCTTCTTCTTGCAGACTCCGCCATCGGGCTGGCGCAGAAGCAGTCCGATCTGAAAGGTGAAGCGGAAGCGTGGAGAGTCCAGTCCTCTGCACTCCGGCTATTGGGAGAAAATGATCGCGCGATTCGCAGCATTCAGCAAGCCATCCGCCTCCACGAGCAATCGGGTGACCGGGGTGCAGTCGCCCGGTCGTTGAATGAAATGGCAAATCTCTATCGCCTGGTGGGGGACTATCAACATGCAATAGCATTGCTGCTGCGGGCCAACGATATTTTTGAAACAGAGGGGGACCAGCTCGGTTGTGCAGCCGTCGCAAGTGATCTCGGTGTGGTCAGCAGGAACATGGGAGATACGGCAAAGGCTGTGCTCTACCATCTGAAGGCGCTTGCATCATTTCAGAAACTCCATGATTTGGCGGGCACGGTGAAAGCGCTGGAGCGGCTTGGGACAATCGAATTGGTGGCGGGAAATGTAGAGGCGGCTTTGGCTCGATATCAGCATGCCTACAAAATTGCCGACAGCCTTCACCTTGCTCCGGACATTCGTTCCGGCCTCCTGAACAACATCGGCAATTGTCAGCGGGCGGCAGGTCACTTTCAGGAAGCCGCATTATTCTATAACAATTCCCTCGAAATCAGCAGGGCGATCGGTGACCGTAACATGATTGCGGTGACACTGAAAAATACGTCCCTCAACGAAAAGGCTTCCGGCAATCTCCCCAAAGCGCTCACGATGATGCTGCAAAGCCTGGACATGGCGCGTTCGGTGCGCCTCCGCCGGTTCATTCGAGATGATCTTGAGCATTTGGCCGACATTTATACGGCGATGGGACGACCTCGCGATGCCTTGGAGGCGTTCAAACAGTATGTCGCACTCAAGGATTCGCTCATCAATGAAGATGTGAGCCGTCATACCGCAGAATTGGAAGTCCGCTATGCGACGGAAAAGAATCAACGGACGATCCAGGAACTTACTGTCGCGCGGCAACGGATTTATGTGCTTGTTGTGGTCGTCATCATTGTTGCGGTGCTTGGAGTGATGCTTCTCTTGCTTCTGCGTACCCGTGAAAAAGTAAAAGCGACGGAAGCACTGGTTGAGCAACAGGAGAAACTGCGCCAGAACCAGGAATGGCACGCTGCGATATTGGAAGCGACGCGCGACGGTATTCTTGTGGAGAAAGATGAGAGCATTGTGTACGCGAATGCAACGACAGCCCAGCTCTTCGGATATGATTTTCCGGCGGAGCTCATTGGAAAATCGATCCGCCTTATTCAATCCGCACAAGACGGGGAAAAGATGCGGACGTACGGGAAGAAACGCGGGATTGACTCAGACATCCCGGTATTGTATGAATTTCTCGGTCGGAAAAAAGACGGTTCTGTGGTTGAGCTGGAAACGGCGGTGTCGGTATTTCACATGGGCGGCGATCGGTTCATCATCTCGTCCGTCCATGACATTTCGCTGCGCAAGAAGGCCGATGAGGCCGTCCGCGAGTCGCTGCGGGAGAAGGAAATACTTCTAAAAGAGATTCATCATCGCGTTAAGAATAATCTGCAGGTGATCTCCAGTATGCTTCGCCTCCAGGCGGAGGAGATTCCGTCGGAGGAAATGAAGCGCCTCTTTCTGGAAAGTCAGAATCGGGTACGCTCCATGGCACTGGTCCATGAGAAATTGTACCAATCGCACAGCCTTGCAGCAATTGATTTCGCCGAGTACGTGCAGGGATTGGCCGTGCAGCTCTTCCGGTCATATCACAAAAACGGGATCGGATTCGTTTTGTCTATCGAGGGCATTTACTTCAGTGTCGATACGGCGATACCGTGCGGCTTGATTGTCAATGAACTGCTTTCGAATGCGCTCAAGCACGCATTTCCAAACGATGGAACGGGTACCATTACGGTGACAGTAACAAAAGACGCATCGGGGCTCACCATGCTTCAGGTCAAGGATGATGGGATCGGCGTGCGGGAGAAATTTGATATCCACAGTATGAATTCACTGGGGATGCAGCTTGTGTTGTCGCTTACACAGCAACTGGATGGCCGGTTGCACATCGAGAACAACCCCGGAGCGTGTTTTACAATTACCTTTCGTCCGGAAGAACCCGCCTCATAACCATTCGGATCGGAGATTCGACGGATCGAGACCACAGTCTCGATCTACAGAAGCGGAATCCGGCTGAAAGCGTCGCGACGTCGACGTAGTTTCCGGATTTGGACGATAATTCCTGATGTGTGTAATCCCCCGAAACCTGCAGAAGCAGCGTCGTCGTGGCGGGGTACTGCCATTGCAGCGCTGCCGTTTGTGAAGAAAGATAGAACACTTCTGTCCCTGTCATGCCGGAGGAGGACTGAATGTTTCTCTCGTCCGGTGAAAAACCGGCGCCAAGCCTCACGCCGAGATAATGCTCGGCATCGCCGAAATATCGTCGCGCAGTGACTGCGGCAGAGCGCGAGATGCCCGCATTGTTTGGCGTTATATAGGGCCGGAATGAGAACCAATAACTGCCGTAGTACCATCCAACCGATCCGGTATAGATCGTCACACTGCTTCCCGGTCCAAAAGAGAGATGACGAAATCCGAGCGAGGCCTCAAATGCCGATGGGAGGCGTGTGTAGATTTCCGCCCCGCCCCGCTGGTGCGGGAAAAGCGAAGAACCGGAATATCCGTAGTTTACATATGCATAAATACCATCGGCAATTTTCGGATAGGCGTCTATTTCCGCCTGCGTCCCCTTTTTGCCGAAACGATCGGCGTAGTTCAACTTTGCGATAATTGTACCGGGGAGCGACCGGTATCCGAGAACGACGGAAGCGTACTGCATCTGGTCGTAAACCTGCGAATAGCGTTCAAGCGAATAGTCGGCTCCCGTCGTAAAACGAAGGGAGGGCAGCACGATAGATTCGCGGAGTGATGCGGCGTCGCGCATCGAAGGATCGATATCGCTTATGATATTGAGAATACGGAGCGCTTCTCTATCCTGGTTGAGTGCATGAAGTGCTCTGGCTTTCCGGAAAAGAAGGTCGAGGTCGTTGGGGAAAAGAGGTGTCAATGAGTTCACGAGTTCGATCGTCCGGACGTGATGATCGTCCCAATACTCAAGATCAGCCAAGCCGATCGCTGCATCCTTATTGGAGGGAGAATGCATCAGCACCGCTTCAAATTCCGTGCGCGCTTCGGCGCGCTGGCCGTCCCAGGCGAGAGTTCGGGCAAGGAGTACGTGGGCATCGGAGTATGACGGGCTCCTGGAGAGAATGATTCGGCACAGACTGCGTGCATACTCACGTTGTCCATTGAAGGCCTTGTCTCTGGCGATGGAAAACAGTTCGTCGGAATCCATGGAGGAGGTGTCCGATTGCGCGAATATCGGGCCGGGAATCAAAAGAATCCCGGCAAAAAGAAACGTTCGTACCAAAATGCCCATGAGGTGCTCCGTGAGTTTATCGGGTGGATACGCGCCGCGATAATGCTGTCCTTCTCTGTGCAATATCTTTGTCTTTCGGATCGATCCGATGGATAGAGTCTGCCATCCGGAATGCGCGATCGAGTTCGCCGGACCAGGTGTCGACGTCGATGATGGCGACAGCGGCGTCCCGGTAGAAGGGAGCACGCTGTAATATTGTTTTCAATATCGTGCGCGCCGTATCGTACTGTCCGTCCCACGCAAATGTCCGTGCCAGAAGAGTGTGGGCGTCATGGTCGTTCGGATTTCGCTGCAGGATGAAACGGCAGATCGCCCGCGCCTCGGAGAAATTTTTCTCGAAGGCTTTCTGCCGTGCCCTCTGGAACAGTTCTTCAATCCCGAGATGAAGAGCGGCAACATTTGTCGGGAGCGAATCCATGCTTCCTGCGGCGGCAGCAGCAGCGGGCATCAACCTATTGTTTTTGCAGACATAGGTATTCAGAGTCCGAAACTCCTCCAATCGACGGCGTAATTGCGCTGCCATTGATTCATTGTTCACAGGCGTTAGGTCGAGATCTGGACGTACGGAGAAGAGGCGCCCATCGGCAAGGAAAAATGTGGAATCGAGGAAGTCAACAAGATTATTCTTCGTTCGCATGAACGGCAGCGCATGCACATTCCTGAACGTGCGGCAGGTGTCGATGACGTCGCCGAGCCAGTGGGCCCGTTGCGGAAACTCCATACCATATGCGCTGCGAAGAAATGCAATCATCGTCGGTGTAATGTCCCGATGCGACGATACTGATGCAAAGGAAGCAGGCGCCCTGAGCATCGGAGAATAGATAATCATCGGCACGCGGAATCGGTCGATTGCCGTGCTCTGGGGAATTGGATTCATCCGGTGATCGCCGGTGATGAAAAATATGGTGTTGGAATAGTCATGCCGCTTGCGATAGGCCGAAAAGAATTGCCGGAGCGCGTCGTCCGTATATAAAATACCGCTGAATTCAGCGTGATACGTTGCTGCTTCTTCACGTCTGCCCGCCGGAAAATCTTCTGCTGCAGCGATGCGTTGCCGTAGGTCTTCGTAATACTGCCGCCGGGGAACCAGGAACGGCTCATGGGTGGACAATGTCAGATAGATGTCCAGGCGCGGCGCGGCGTTGTCCTGCCTGATCAATTCCAGTGATCGATTGAAAAGATCGCCGTCCGAAAATCCCCACGTGAATCCGGTTTCCATGGTGTCCATCTTCGAATAGCCCGGGCCGAATCCGAACTCATCCAACATGAAATCAATATGCTGCTTCTCCAGGAATAGGTCCTGCATGTCAAAATGCGGACTGCCACCATAGAAAAAGCTCGTACGGTACCCGCGATCTTTCAGCAACCGGATGAGGGTTTGATGCGCCGGCATGCTGTCGCCCAATTCCATGAAACCGGCATTGCCGTACGGCAGGGAGCCGAACATTGACGGCAGCACGCAGAACGTTCTTCCGGATGTGCTGAGAAAATTCTGCCAGAAAAGACTGTGTCCGGCAAGTGAGTCGAGAAACGGAGTAAATCCGCCGTGCAACGCGTTCGGACCGACGAAGGTGCGACCGAGTCCCTCCACAATGATGAAGACAAGATTTGGTTTTTCTGTGCCGGTGGAAAAAAATGGACCCAGAACATCGGGGTCATTTCTTTCTGTGAATAGTGGAAACTCGGTCCCCGTCCACACGGTTTTCACTGTGGTCAAAGATCCTGCGGCCTTTTCCAAAAAATACTCCGCCTTGTTGCAGGCGACCTGGTACTCTGCCTCCGATGCAAAGCGCTGGGGCACCGGCTTGAAAAGCACGGCGGGCAGAATGGACACAAAGCAGAGGAGAAGAATCGCACTGCCCGTTCGACGCGGCAGATGGACGTGTTTTGAGAAGAAGAGAAGTGCGAGGACCCCTGCGGACAAAACAAGTCCGAGGAATATTGTGAAGAAATGAATTCCTCCCGATGAGGAGACAGTGATCGCGATATCTTTCCAACTGTATCCGAAAAGGTCAGATCCGAGCGGTACGCTTGCCGTAATGTAGAATTGTATCAATCCTGCATACGACACAATTGCCAGCCAACCCAATCCGAGTGCAGTATATTCAGCGAGTTTCGGCGAGGCAAGAAAGAGCGGGAAGTAGAGAAGAAAAGCAAGCGCTCCAACTGCAAGCGCGAAGAACAGATCGTTTCCAAGCGCTTGAAGCATCACTCCTGCGGAAGCAGAAGCCGACAGCGGTGCAGCGATGAATTCATAGAATCGAAGCAACAGAAGTATCGGCAGCGTCGCAATAACAATTTGAACATAGCGCGCCGCGGCAGAAAGAAAACTATCGCGGATTATTTCAATGCTGGCCATGGCTTGCAAATCCCTTTCGTTGCATCGGTCCCCAGTGCTTGACACCCCGCGCATAGTCGATGATTGCCTGTATGCGCCAGAACGCGGTCAATTGACGATATCCAAAATTTTCGATGAATGCGTGGCCGATCAAGCGAACCAAATCCATCGTGCGCGGGTATCGGTGAAATGAGATCTCTTCCAGAATAACGGCACCGACTGAAAACATCATTCCATAGACGACCGAGACAATGAAGAACAGCAACAGGATGTCTGTGTTCAACGTTCCGAGAAGAAGCATCGCAATGACGACAATATAGCCCATCCCTTCAATGACGGGTCCGAGAAGCTCGTAGAACAAAAAGTACGGAGCCGCAAAGAGTCCGACCATACCGTACTTTGGATTGAAAAGGATTGTGCGGTGGATAAGCAGTGTATCCAGCAATCCGCGATGCCAGCGGTTCCGTTGCCTGCGGAGCATAGAGAGTGTTTCCGGAGCTTCCGTCCAGCACACGGGATCCGGGACGAAGATAATACGGTAGGGGCGTTTCGTTTCACGCATCAGCCGGTGCAGGCGGATCACAAGTTCCATATCCTCGCCGACGGTGTCGTGTTTGTAACCGCCGACTTCCAGCACAACATTTTTTTTGAAAATTCCGAACGCTCCGGAAATGATCAGAAGCGCATTCGCTGCGGACCAAGCCATGCGTCCGGTCAGGAATGCCCGAAAATATTCAACGACCTGAAAAACCGGGAGAAATTTTCCGGAGAGCGCCACATCGGTGACCCGGCCACGCTGCACCGTGCAGCCATTGGCTATCCGGACAATTCCACCGACGGCGATAGTGGTATCGTCTTCCATAAAAGGCTTTGTTGCTTTCAGGAGAGCGTCGTCTTCCAGGATGGAGTCGGCGTCAATAGCGCAGAAAAGCGGATAGCGGGAAACATTGATGCCGACATTCAAGGC
Organism: Ignavibacteriales bacterium; assembly: GCA_026390635.1. GTDB lineage: Bacteria > Bacteroidota > Ignavibacteria > UBA10030 > UBA8401 > JAPLFO01. The sequence goes on from JAPLFO010000196.1 coordinate 18,742, forward strand.
ATCCGCTTTCCCGCCGTTGACTTTGTCCACGACGACAAGATTTTTGTACTCCGCCTTCTGCGATGTGTAGATGCCGCGGACGGGTTGTGTCGGAAGATGGGCCACATACAGACGGCGGGTCTTGCGCAGGTGAAAATGTTGGATGAGAATGTTCAGTGTATCGTCCTTGCTGCCATCGTTGATGACGATAACTTCCATCGTCGAATAGTTCAATTTCAACAGGGAGTGAACGCTCTCTGAAATATTGACCGATTCATTATACGCCGGTGCAAGAACGGAGACCGGTGTCGTGAATTCCGACTGAACAATAATTCTGTAGTCGCACAGGAGGTTCCTCCGCAGATAGAACCGGATGCTCAGGAACGAAAACAACAGCATCAGAAAATAGACGAGATTAATTGAGGCAAAATAGAAAATAACGAAGCGGGTAAATGCGTCGGACAGGAAGTCGAGAATGGAGAGAAGAATGCTCATGCCTGATACAAAGCTCCCGGGGTTGTCTTTGCCTTGACGTACTGTTCTTCCAGAAATTCGAGCGCAACCGTTCGGGCGACTTCATCGTTGCTCAAAAAAAGTTCGACAAGTGCATCACGGCCGCTGATGTCGTTGCGCCAGAGAGCTTCCGCGGCCGCGATACGCTCCACAATCGGCGCACCGGTCGCAATTGCTTTCAGAAGTGGGATTGCGTTTCCATCACCGAGCAATCCCATCGCCCGAACGGCGGCGATGCGCATCTCCTGCTGATGGTGCTGCATCATATCTGTGATGAAGGGCAGGCAGGTCGGGTCGCCGAGTTTGCCCAACGCGATCACACAGATGCGCTGCTGCTCGAGCGGGAGACCGGGTGCGATTGCCAGGAGCGTTGGTACGACGGAAATATCTCCCAATTCGCCGAGCAATTCGATGCAGAATGACATTGTCGGCAGCGTCTGCGTCTTCACGACATGCTCAATCTCACCGACGACGGGAATGCCCATCGGCAGGATGGCGCGTGTCAAGCGGATTCCCATCCAGACAGAAATGTGGCTAAGATGGGTCAGGACGGGATAGACGGCATCGACGCCTGCGATGTCGATCAACGATTGGGCTGCCTCGATGCGGACATCTTCATATTCATCATCCAAGAGGTCCGTTAGCACAGGAATTGCCTCCCGTACTTTCATGAGCGCGACTTCACGGCAGGCGTTGGCACGGATCCACCAATTTTTGCTCTGCAATTGCTCGATTTCCAAATCGATGAAACCGAAATATTCGAATGCGAAACAGAGACGGTACATCGTTTCGCCGTCAACATCCCGCGCAAGATCGAGCATCATCTTCCGCAAAGCCATTCTGCCAATGCGGCGCGAAAGAATCGAAGAATGCTGAAACGAATCGCGGAGCGGCTCGAAGAGGTAGCGTACCTGTTCAAGATAAATGTCGCGGTCAGTTTCGAAATATTGCGTTGGCAGTTCCTCCAGCAGCAGAGGATGAAACTCCGTGCCGTACTGCTCCTGGCGGCGCTGGAGAATACGGTCCCGCGCAATCGCGTAGATTTTGTGAACCAGGAGGCCGATGGTCGTTGCCACCACAACCACAAGAATACAAGTAGTGACAATCAGGAGAAAAACAAACATAATGCATTTATCCGGTGTGTCGTTGGTACTCTGCCGCCAGAATGTTCTTCATCAGAGGCAAATAGAACCGCCAGAAGAACCTCGTTTGGTCCGAGACGAAATAAAGGGAATAGATCCGTTGCAGCACGAGCTCACTGCTCCATACTGTCGTCAAAGCGGTCGCTACTTCATTATCAGCAAAATCCCCCGCAAAGTAAAATGAGCGAAGACTCCCGTCTCTGGAAATGACAGCGGGAAAATGGTCCGGCAGCCCCGCGAGTTTCAGCTTCTCCCTGCCGGAGGGAGTGCATCGGAGAGCATAGGTTGCGAGGATGACGCTGCCGGAATCGGGGACAGTCACTTCAAACTGATAGAAATAGGGAACGTTGTCTGCAACATCCTGCATCAGCGTGTGCGTTTTGTCCGGATGAAGCACGGGCGCTCCTGTCAAGTCACTATTGTTCAGTACCAGCAGCAGACCATTGTTCGATTCCATTTCATCGGCGATGACCAGTCCGGACCCGGAATACGGCCATTCTGTCCCGTGTTGTGCGAAATACCGTCGTCGCATCCAGCGCGGAACATCCTGAAGTCTCTCAAAGTAATTGCCGATAATACCCCCGGATCGTAGTCCGAAGATTCGCTCCAGAGTCTCCCGCGCCGGAGGAGCTGTGGGGTGGCCAAGGCAGTTGAATTCACCGATCACCGTCTCGCCCCGCCGGGAGAAGTCGACAATCTGCCGCAGTTCTTCAGCATTCATCCCGCCGTACACCAGCGAAAGCGGGATCGTATCATTCGGAGCCGGATCGGACACGATTGTGCCGCGGTGATCCCGGTAGATTCCATAGGTATCCGCTATGTAGAGAAGGTCGGCATGTTCCAGCCCGACGTCGGAACTGTCGCTCACCGTGCTGTCCTGCGGAAAGTAGCCATAGTAGTCCCGCTCGTGATCGTAGTAACGAAAATCAGACGGATCGACGTATTTGAGGTGTCTCAACACCCAGAAGATCGTATTGTGTTCACGGTAGTTCGGTGTGGGAACTGTTTTGTCGATGACGACGACGTGGAGAGGTTTCTTCGGAAGCGCGTACCAAATGATGACAGGGGAAGTGACTATCAGGGCAAGCATTGCAGTGCCCAGCAGAAGCCTGATCTTCGAACGCCGATGTCGTGTCATAGCGGTAGTGATCCGGAATTCGGCACCGAGAGGAGGTTAGCGTTGCGAACGAATGAGCACAGCTCGGACCCGTGCAACAAGCTCGGAAGGACTGAACGGCTTCTTAATATAGTCATCCGCGCCGAGAGAGAGGATCTCGACGACTTCCTTTTCGAGCGTCCGTGCCGTTAAGAAAACAACCGGGATGCTTTTCGTTTTTGGCTCGCTTTTTATCACCAGAAGCGCTTCTTTTCCCGACATGAGGGGCATCATCATGTCCAGCATGACAAGATCGACCGTGGAATGCTTCAAATATTCGATAGCTTCGATGCCGTTGTTCACCGCAACGACATCGAAGCCGCTATTTTTCAATTTGAAAACGACCAGCGCCTGTACGTTCTTGTCGTCTTCTGCTATCAGGATTTTCTGTGCCATAGAGTAACAGAATGTACCTAAAACACAGAGGGAAGTCAATCTGTTTGATATTCAGAGGAATCTTCCCTATCTTTAACAACTATTTAACATCACCAAAATCAGAGTATGAGAGCAATTATTCCCGTGGCTGGAGTGGGAAGCAGACTCCGGCCGCATACGTACACCATCCCCAAAGTCATGCTGAATGTTGCCGGTAAACCCATTATCGGCCACATCATGGACAAGATTATCGCCGAAGGGTTCGATGCGGCGACAATCATTGTGGGATACCTTGGCGACAAAATCAAGGAATACGTCACATCCAATTATTCCATCAGTGTCGACTTCGTGGAGCAGGAAGAGCGGCTCGGGCTTGGCCATGCGATCTATCTGTCCCGCCATACGATGTCGAAAGATCCTGTTCTCATCATCCTGGGCGACACGGTCTTTGATGTTGATTTGAAAGCGATGGCGAGTATAGGGTGTTCTGCGATCGGTGTCAAGGAAGTTGCCGATCCGCGGCGCTTTGGCGTGGCCGAAGTGCGGGACGGCTACATCTCCCGTCTTGTGGAGAAACCGGAAAAGCCGATCAGCAATCTTGCGCTGGTCGGGCTCTATTACATAGAGCATCCGGACGTACTTCTCGAATGCCTGAAAGAAATGATCCGCCGGGACATCCGGACGAAGAATGAATACCAGCTGACAGACGGCCTGCAAATGATGATCGATCGCGGTGAACGACTGAAGACGTTCGCGATTGAGGGGTGGTACGATTGCGGAAAACCGGAAACGCTGCTTGAAACGAACCGGCATCTTCTGGCGTTGCATCATACAGACGAAGTGCCCGCGTCGGTGGTCGTTATTCCTCCCGTCTTCATTTCTCCGAAGGCGACAGTCAGGAATTCCGTTATCGGACCGAATACCGCCATTGCCGACGGTGCGGTGGTGGAAGAGTCTGTTATTCGGAATTCAATCGTCAGCGAGGACGCGATAGTGCGGCAGGCGTTGCTGGAAGACTCCATTATCGGCAGCAATGCCAACGTGAAGGGCGGAATGAAGCGCATCAACATCGGCGATTCCTCCGAGCTCGAATATCATTAAGGCTACATTCATTTATTTTTTTCATAATCTAGGAGCAATTCTCCATGCGGTACCTGTTTACTTCAGAGTCGGTATCGGAAGGGCATCCGGATAAAGTCTGCGATGCAATTTCTGATGCTCTGCTGGATGCGCTGCTGGCGCAGGATAAGTATTCGCGCGTTGCGTGCGAATCATTCGTCACCACGGGTCTTGCGCTGGTCGGCGGCGAAATCACCACGAACGCCTACGTGGATGTTCAGAGCATCGTGCGCGAGACCATCCGCGAAATCGGCTATACGAAAGCAGAATACAAGTTTGATGCAGAATCCTGTGCTGTTATTTCCGCCATCCATTCGCAGTCTCCGGACATTGCGCGCGGGGTCAATACCGGCGGCGCGGGCGACCAAGGCATGATGTTCGGCTATGCCAACGACGAGACGCCGGAGTATATGCCTGCCCCGATCATGTATGCACATCAGTTGGTGTACCGTCTGGCACAGATCCGGAAGAAGAGCCCGAAACTCATGCCGTACCTCCGGCCGGATGCAAAATCGCAGGTCACGATCGAATACGACGGCCGCATACCGATCCGCGTCGATACCGTTGTGATCTCGACGCAGCACGATGCCGATGCATCCCAGAAACGCATTCGCGAAGATGTCATCCGTCACGTCATTAAAAAAGTTATCCCGGAACAGCTGCTCGACAACAAGACGAAGTACTTCGTCAATCCGACGGGACGATTTGAAGTCGGCGGTCCGCACGGCGACAGCGGCCTCACCGGACGCAAAATTATTGTCGATACCTACGGCGGACGCGCTCCCCATGGCGGCGGCGCCTTTTCCGGAAAAGATCCGTCAAAAGTCGATCGCAGTGCGGCCTATGCAGCGCGCCATCTCGCAAAGAATATTGTCGCAGCAGGACTTGCCGATGAATGCATGATCCAGGTCGCCTACGCAATCGGTGTGGCGGAACCGGTTTCCATCTATGTCAATACGTACGGCACCGGAAAACTGCCCGATTTCGAAATTTCGGCTATCCTGAAAAAAGAAGTTGATATGACACCCCGCGGCATCATCAAGCGGCTCAATCTCCTTCGCCCGATCTATAAGAAGACATCATCATACGGACATTTCGGCCGGAATGATAAAGACTTTACGTGGGAACATCTTGATCTGGTTCCCATGCTGAAGAAGGCCGCCAAGTAAACTATTTTGTGAGGAGAGGAAAACGTTATGATTCAATCGACAACAGCGACAAAGAAACTTCCGTACAAGGTGAAGGATCTGTCCCTGGCAGAATGGGGACGAAAAGAAATTCAATTGGCGGAAGCAGAGATGCCTGGTTTGATGGCCCTTCGCGCGGAATACAAAGGGAAGAAGCCTTTGCAGGGTGCGCGCATCGCCGGTTGCCTGCACATGACCATCCAGACCGCGGTGCTCATCGAAACCCTGATCGAGCTCGGTGCTGAGGTGCAATGGTCGTCATGCAACATCTTTTCCACACAGGATCATGCGGCCGCAGCCATTGCCGCTGCCGGTATTCCGGTCTATGCCTGGAAAGGAATGAATGCTGAGGAATTCGACTGGTGCATCGAGCAAACGCTCTTTTTCGGTTCAGAGAACAAACCGCTAAACATGATTCTGGACGACGGCGGCGATTTAACAAATATGGTGTTCGACAAGTATCCCGAAATGACTGCCGGTATCCGCGGCTTGTCCGAAGAGACAACCACGGGTGTGCATCGCCTGTACGATCGTATGAAAACAGGCACACTCTATATGCCGGCCTTCAACGTCAACGACTCCGTCACCAAGTCGAAGTTCGACAACAAGTACGGCTGCCGTGAGTCGTTGGTGGATGCCATCCGCCGTGCGACGGACATCATGCTTGCCGGCAAGGTCGCCGTGGTCGCAGGGTTCGGAGATGTCGGCAAGGGTTCTGCGGAATCGCTCAGCAGCGCGGGAGTTCGTGTGATCGTGACCGAGATTGATCCGATTTGTGCACTTCAGGCGGCGATGGAAGGATACGAAGTGAAGCGGATGGATACAGCAATCGCGGAAGCGGACATTGTTGTGACCACTACCGGCAACAAAGGAATCATCACTGAACGGCACTTCCGAAAATTGAAAGATAAGGCCATCGTCTGCAACATCGGCCATTTCGATATTGAAATCGATATGGCGTGGCTGAATGACAATTACGGAAAGACAAAGATTGTCATCAAACCGCAGGTCGACAAGTACACGATCGACGGAAAGGACGTTATTATCCTTGCCGAAGGGCGTCTTGTCAATCTGGGTTGTGCAACCGGTCATCCGTCGTTCGTGATGTCAAATTCCTTCACCAATCAGGTATTGGCGCAGCTTGAACTGTGGAGCAATAGCGATAAGTACGAGAAGAAGGTCTACACGCTTCCGAAGTACCTTGATGAAAAGGTTGCACGGCTTCATCTGGCAAAGATCGGCGTTGAACTCGATGTCCTGACCGAAGAACAGGCAGCCTATATCGGCGTGCCGGTAAGCGGACCGTTTAAACCTGACTATTACCGGTATTAGTCAAACGCCGAGCGTGCCTCGACGGACACCGAGCGAAGCCGAGGTGACGCTCATCGTGACAGCGAAGGTTCTACCGGGCACTTGACCCCATTTTCACACTCCCGTCGGGATTCCAGACGGGAGTTTTTTTTGTACGTTCCGGAACCACTTTTCGGCCGGCATCGTTCTCATTGGTATGCGGAAAAGATATTTGCCACAGAACACAGAGCAAAATTTTCTCTGTGTTCTCTGTGTTCTCTGTGGCAAGCCTCTTTACCCAAACGTCATAGAGAACCCAAACAAGGAGTTGATATGAAACGTCTTACCGTGATTGGCATCTTTACGATGCTCTCGATCGTGATCGGGCTTGGACAGATGTCACAAAAAGAAAAAGGAGGTACCGTGAAAGGTGCACCGATATACAACTTTACAC
>JAPLFO010000196.1:26059-35292 GCA_026390635.1 Ignavibacteriales bacterium
TGATGGGGTGGACAAAAGTCTGGGCGACTATAAAGGGAAGGTCGTTCTCGTCGTGAACGTTGCCTCGTTCTGCGGCTATACGCCGCAGTATAAGGAGCTGGAAGCGCTGTATGAGCAATATCGTGAAAAAGGATTTGCGATAACCGCGTTTCCTGCCAATAATTTCGGCTCACAGGAACCGGGAACCAATGAAGAAATCAAAGAATTCTGTACCACAAAATTCAACGTCGCATTCGACATGTTTGCAAAGATCAGTGTAAAGGGAGACGACCAGCATCCTCTGTATCACTACCTGACGAAGGAATCACCGTTCAAAGATGAGATTGGTTGGAATTTTACAAAGTTTCTCGTAGACAAACAGGGTGGCATCGTTGCACGCTACCCGTCCAGAGTCTCGCCGATGTCTCCGGAAGTAACAAAGAAGATCGAAGAACTGCTCGGTAAGTAGAAGCAGCTCTCATACCGGAACCCGTTTGGGGATGATACCGCGCCGCTCGTGAGAGCGGCGTTTTTGTCCCAGGTGTTCACAAACGGTTCAGAAGCGCAACTCATCTTCCAAAGGGATCGGAAGTGATGCTCTTGAATTACCTACCAAAGAGGGGGGACAGCAGAAATTCCTGGAAAATTCAATAATAGAATAAAGACCAAAATTTGGATATATTTATTTATAGTCGCGAATGAATGGATCCATCATTGGGCTTCATCGGTATAGACTATCTGTTACTTCAACCATAGACCTCCAATCAAATGATCTCTAGAAACCGCATTTTCTTTTATGCAGGCATTTCGGTTCTTGCGATTCTGCTTGCCCTTGCTTCGTTCGAAGAGCATAGACTCCTGAACGAATCTGCATCAAAAACTGCCCTGCTCTATTCCGATTCGCAAGTCATTTCCACGCTTGACGAAATCCTTATTTCCCTTCAACGGGCTGAGTCGAACAGACGCGGATATGTGATCACCCAGGAGAATGAATATCTTATCAATTACAATACGGCGGTTCGCTCGCTGATCCCATTGCTTGCCGAGCTCGATACATACAAGTCTATCTATCAAGCTGCGTTTGTGGATTCGCTAAAAAAGGATGTGTCAGCAAAAATCAACGCACTGAATTATTCTCTCATGCTTCTGGTGAATGGGCGGTCTTCCGACTCGCTTCAAAAAGAGATGACAAATAGAGGGCGCGAATTAATGGGTGCCATTCGCGAAGTCATAATCGTATTGCGGGCAGAACGGAAAGAACTGCTGCTGGAAAGTTACTCGGAGATCAGAAATCGACAGAAAACGCTAACGCTGCTTCTTCGTCTTTCCGCCGTCTTAGAAATCGTAGTTCTCGTCCTGGTGGTCATTGCCATCCGCGCATTTCTTTCTTCTGCGTCCCGTACCGAGGCTCTGCTTCTGAACAGAATGAATCAGGCAATTCAGAAGTGCGATGTAATCACAAAACGATACAAAATACTTCTGGAAGAGCGGGATCGTGAAGGGTCAGGCCATACTAATGGATGAGTGTCCCGGTCAAAGATGAAGATGGACAGTGAACCAGGAAGGGATCATCCAGTCTCTTAGGACGAGAACGCGGTTCGAATCGTTGCGCCCCCCAATGCTTTCATCCCTCAGAACGGAAGAAGGCACGTATCCCTCCGGCCCAATTGCACTTCGCTTCCTTTCATGAATCCATCGCGCTGTTCTTTTCCGTGGTTTGATTCTCGCGCGAATAGTGCCTATATTTTTGATACTATGATAGCCACATACGACTTCAGAAAAGCCAAAGAACTGCCGCGCATCAGAGAAGCGTCAGCCTCGCGTCACACAGATATTGACAAAATGGTGAGCGAAATACTCCGTGAAGTTGAGCGGAAGGGGGATAGCGCACTTACTCGGTTTACAAAAAAGTTCGATGGTCTCACTATCGATAAATTCCGCGTGCCCGAGCGTGAAATCGGCCGGGCGCTCCGGAAAGCCGATCCCAATTTCATAAAGATCCTGCGGAATGCTGCTTCAAATATTCGAAGGTTCCATAAAGCCCAGCTTCGTGTGAATTGGAGTATGCGGCAGGCGGATGGTATCGAATTGCGGCAAAGATACCTTCCGGTCGACAGCGCCGGTGTCTACGTTCCGGGCGGAACGGCGGCGTATCCGTCATCTGTACTGATGAATGTGATCCCCGCACAGGTGGCGGGTGTGAAGGAGATTCATCTTGTCTCGCCGCCGGACCAAACCGGACATGTTCATCCCGACGTGTTGACCGCTGCCGCCGTCCTCGGTGTGAAAAATGTCTATAGAGTCGGCGGTGCGCAGGCAATTGCTGCATTGGCGTATGGAACGAAATCGATTCCCGCGGTGGATGTCATTGTTGGACCCGGAAATATCTTTGTCGCAACGGCCAAGCGGATGGTCTACGGCAGAGTCGGCATCGACAGTTTCGCCGGTCCGAGCGAAGTGGTGATCCTGGCTGATAGTTCTGCGGATCCCCGGTTCATTGCCGCGGATATGCTCGCGCAGGCGGAGCATGATGAACGTGCATCGTCGGTCCTGATTACAACGGATGAACCGCTGGCTATTCGAGTGCTGGAGCAGCTGCTGGAAGTTCTCTCGTTGTATCCGCGGCGGGAGATTATCGAGCGTGCATTGACCAATGCAGGCGCCATCTACATTGTGAAAAATCTTGCACAGGGAATCGCGCTCACGAATCAACTCGCACCCGAGCATCTTGAGGTTATCACAAAGAATCCGGAGGCAGTGATCGGCAAGATCCGCAATGCGGGTTCGATATTTGTCGGCAACTATTCCCCGGTTGCCCTGGGAGACTATTGGGCGGGTCCGAATCATGTGCTTCCGACCGGGGGAACCGCGCGGTTCTCGTCACCGTTGTCGGTGGGCGACTTCATGAGAATATCGAGCGTCACCTCCTATTCAAAGAAGGCAATGCAGCGGGTTGCCGGAGATGTCGCGTTTTTTGCCGAGCACGAAGGACTGACCGCGCACGCCCTTTCATTGCTGCTGCGCGGCAAAGGGGTGCTGTAGATTTACGGTGTGGACGCCGAGCGTCATTCGGCGGTCACCGAGCGAAGCCGAGGTGACGCTGGCCATGACGTCAGATGAGGCTCCGGAGATCAATCCCTGACCGGATGCCGCCCGAACATTGTTCCTTTATCCTTTTTGCATTTGACTTTCAACTTTTCCGACTATGCAGTCATTTCCCTTTATAAAAAAATCCCTTAAAGAAATCGAGACGTATTCGGTCTCGGGCAAGCCTTTGCAGCCCGATCTGATAAAGCTGAATCAGAATGAGAATCCATTCGACGTCCCGCTAGACTTGAAACGGGAATTGCTCGATGAATTGCTCCGGCAGCCATGGCATCGATATCCGGATACGTTTCCCGTTGATTTGTTGAAGGCACTAGCGGGCTACACCGGCCATCCGGTAGAAGGCATCATTGCCGGCAACGGTTCAAACGAATTGATGTATACGATCTTCATGGCGACAGTAGGTGCCGGCACAAAAGTGTTGATACCGACGCCGACGTTTTTCCTCTATGAGAAAGCTGTAAGAGTCTTCGATGGAACCGTTATCCCGGTTCCGATGCATGACGATCTCTCGTATGCGCCGGAGAAAATTCTCGAAGCGATCGAAAGAGAACATCCTTCGGTGATAGTTCTCGTGTCCCCGAACAGCCCGACGGCGCGTTCGTTGACTCTGGAAGATATCGAGTCCATCGTGAACGCAGCCGACGGTCTTGTTATCGTTGACGAGGCATACATTGAATTCTCCGATCATGGCTCCGTCCAGCAATTGCTGCAGGGCCATGAGAATCTGGTAATCCTCCGCACGTTTTCGAAAGCGTTTAGCATGGCGGGGCTCAGGGTCGGCTACCTTCTTGCGGAACCGCGGCTTGCGGCTGAACTATTGAAACCGAAAATCCCGTTTGCCGTCCACGCGTTTTCAGCATTGACCGCAATCAGGATGATGGAGCATCGTCCGCTTCTGAATGAACGCATCGCCTATCTCAAAGAAGGCCGGCGGTGGCTCGAAGCACAGATGCGCACTATACCGGAGGTGGAGATATTCCCTTCGGATACGAATTTCCTTATCTTTAGCACACCGCAGGCCGCGGGTATGCTCTTTCAGCGACTTCTCGAGAACAATGTGCTGATTCGGGACGTCAGCTCCTATCCGATGATGGAGAGAATGCTGCGGGTCAATACTGGTTTGAAAGAAGAAAATGAACGGTTCATTTCGGTGCTCAACAATAATCTACAGGTTGCGCGATGAAGATTCTGGTGTGCGTGAATCACGTTCCGGATACGGAAGCGAAAATAAAACCGGGTGCGGATGGTCTTTCGATCGATCCGACCGGTGTGAATTTTATGCTCAGTCCGTACGATGAGTACGCAATTGAGGAAGGATTGAAACTTAGAGAGAAGTTCACGGGTGAAGTCGTTGCCATTTCTCTCGGGCCCGACGCAAACAGGGAAGCGTTGCGCAAAGCCCTGGCGATGGGATGCGATAAGGCCGTGTTGCTCAAGGACGGCAGCGTACGGGATTCTTTTGGCGTGGCCTCCGGGTTGGCGGAATATGCAAAGGAATACGGCCCCGACATCGTTTTGTGCGGCAAGCAATCCATTGATTTTGATGATGGAGCTGTCGGTGGTATGCTGGCTGAGTTCCTTGGGATGTCCTCCATCTCCGTGGTTGTGAAACTGGACGTTGTGGACCGCTTGGTGACTGCGGAAAGGGAGATTGAAGGCGGCCGCGAAGTGGTTTCTGCACGCTTGCCGGCCGTGATATCCGCTCAGAAGGGATTGAACACCCCCCGATATCCGTCGCTGAAGGGGATCATGGACGCGAAACGAAAGCCGATTGAAGAGCGCACCGCGGCTCCGTCGGTCGTGAAGACCGAAATCATTGCGCTTCGCAAACCGGCCGCCAAAAATCCGGGACGCATCGTCGAGTCCGTTGCGGCATTGGCGCAGGCGCTTCACATTGAAGCAAAAGTCATCTAACCCGACTATCATCCAAGAATTTGAAGACCATGAAAATCGTCGTTTTCACAGAGCAGAAAAATAATCAATTCCGCCGGGCATCGATTGAAGCGGTCGGCGCCGCGCGTCGTCTCGCCGATCAAGCGGGCGCGTCCATGTTGGTTGTTGTCATTGGCTCCGGTGTAAGTTCGCTGGCCCCGCAACTGGAGGCATATGGCGCTTCGCAGGTCATTGTGGTTGACAATCCGGTGCTCGCCGTATATTCGACGACCGCATTTGCAACGGTGGCTGCTGAAATTGCAAAAGGCGAACAAGCTGACGTTCTGATCTTCTCTGCTTCCTCGCTCGGCCGTGATTTGTCGCCGCGCGTTGCCGCCCGACTTGATGCCGGCCTCGCGGCGGACTGTATCGCACTTCGTTTCGAGAATGATGCGATTATTGCAACCCGGCCCGTCTTTGCGGCCAAAGTGTTGGCCGATGTCGTCATCACGTCGCAAGTGAAAGTGTTTTCACTGCGGCCAAACGTTTTCCCCGCCGGTTCTCCGTCGATGGCGCCGGTCGTGGTGGAGCAGAGAGAGATTTCGTTAACGGAGACGGACTTTGCAGCCGTCGTTAAGGAGACCATCGTTGCCGGACAGAAGAAAGATGTGACGGAAGCGGATGTGGTGGTTTCCGGAGGGCGTGGGATGAAAGGGCCGGAACACTTTGTGATTCTGGAAGAGCTCGCCGCGCCGCTGGGTGCTGCAATCGGTGCGTCCAGAGCTGTGGTTGATGCAGGATGGCGTCCGCACGAAGAACAGGTCGGTCAGACCGGCAAGACCGTTTCGCCGTCTTTGTACATTGCGGTCGGAATTTCCGGAGCGGTGCAGCATCTTGCGGGAATGTCATCGTCCAAATGTATTGTTGCGATCAACAAGGACAGAGAAGCGCCGATTTTTTCAATCGCAGATTATGGAATCGTCGGTGATGCATTCGAAATAGTTCCTGCGCTGACCCAGGAAATCAAAAAATTGCTGACGCACTAATGTCCGGGAACTCAAACGTGGAAAAGATCCAGGTAAATATCATGGGCTTGTCAAGCAGCCCCCCCGGTGCGGGCGCCTACGCTCTGATTTTGAAAGAGATCGAAGGAAATCGCCGCCTGCCGATCATCATCGGCGGATCCGAAGCGCAGTCCATCGCTCTCGAAATGGAGGGCATCAAGCCTCCCCGGCCGCTCACGCACGATCTGTTGAAGAATGTTGTGGAAGCGCTGGACGGATCGCTGCAGGAAGTGTACGTCCATGAGCTGCGGGAAGGAACATTTTATGCGAAGATCACCGTTGAGACGCTGACGGAGACAAAGGAAATTGATTCGCGCCCAAGCGATGCAATTGCGCTGGCAATTCGCTTCGGCGCGCCGATCTATGTTGCCGATGCCGTTATGGACGAGGCGGGTATTACTCTGGAAACTGAAGCCGCGGCGGACGAATCGGGCTCGGACCTCCCATCGGAAATCCGACGCCACGAATCCAAGCGCGAACTGCTTCAGAATGATTTGAAGGAGGCGGTCGAGAAGGAAGATTACGAAAAAGCCGCAAGACTGCGTGATGAAATCCGCAAGCTATCGATAGGGGACTGACGTTGCGACAGCAGCGATCATTTCTTTCACTGCCTGGTTCAAACCGACCATCACTGCTCTCGAAATAATCGAGTGACCAATGCTCATCTCGTCGATGGCGGAGATATTCGCCACAGGCCGAACGTTGACGTAGTCCAGCCCGTGACCGGCATTGACTCCCATTCCGAGTTTTTTCCCAAGTGCAGCAATTGCTTCGACGTTCCGGAGCATCGAATGCACTTCAGCGGGAATGGCCGCGTTGGCATAGTCGCCGGTATGAATCTCGACCATGTCCGCGCCGACTTCCCGCGAGGCCTCGACCTGATCGTTTTCCGGATCGACGAAGAGGCTGACGAGGATTCCCTTGTCGTGAAACTTCCGGATTGCTTCCGTGAGCGATGGACGTTGGGCGACAACATCAAGGCCGCCTTCGGTTGTCAGTTCCATCCTTTTTTCGGGAACCAGCGTGACCAGTTCCGGGACGACAACCAGAGCGATGCGGATGATTTCGTCTGTCGCAGCCATCTCCAGGTCGAGCTTCGTTGTTACGGTCTTACGCAGCAACCGGACGTCCCGGTCATTGATGTGGCGGCGGTCTTCGCGAAGGTGGCAGACAATGCCGTCGGCTCCGGCGTTCTCGCAAATGCGTGCGCCCTCGATCGGGTCGGGCACCGAACCTCCCCGCGCCTGTCGGAGAGTGGCAATATGGTCAATATTGATGCAAAGTCTCATGCAATTCTCTTTTCTCAGTATAGCAAAATGCCAAATGAGACACAACTTCGCAACTTTTAAGGGATTGCGGGCGTAAGATGATAAGATAGCCCGGTTCGGAACCACTTCACGCAGGAACAACAGCCATGAACAAAAATCGATACTTCTTTCTTCTCCTCGTTCTCTTTGTTGCCGTGACTGCAAATGGTGTTGCGCGAGAACGTCCATTTCCCCGTTTCTCCGTACTGATCGACGATACGACGCAGGTGGATGATGAGATGGACCGATTTGTCGAGAATATGATCGAGAAGATTCAATCCCGCGTCACGGACTACGTCAGCCGGCGTTTTGATGATCCCGACGCAAGTTCCAAGTCCGGACGCACCACTTCCGACTATTCCGATCTCACACGTAGTTCTTCTTCTCAATTGACATTTAACGGCGATATGGAAGTCGCGAAGAGTGACACCTTGCGCGGAGACGTTCTCGTGAAGAACGGGACGCTGCGTGTGTACGGTGTCATTGAGGGCAACGCGACCGTACTGAACGGCAATATGTTTCTTGCGGACAGTTCCTGGATCAGCGGCAACGCAAGGGCTATCAATGGCAAAATCAAGACATCGAAAGATGGAACGCTTGGCGGCTACACGGATGAAACATACTATTTCGGCGATGAAGTAGACGAATTCCGGCCATCAAAGAAAAGGGCGCTCACAACATTCACGCAAGCATGGCTTCGTGAAGAAATGTTTCCCGATAATCTGACGTTTCGCTATAATCGCGTCGAAGGATTCTTTCTCGGACTTGGCGCTGAAAAGAAGTTCTACTGGGATGGACGCAGAACGATCTCCGGCTACGGTTCCGCCGGGTACGGTTTTGCCACGCACCGGTGGCGCCTCAATCTCGGGCTGGATCGCCAGTTTGCAGCCAATGATGCATTGTATGAAATCGGAGCGGAAGCGCACAGCATCACCGATACGAAGGATGAGTGGCGCATGAAGCTTTGGGAGAATAACTTGGTGGCCCTTCTCTGGCACGAGGACTATCGTGACTATTTCGGCCGTGAGGGTTTTTCCGTCCATGTCGCCCGGTACTCAAAAGAACCGTCGCTGTCCACGCAACTCCGTGTAGATTATCTCATCGATCGATATAAATCTCTTGAGAATGGAACCAACTGGTCTGTATTTCGCCAGCTCCATTCCTTCCGTAATAATCCTGCAATCCAGGAAGGATGGATGCGAAGTCTTGTGTTGACGGCAGGACTCAGCACGGTGGAACGAGTGAAGCGGTTGAATGAAGGATGGGATCTCTACTTCTGCGGAGAGGCTGCGGGCGATCAACTTGGTGCGGACTTTATGTTTAAGCAGGCGGTTGTTGATATCCGTCGATATCAACCGGTCGCTTCGTACGCTGCAGTCAACGTGCGTGTGCGCGGTGGAACGCTGGAGGGAAAATTGCTTCCCCAGAAGTCTTTCGAGTTGGGTGGTGCAAACACGATGCCGGCATACGGATTCAAAGAATTTTCCGGCAACCGTATGCTGCTCGGCAATGCTGAATTCCTCCTTTCCGGCCGCGTTCTGCGCGATGTGTCATTCTGGCCTTCAATGTTCGACATCATTGTCTTTGGTGATGCGGGAACCGTAGACACGGTTGCCACATCGAAGAGCTTCGTCGAGGGATTTGACGCATTCGCGATGTCTTCCATAAAGAGCGATGTCGGATTTGCGCTGGCAACGCACGATGACGGGATGCGGCTGGGGTTCGCGTGGCGTACCGATAGTTCGGCGCCGGTGAGTGTCTACTTCCGGTTCACCGGATCGTTTTAGCGGAATTTACTTGCGGACCACGTACTGAACAAATTCGGGTGACTGTTTCACAATCCGGATATCGCGTGGTCCGCTGATAGATGGTTTGAGCCTTCCCGTTGTGTCGAGCAGAATTG
>JAPLFO010000134.1 GCA_026390635.1 Ignavibacteriales bacterium
CGAACTGGACAGCAAAGAGGGAATCTACAACGCCCTCATACAGTATCGGACCGGTGACATGCATTCTCCAAAAGTGAATCAGGTTGAGGCACTGACACTGGCGGTGAAAGAGTTTGTTGATTCCATCGAGGAACACCGGACTCCATTGACCAGCGGCATAGATGGGCTGGAGGTAGTGAAGATTCTTGAAGCAAGCGACATTTCGATCAAGGGAAAAGGGAAATTTATTACTATTTCGTAAAACTCGGGATGAGAGCTGTATGGATAAAAGAAATCTGAACAACGTCACGCTTGGCAAGGACGTAAAAATCTATGATTTCACAAATCTCTACGGATGTAACATCGGAGACAACTCAAAAATCGGCTGTTTTGTGGAGATTCAAAAGAACGCGACGATTGGGAAAAACGTAAAGGTCTCAAGTCATACCTTTATCTGCGAAGGCGTTACCATTGAGGATGACGTGTTCATTGGCCATAATGTCTCCTTCATTAATGACAAATTTCCTCGATCCACGAACGAGGGAGGGGCACTTCAGACAGAAACCGATTGGAAAATTATTCCAACTCTCGTAAAGAAGGGGGCGTCGATAGGGACGAGCTCGACGATCCTTTGCGGAATCACAATAGGGGAGCGTGCAATAGTCGGTGCCGGAAGTGTAGTAACAAAAGACGTGCCGCCGTACACAATTGTCGCAGGTGTACCGGCGCGAGTCCGGCGAAAGCTCTAGTAGAAAATGCGCCACCATGAAGCCTCGGACCTCAACATCCGGGGCTTCATGGCATTTCGCCCTACTCTTTTGTATCTTTTCCAATGCACTCAAAGCGCACGATTCTGATAGTTGCCTCTGTTGCGGCTTTCATCACTCCGTATGTCGGCTCGGCAATCAATGTGGCACTGCCGTCCATCGGTCGCGAGTTTTCGGCAGATGTGGTGGAACTAAGCTGGGTGGCATTGTCATTTCTCCTCGCCTCGGCCGTGTCTCTGGTTCCCATCGGCAGACTTGCCGACATCTACGGACGAAGACCGATCTTCCTTTCTGGCATGGCTTTGTTTTCTCTGGCTTCACTCCTTGCCGGATTTTCAACCAGCTTGGGATTCCTGATCGCTATGCGCATTTTTCAAGGAATTGGCGGATCAATGATGTTCGGTACAGGTATGGCTATTGTCCTGTCTGTGTATCCTCCAGCGGAACGCGGCACGGCACTTGGGTTTAATGTGGCCGCAGTGTACCTTGGTCTTTCGATCGGTCCGATTCTGGGAGGTTTCCTAATACAAGCATTCGGCTGGCGTTCGCTCTTCTTCAGCAATCTTCCTCTTGGTCTGCTGGTTCTCATCCTCGCGTTTTGGATTCTACCCAAGGACGCCACCGGCACCCGAAGAGAGCCTCTCGACCTTCAGGGCGCGGCTCTTTTTTCCACCTCGTTGATACTGGGGCTCTACGGACTTTCACACAGCCCTTCTGTTCCGGGAATCGTCTGCACACTCTGCGGCATTGTTTTTTGCCTGCTCTTTGTTCGTCAGGAATTCAGTACAGCTCACCCCATGATGGATATGAGACTCTTCCGAAGAAATATCGTCTTCCTTTATTCCAACCTTGCGGCGTTGATTAATTACAGTGCTACGGCTGCGGTAGGATTTCTTCTGAGCATGTATCTCCAATACGCCAAAGGATTGTCGCCACGGCAGGCAGGGATGGTAATGATCTCCCAGCCGATCGCAATGGCTCTTGTATCTCCGTTTGCAGGCAAGATATCTGACACGATTGAGCCACGTATCGTGGCATCTCTTGGGATGGCCTTAACAGCCGTTTCGCTTGCCTTTTTTGCCTCGTTTACAATAGATGCCTCAATCTCCTCGGTGGTAATCTGTTCGGCCATTCTTGGGCTTGGATTCGCTTTGTTTTCATCTCCGAACACGAACGCGGTCATGAGCGCTGTACCAAAGCAGCATTACGGCATGGCAAGCGGCATCATCGGGACGATGCGCCTGGTCGGCCAAATGGTGAGCATGGCCATTGCGGCGATTGTCATCAATCTGAATATTGGGCGCATGCAAATCGGACCGCAGAATCTTCCCGGCTTTGTGACAAGCATGCAGCAGGTATTTCTCATCTGCTGCGCGATGTGCGTCGCCGGTATCTTCGCATCGCTTGCGAGAGGGAAGCTGAGAAAGTAAAAAGTAGAAAGGAAAAAGTGAAAAGGGAAAGAAACAGCTACCACCTTCGAGTGCCGACCACGTCGTCGGGATGAGAAGGAACAACCGGCCGTGGGAAGAGATCAAAGCTTCTAGAACCATTCTTGTGAACAAAATGAAGTCAAAAAGGAGGAATGCATATGAAATTGGACGGAATGTGTGCAGTTATCACCGGGGCAGCGATGGGTATCGGCCTGGCCACGGTAAAACGTCTGCTTGCAGAAGGATGCACTGTGACGATATGGGATCGCAATGAAGGCGCACTCAAGGATGCATCTGTTGCTCTTCATGCACCCGCGGGACGTCTTTTCAGCCACGCATGCGATGTTACGGACAGGGCACGTGTTCAAGAGTTAGCTGTGACAGCCAGGACAGAGATGGGGAAGGTGGACATCCTAATAAATAATGCCGGATATGTATCCGGTGGCAACTTCCTGGATCGACCTCTTGAAGATTGGGAGAGAACGATGTCTGTCAATGTGACAGCCTTGTTCTACACCATCTATGAATTTCTTCCTGCCATGTTCGAACGCAATTGCGGACACGTTGTGAATATTTCTTCAGCGGCCGGCACCATCGGAGTTCCCGGTCTCGCAGCATACGCGGCATCGAAGTGGGCCGTCTGGGGGCTTACAGAGTCACTTCGCTTTGAGGCGGTTAACCTTAATAAATTCAATGTAAAGTTCTCATCAATTCATCCATCTTATCTTGCTACTGGAATGTTCGAAGGAGCGAAACTTGGCTTCCCGGGCAACTTGCTGGTACCGGTGGTGAAGAACCATGATGTCATTGCAAAGGCAATTGTGGAGTCGGCGCTAAAGAGAGGTCGGTATTCCCCCAAACGTCCCTGGACTGTCGGATTGGCAGTGAGAATGCGGGGGTTCTTACCGGATTCATGGTTCCAGTATACACTTACTTTTTTGGGCATCCCGAAAGGAATGAGTACCTTCCGTGGAAGAGGGAAGTAATCTCGGCACGTATTTCCTCGAAAAGGTTCTTAGGTCAATAGCTAGATAGCGCTTATCGACTAGATCGCTACTTCTTAGTTCAAGGAGATTTAAATATGTCAAATGATATGAATATCGCTCGCCAGAAAGTCCAGGACGCGGTAGGTCTCGCGAGATCAGCTCAAAGCTCCTGGGCGAAACTCTCATTCAACAAACGTGCGACATTTCTCTTGAAGATGCGTTCACATATTTCCGTCAACGCCGAAAGAATTGCCGCTGGAATTTCTTCGGCCACAGGCAAGACGCGGATCGACGCCCTCAGCACCGAAGTCCTGTCAACTGCAATGGCACTTTCGTTTTATGCCACGAATGCAAAGAAATATTTGCAGAGAAAACGATTGAAGGGAGGAGGTCTACTTACAGTAAACAAAAGGCCTTATCTCGAAAGAGCTCCCTTCGGCATTATCGGTATCATCAGTCCGTGGAACTATCCCTTTGCGATCCCCTTTCATGAAATCGCTATGGCTTTGATGGCCGGCAATGCAGTCATCTTGAAGGTAGCCTCTGTGACTCGATCCGTCGGGGATATCATTAAGGAAACTGTCGATGCTTCCGGCCTGCCAGCAGGCATATTCACGCTTATCGACCTTCCCGGTTGTGAAGCGGGTGATGCATTCATAAATAGCGGAATCGACAAACTGTTCTTCACAGGATCTGTTTCCGTTGGCAAAGAGCTGATGGCAAAGGCAGCCAATAATCTTCTTCCGCTATCGCTGGAACTCGGCGGAAACGACGCCATGATCGTCTGTGGCGATGCTGATCTGTCGCGTGCTGCCAATGGAGCACTCTGGGCCGGCATGTCGAATGCAGGGCAATCCTGTGCCGCCGTGGAGCGCATCTACGTCGTGGCGGACGTCTATGATCAGTTTATGGACTTGCTGAAGATGAAGACCGCAAGACTGCGTGTCGGTTCAGATGACAATTTCGTCGCTGACATCGGATCTTTGACTACCGATGAACAATTTGAGAAGGTGAAGTCAATTATTGACGACGGACGATATGTTGCCCCCACGATAGTAGAGAATTTGAGGAGCGAAATGCGAATATCGAGAGAAGAAGTGTTTGGACCGGTCATCGCTGTCGCGAAGGTCGCTTCGGTCGATGAAGCTGTGGATGCCGCAAACAATTCTTCCCTCGGACTCACTGCGTCAGTCTGGACCAGAAACAAACACTATGCCCGAACAATTGCTTCGCGACTGCAAGTCGGATCTGTGATGATAAACGATCATCTCATGAGCCATGGCCTCGCCGAGACTCCTTGGGGCGGATTCAAGGAATCGGGAATTGGAAGAACGCATGGTCATCTTGGTCTCGAAGAAATGACGCAACCGAGGGTAGTCATTGAAGATATCCTTCCGCTGGTAAAGAGAAATATGTGGTGGTATCCGCATGACGAGGGGGTCTACCGCGGCCTGCTGGGTGCGCTGCGATTCCTCTATCCTCAGAATACGATGCAGCGCATCCGGGCCAGTATAAATTTGCTGAAAGTCTTTCGACGAACGTTTACGGACGAATGAACCGCTCCAGCATACGATACATCCTTCTCATTCATAAGTTCTGGCATCAGTTCTGCCTTCTGGTCTGGCTTCTGTTCTGGAACGGATTGCTGTTTTCCATGGAGCATCCCGTCTCAGGATTCTCCCGGGATTCAACGGTGCATGCTTCTTGGCAAACGCCGCCGCCTTCCCGTCTGTCTGCTCCACCCTGT
Source organism: Ignavibacteriales bacterium (assembly GCA_026390635.1). Classification (GTDB taxonomy): domain Bacteria; phylum Bacteroidota; class Ignavibacteria; order UBA10030; family UBA8401; genus JAPLFO01. Next base: position 4,910 of record JAPLFO010000134.1, read on the forward strand.
TCATCGCTTGCCTACGAAGAATTCCGAGTTCGACACGAATCCGACTCGGTCTTTCAACTCTCAAAAACCTTCCTCATTGAAAAGTCCGAGCGGGTGCTGGCGGACTCGGTAATCCTCGCGCACGGAGTGGACTACCGACTCGACTATCGTCGCGGCCATCTCATAATGCTCGCCCCGTTATCATCGAAACTTGGTAAGGGTACTGCCACCATTTCCATATTCTACAAATATTTACCATTTACATTTCGAGACCAGTATAGGCATAAAGAAGTCCTCCTGCGAACAGATTCTATTTCGAAAAGACAGATCGCCGCGATGCAAACAAGCCGCCTCTTCAGTCTGGATGACGCCTTCGGAAGCAATATCCAGAAAAGCGGCTCGATCTTCAGAGGATTCACGCTCGGTACAAACCGGGACATGACACTCAATTCAGGATTCCGCCTTCAATTTTCCGGAAAACTGTCCGATGACGTCGAAGTGATCGCTGCCCTCACAGATGAAAACAGTCCTCTTCAACCGGAGGGGAACACTCAGACGCTGCAGGAAGTGGACAATGTATTTGTACAAGTGAAGAGCCAGAATTTCTCAGCGACTTTGGGGGATTTCTATTTTGATCTTGCCGGTGGTGACTTTTCAAAGATCAACAGGAAATTGCAGGGCGCCCAGGGAACATTTCGGTTTGAGAACACCCGAACTTCAAGTTCTGGTGTTCTTGCCGCAGCTACCGCCCGCGGTAAATTCAACAGCAACCAGTTTGCCGGACTGGAGGGGGTACAGGGACCGTATCAACTCTACGGAAAGAACAATGAGCGTAGCATTATCGTCATCGCCGGTACGGATCGTGTTTATCTCGATGGAGAATTGCTGCTGCGTGGTGAGAGCAATGACTATTCCATCGACTATGGCGCCAGCGAGATAACCTTCTCTGCTAAACGCCTCGTTACATCTTCTTCCCGTATTGTCGTTGACTTTGAATATTCAGATCGGAATTTTACACGAAATTTCACCGCCGTCCAGAATAAGACATCTCTGTTCGACAACAAGATGGAACTTGTAGCATCATATGTACGCGAAGGCGATGATCCAAACGCTCCAATTGATATCGCGCTCACAGAAGATGATAAGGAACTCCTGCGGCGCGGAGGAATGAACGGCGCTAGCAAACCCGGTTATGCGTACGTTGGAATTGACAGTAGTACGGGGTTGGGAAAGGGACAGTATCTTCTTGCAGACACAGTGCTTAGTGGAGATACTATGAAGTATTTTGTTTATTACCCCTCCACTGCCAGGTCCGTTTATGTCGTCTCATTTTCATTTGTCGGCGCGGGAAAGGGGGACTATGCTCGACAATCGCTAGGCAGATATTCGTTTACCGGAAAAGGCTCTGGGACGTATCTGCCAATCATCATATTGCCAACTCCCCAGATGTCGCAGATGGCCGGACTCCATGCAGTTGTTCTCCCGGCAAGAGATCTAGAAATCGACGCGGAAGCCGCCGGGACAAGCTTCAATGCAAATCGATTTGTTTCTGACGGGGGCGCAACCCTCACCGGCGGTGCCCTCAATCTTAAGCTGCAGTATGCGCCCAAGAATCTGCGAATTGGTACGATCTCTCTCGGTGACGCACAGTTGACCCTTTCTGATCGATCCGTGGAGAAATCGTTTGTTCCCCTCGACCGTCTCAATGATGTCGAGTTTTCC
>JAPLFO010000050.1:0-1940 GCA_026390635.1 Ignavibacteriales bacterium
CAAGCTCCCGGCGCATTGGCCGGGAGCCTTCTCCACTATAAAATTCTCTCCACTTTCAATGTGTTGGTGGTTCCGCGTTCCAGCAGCGGCGTGCCCGCGCTGATGACGATGTAATCCCCCTTCTTGACAAAACCCTGTTCGACCAACTCCTGCTGCAGCATCGCAAATGTTGTGTCCGTATCCGACAAATGCGACACCAGCATGGATCGCACTCCCCAGATCAGATTCAACCGGCGCATCGTTCGCTCCCGGTCGGTAACCGCAATGATCTGACAGTCGGGACGATATTTTGCCACGTTGCGGGCAGCGAGTCCGGTATGGGTGATGGTGACAATGGCTGCTGCGCCGATCCTTTTCGCCAGCACGCAGGCCGATCGTCCCAGGGCACGGAATACTTTTGAATCATCTTCGCAATGCTCGTCCGGCAGATCCAGTCGGTCGGAGGTTTCCGCCTCTGCCCGCAGCACGATCGCGTCCATCGTGTCGACGACTTCGAGCACATATTTCCCGACTGAAGTTTCACCGCTCAGCATTACCGCGTCGGCTCCATCCAGCACCGCGTTGGCAACGTCACTCGCCTCAGCACGTGTCGGCCGCGGATTGACAATCATGGATTCGAGCATTTGCGTTGCAATAATAACGGGGACACCTGCACCGTTTGCTTTGCGGCAGATCATTTTCTGCGCCATGGGAACATCCTGAGGTGAGCATTCCACTCCCAAATCTCCGCGAGCCACCATCACTGCATCCGCAACATCCAGAATCTGATCAATATTATCCAACGCTTCCGGTTTTTCGATTTTCGCGACTATCGGCAGCTCGCGGCCGTCAGGCATACGCGACTCGATGATTGCTCGAAGAGCGCGCACGTCGTCGGCAGAGCGGACAAAGGACAATGCAACGTAGTCGACACCGTTGGCGATCCCGAACTCAAGATCTTCGATGTCCTTTGGTGTGCAGGATGGCGCGCTGACGGCAACACCGGGAAGATTGATGCCCTTATGCTCTTTCAGGACACCGCCGTGGACAACTTCCGTCACCACCTCACGGTCCGTTGTGCGCAGCACCCGTAATTGCAGCAGTCCGTCATCCATCAAAATTTTGTCTCCCGGTGTTACATCTTTCGGAAGGTGTGTGTACGTTGTCGATACCCGGTGCTCGTCGCCGGGAGCCTCATCGATGGTGATCGCAAACTGAGCGCCGTCCTTCAATACGACAGACTTCGTTTTCAGTGTGCCGGTGCGAATTTTGGGTCCCTGAAGATCCTGCAGCAACGTGACGGCGCGGCCCATCCGTCGAGATGCCTCGCGCACATTGTCGATCACCGCACGGTGCTCCTCGTGCGTCCCGTGGGAAAAATTAAGGCGTGCGACGTCCATCCCCGCCTTGATCATTTGTTCAAGTATTTCCACACTGGAAGATGCCGGACCCAGTGTGCAAATAATTTTCGTCCTTCCCGACAACACATTCGATTCGTTCATCTGCGCCTCTCGTGAGATTAGGATTCTTGATTCGACTCCGTATTAATATGACGGTAGAAGTAAGAGTTCGTGCACCCTCACTGCCTGCACCGCCGGAATGCTAAGCGGCAGCGGATGATACTCACCGTTCAGAAACATCTGTGCCTGATCTTTGTAGTGCGGATGAAGAACCTGTCCGGAATTGCCTGTCGGAAGCACGGAAAGCGCTCCGTCCAGATCTCCAAAATCGACAATTTGACGCATGGAGGGGCCGAGAAGCACGGCGTACGGATTGGATTCATCATATTCCGAATTGTTCACGGTCGTGCCCGAGCCACCCATGCGAAACGGACCGATGTTGAAAACAGATCCCAACGGTTGACGCAATCCGAACAGGTGCGCCATTGTCAACGAATGCAGGTCCCCCCATCGCCAGTTCTTCATCTCCGGTCCTTTGAGATGTTGGAGTTCGTTCAGCGC
>JAPLFO010000050.1:1988-4325 GCA_026390635.1 Ignavibacteriales bacterium
GTTGGAGTTCGTTCAGCGCCTCCATGAGGCTTTTTCTGACAATTTCGTTCTTCGTCTCGACATCCGGCGTGCGGACATCGTCAAACCATTCCGCGTTGTCGCGCTGCAGCATGGCCATGATGACGCGATACGGCATATTCGCCATAAATATGTAGTCATGAAAAAGCTCCGGCCCCATTTCATCCTCGAACGTATTCTGCAACAAATGTGTCATGAAGAATTGAAATAGTGTCGATGTCACGTCGTCACGTAGCTCTTGAAAATGCCAATTGCGAAAATGACGGAGCGCATTTTCAACGACGGGAGCAACAGCTGTTGTAGAATCGTAGGCAATCAGAATATGAGGAACGACGTCCCGTGCGAAGGCAGAATAGGTATCGAGCTGCATGGTTTTGAAATCACCCACTGTGCATTGCGGCCGCTCCATGAGCATGTCGCGTATCCGCTGGATCCGCGACGGCGGTTCCCAGAGATTCGAAATATGATACGGAAAAGAATTATCGACCAGCTTGTTGTTTGCACTGGCGATGAATCCTTCCGGCGGGTTGTAGAGCCAGGGAAGCTCTTCGAAAGGCACGAATCCTCTCCAGTCATATTCCCCGGTCCAGCCCGGAAGCGGAAGCGATGGATTTTGTGTGCCGCGCACCGGCAGACGGACTCCGGCGTGATAGCCGATATTCCCTTCCGCATCTGCGTAGAGAAAATTCTGACCGGGAACGGTGAAGTGTTTCACGCCGCCCAGAAAACCGCTCCAATCCTTCGCACGGTTGATAATCGAGAGAGCAAAAAACTCGTCACTGATATTTTGCCCCGTCCAGCGGAGCGCCAACGGGGCACCCCCTGCAGCTCCCCCTCGCGGATGGACGTCGTTCACGATCGGGCCATGGACGGAAGAGCGGGCCATCAGGACGACAGGCAGCGAATCCTTGACGACGATCGTGTCGGTGTATGTCTCGAACGTTCGCCATTGATCCCGGTATTGATAGAGCTCCGGCCTGAGGGTATCCTGTTTTTCCACGAAGAAGTCCGCATCATCGGCCATCACATTTGTCATTCCCCATGCGATGTCCTTCGTGTGACCGATGACAATCAACGGTGCACCGGGCAGAGAAACGCCCGCAACATCATAAGATCCGCCTTTCATATGGAGTTCGTACCAGCGGGCAGGAGCAGTATAGGCCAGGTGCGGATCGTTCGCCAGCATAGCCTTTCCGCTTACGGAACGCTTCGGACCCACCACCCACGCATTGCTGCCGACATGCATACCTGAAAAACCAAAAGTCGCGCGGAATTCTTTGTCCACGTTCCAAAAATCCAACGCGGCGAGCGGCATCTTCTTTCCGGCCAACTCTTTTGGAACCATGATGGGCGCATTTTCCGGATACGTTGGGAAAACTTGATTTGCCTTCTCTTCTCCGAGGCGCCGCACCAATTCGCCGAGCGTCAGATCGACATACCATGCCATATTCAATTCCCATGCAGCTAACCGCATCAGTGCAAGCGAATGGCGAATCGTCCACGGCTCCGGCTCATAGTTGAGCATGTCGAATTCAATCGGATATTTTCCGCGGTGGGAGGCGATGAAGCAATTGACACCATCCGCGTACGCCTGAAGAATGCGCCGACTCTCCGGATGCAGCGCAGATTCAAGACTGTCAGCAATACGGCCGAGTCCGACAGTGCGGAATAATTTATCGTACGGAAGGGTCCTCGTGCCGAGTACTTCTGAGAGCCGGCCCAGCGCTGCACGCCGTTCAAGATCCATCTGCCAGAGCCGGTCCTGTGCGTGGACATATCCCTGGGTGAAAAATAGATCATGTTCTGATCGGGCAAGGATATGGGGCACGCCGTACCCATCTCGCATCACGTGAACCGGTTTTTCCAAACCATGCGCGATGACATTCCCTTCGACAACTGGAAACGATTTCGTCAGGAGATTGCGCAGAAGAATTACGCTGACAACAGCGATCACTATCAGTGAAAGGCCGATCCCAAAAACTATCTTGACAGTTTTCGACATGTGCATCCGAACATGAGAGTTTTTGTCACTGTAACCGGCTGCACCGCATGAAACATTACCCCGAAGACGAGGTGAAAAGTGCAGCCGCTAATTCACAAAGGCACCAGGTTCCTTTTTTTCGTTCTTCTTTCTTCGCGCCTTGGAGTCTTTGTGGCAAACTAGAGATCTCATCGTCGCAGACATCACTTCGGGACAACTCATGTCTTGGGCGGGGATCCGGACGACGAGACCGTTTTTAATTCCTTGAGGGAAGCGGGAGATGCCACTCCAGCAGATATTTCATAAATTCGGACCGGGGAAGCTGCACCAGCAGCGGC
>JAPLFO010000039.1:0-10181 GCA_026390635.1 Ignavibacteriales bacterium
AAGAGCGATAGTTGATCGTTTCCGGTTTGGTTACTTCTCCGTACGATCGCTGAAGGATCGCATCGGATGAGGCCAGACTGATCGTGATCTTGGTGAAATTCTTTTTTACGTTTGAATCGTGAACATTATATGGCATACGCCAATCTCCTGTTTAGCTGAGTAGTCGCATCATTCAATTTTGACTTCCAATCCGAGGCCCTGCAGCTCGCGGACGAGAACGTTGAATGACTCCGGAACATTCGATTCCGGCAGGTTGTCCCCTTTGACGATGGCTTCGTACACTTTCGCTCTGCCGACAACATCATCCGACTTGACGGTCAGGATTTCCTGCAGAACGTGCGCTGCGCCGTAGCCCTGGAGCGCCCAGACTTCCATTTCCCCGAAGCGCTGGCCTCCGAATTGTGCCTTGCCGCCCAACGGTTGTTGCGTAATCAGCGAGTACGGTCCGATGGAACGGGCGTGGATTTTGTCGTCAACGAGATGTGACAACTTCATAATGTAGATGTAACCGACAGTTACTTCCTGGTCAAAGCGCTCGCCGGTCCGCCCATCGAGCAGCACGCTGCGCGATTCCTGATGCAGCGATGCTTTCTTCAGCTGTTCCTGAATCTCTTCCCACGATGCACCGTCGAAGATCGGCGTTGAGAACTTCACTCCCAGCGCCTTGCCTGCCCAGCCGAGTGCCGTCTCAAACAGCTGTCCGAGATTCATGCGCGACGGCACGCCGAGCGGGTTGAGAACGATGTCCACCGGCGTTCCATCCGGCATAAACGGCATATCTTCCCGGGGAACAATGGCTGCCACAACGCCCTTGTTTCCATGACGTCCGGCCATCTTGTCGCCGACGGAGAGCTTGCGCTTTTTCGCAACATAGACTTTCGCAAGTTGCACAATGCCCGGAGGCAGTTCATCACCAAGGGTGATCTTGTTCTTTTCGTGTTTATATGCTTCTTCGATGTGATTGAGCGACTCGAAGTAATTCTCGAAGATCTTGGTGACAAGGTTGTTCTTGCGCTTGTCATCCACCCATTCTTTTTCATACTCAAGTTTTTCGAGCTGCTCGTATTTCGAGAATGAACCTTCGCGGAACTGTGTGCCGGCACGGAAAACGATGGCACCGTCCGAGTCCCGCACACCGGCGGATTTTTCTCCATCCAGCAGCAGGTCGAGCTTGCGCCCCAGCTTCTCAAAATGATCGGCGATATCTTTCTTCCGCTGCTTCTCGATCTGATCAAGACGCTTCTTGTCTTCCTTCTTCGTTTCCGCATCCTTCTTCTTGCGGCTGAAGAGCTTTGTTTCGATGACAATGCCCTTCATCCCCGGAGGCGCTTTCAGGGATGCATCTTTCACATCGCCTGCTTTTTCACCGAAGATGGCTTTTAGCAGTTTTTCTTCCGGAGTCGGATCTGTTTCGCCCTTCGGAGTGATTTTGCCGATCAGGATATCGCCTTCCTTGACCTCCGCGCCAACACGAATGATGCCGTTCTCGTCGAGGTCCTTCGTCGCTTCTTCGCTGACGTTCGGGATTTCACGCGTGAGTTCTTCTTCCCCGCGTTTTGTGTCGCGGACCTGAAGTTCAAACTCTTCGATGTGAATGGACGTGTACACATCTTCGGACACGATGCGTTCGTTGATGATGATAGCGTCTTCGAAATTGTATCCGCGCCATGGCATGAATGCCACGAGCACGTTGCGACCCAGCGCCAGTTCGCCGTGATCAGTTGCACAGCCGTCGGCAAGGACGTCGCCGCGCTTGAACCGTTGGCCGGGAACCACCACAGGCTTCTGGTTGATACAGGTATCCTGGTTCGTGCGAAAGAACTTTGTCAACTGATATTCCACGCGGCGCTTGTCTTCAAAACTGAGAAGTGCTTCGGTGCTTGTTTCTTCAATATCATAGATGACGATAATGCGGTTGCCGGAAACGTTTTCCACAACACCGCTGCGTTCTGCAAGCACGCAGGTGCGGGAATCGCGTGCGACTTTTTCTTCCAACCCCGTACCGACGATCGGCGCGTGAGGACGAAGCAGCGGAACAGACTGGCGCTGCATATTGGAGCCCATCAAAGCGCGGTTGGCATCATCGTGTTCCAGGAACGGAATCAGCGCGGCGGCGGCGGAAACGATTTGCGTCGGCGCGACATCCATATACTCGATGTCTTCCGGCTGATGCACCACAAAATCGCCTTTCTTCCGGGAGGAGACCCGGTCAGTCTCGAACCGGCCGCGATCATCGAGGGGCACATTCGCCTGCGCAATAAGGAATTCATCTTCCTGCTCCGCATTCAGATACGTCACCTCTTCATCGGATACCTTTCCCTTCTTGACATTGCGGTACGGCGTTTCGATAAATCCGAATTCATTCACGCGCGCGTGCATGCAGAGTGAGGAGATCAGACCGATGTTCGGGCCTTCCGGCGTCTCAATCGGGCAGAGGCGCCCATAGTGCGTGTAGTGCACGTCGCGGACTTCAAAGCCGGCGCGCTCCCGTGTCAGGCCGCCCGGTCCGAGCGCAGACATACGGCGTTTGTTCGTCAATTCCGCCAGCGGATTCGTTTGATCCATGTACTGCGACAACTGGTTGGTCCCGAAGAAGGCATTGATCACGCTGGTGATTGTACGCGCATTCACAAGATCGGCCGGGGAGAATTGTTCCTGATCGCGAATGTTCATGCGCTCGCGGATCGTCCGGCACATCCGGGACAAGCCAATGTTGAACTGTGCACCGATCTGTTCACCGACGGTTCGAACGCGGCGGTTGCCCAGATGATCTATGTCGTCAACAGACGTCTTCCCCTGCTGCAGTTCGATAAGATACCGGATGATTGCAATGATATCTTCTTTGGTCAGGGTTGTGGTCGTGACAGGAATTTCGAGTTTCAATTTCGCATTGAGACGATGGCGGCCGACGTCGCCAAGATCGTATCGTTTGGGATTAAAGAAGAGCTTGTCAATCAGGTTCTTCGCTGTGTCGAGATCCGGGGCGTCGCCGGAGCGGAGCTGACGATAAATCGCTTCGAGAGCATCTTCTTCGCTGTGGACGCTGTCCTTCTGGATTGTGTTTGCGATGACGGAGCTGGTCGTTGCCGCTTCTGACTTCAGAAGGCGGAGCTTTTTCACTTCTGATTTCTTGATCCGCTTGATTGCTTCTTCGCTCAACACGGCGTCTTTGTTGATGATGATTTCGCCGGTCTTGCGATCCACCACGTCGCCGCAGATAATGCGGTTGGTGTACTCTTTCAAATCGACATCCGCCACTTTCACCTCTTCAACGAGTTCGAAGAGTTCGAGAATTTCATCGTCGGATGAATAGCCGAGCGCACGCAGCAGCGTCGTGACGGGGAATTTCTTTTTGCGGTCGATGTACGCGTACATCACGTTATTGATGTCCGTCGTGAACTCCACCCATGAACCGCGGAACGGAATGATTCTGGCGGAGAATATCGGCGTTCCGTTCGGATGAACTGATTCGCCGAAGAACACCCCCGGCGAACGATGCAACTGGCTGACGATGACTCGTTCAGCACCATTGATGATGAACGTGCCGCGCTCCGTCATGTACGGAAGATTGCCGAGATAGACGACTTCCTCAATCGTGTCCGCAAAAGCTTTCCCGTCTTCCGCCTTTGTGGAGAGACGCAATTTTGCTTTTAGCGGCACGGCAAAGGTCAATCCCCGTTCCTGGCATTCACGCATGGAATACTTCGGCTTCTCGACATAGTATTCCACAAACTCGAGAAGATAATTTTCCCGTGCATCGGTGATGGGGAAGTTCATCAGGAATACCTGTTGCAATCCCTTGTTCTTCCGCTTGCCGGCGGGAACGCGTTCCTGCAAGAAGTGTTCGAATGATTCAAGCTGAACGTTCAGAAGATCAGGGAATTCCACAACGGTCGGAATCCGCGCGAACGTATATCGCCCGCTACGATCTTGGTTCAGCACAGTGGACTGGCTTTTCACGTCAACCGCTCCTTCGGGTGTCAACACCCGATAATGATAAGAATTTCTGTATGTCGTGTTGGGCTGGGTTCGCGGAATGTCACGCCGCGATGAGGTTGCCGGGACACGCAAGACAATAGACTGCACAAGCCGACGATGCTCTCTGCATTTCGGCAGGCATCGTCGGCTTGTGTTTCAGTCACAATGATGAATTTGTTATTTCCAACATGAACCCATCATGAAAAGTTCAAGAATAGACAACAGGAAAAAGTCGGTCCGCCTACTTCAGTTCAACTTTGCCGCCGGCATCTTCCAGCTCTTTCTTCAACTTTTCTGCATCGTCCTTGTTCAATCCTTCCTTGATGGCCTTCGGTGCGCCGTCAACGAGGTCCTTTGCCTCCTTCAGACCGAGGCCTGTGTGAGCGCGGACAACCTTGATCACGTTGATCTTCTGTGCACCGGCTTCTTTCAGCACGACAGTGAATTCTGTCTGGACTTCAGCGGCCGGGGCAGCAGCTGCGACCGGGCCGGCCATCATCATGGGAGCAGCGGCGGTCACACCGAACTTCTCTTCGAGGGCTTTTTTCAGTTCTGCTGCTTCGAGCAGGGTGAGCTTTTCGATCTTTTCGACTAATTCTTCGACGACTGACATATTTTTCTCCTTAGATTATTGTTTTGCTCTGGTACCAGGGCTTACGCCGCCTTCTTCTTCTCGATTGCCTCGATAACACCGACAAGGTCACGCATGACCGCATTGATGGCACCGGCGATACCGGAAGCGGGCGACTGCAAGCTGGCAAGAATTCCTGAAATGATTTCGTTGCGTGACGGAAGCATCGCGAATTCTTCAAGTTTTGATCCAGCGAAGACTTCTTTTTCAATCACACAAGCTTTGCAGGAAAGCTTCTTGTTCTTTTCGTTAAATTTTTTGATAATTTTTGCCGGAGTCACCGGATCGTCGTAACTAAACGCGATACCTGTCGTCCCAACAAGGCTTCCGTACACCGCATCGTAGCCGGTGACATTTTCCAAAGCTTTGCGGACCAGCGTATTCTTCACGACTTTGTATTCGATTCCTGATTTGCGGAATTCGCGACGGAGCTCCGTCATCTGCTCCACCGTAATACCCGTGAAATCAGTAAAGAACATCCCTTTCGCCCGGGCGATTTTCTCCTGGACAGCGGCAATAATCTGTTCTTTGTCTGATCTATTCATTGTTTGATTTCACCTGATGTTCTACTCAGCAATGAGAAGCCCCCGTTGTACCGGGGCATTGCCAAATGAGAATAATATGAATGAGTGCGTAATTTCTTTGTGTGTAGCCTATGCTGAAACAGCGCTGCGATCGATATGTACACCTGGACCCATGGTGCATGAAATTGAAATGCTCTTCACATACTGACCCTTGGCCGTAGCGGGTTTTACGCGTGAGATAGTTGCGAGAAATGCTTTGATATTTTCAGCCAGCTTTTCTTTCTCAAAACTTGCCTTGCCGACCGTGGCATGAACAACACCTGCCTTGTCAACGCGGAATTCGATCTTGCCGGCTTTCACTTCTTTCACCGCTGTTGCCACGTCCGCCGTGACCGTTCCGCTCTTCGGGTTTGGCATCAAGCCTCGAGGACCGAGAATCTTGCCCAGTTTGCCAACTTCCACCATCACATCCGGTGCAGCGATGATAACATCGATATCGGCCCAGCCACCCTGGATTTTTTCAACATATTCCTGCAAGCCGGCATAGTCCGCACCCGCGGCTTTCGCTTCTTCATCTTTCGGCGGTTTTGCCATTACCAACACGCGCACGGCTTTGCCGATGCCATGCGGCAACGCAACGGTGCCCCGAATTGCTTGATCCGCCTTCTTGGGGTCAACGCCCAGACGGACGGCGATATCGACCGATTCATTAAATTTTGCCGACGCCGTTTCTTTCACGATGGCGACAGCTTCATCGACTGTGTAGAGCTTGTCTTTGGCGACTTTCTTTGCAACTGCTTTGAAACGTTTACCGAGTTTCATGCTTTGAATCCTTTAAGAAAGTGGTGCAAACGTCGCTGTTCGCGACTCCCACGTTTGAGAAATCAACCTTCTACGGTTATTCCAAGACTCTTCGCTGTGCCCTCAACCATGCTCATTGCAGCTTCAATGCTGGCGGCATTCAGATCGGGCATCTTCAGTTCGGCAATTTCGCGAACCTGAGCACGCGTTACCTTGCCGACCTTGATGCGATTCGGTTCACCAGACCCTTTTTCGATCTTGGCGGCCTTCACCAGCAGGACCGCCGCCGGCGGCGTCTTCGTGATGAAGGTAAAGGACTTGTCGGAATACACAGTGATAATGACAGGTATAATCAATCCCATCTTGTCCTGCGTCTTTGCATTGAATTGCTTGCAGAACTCCATTATATTGACGCCCTTTTGACCGAGGGCTGGACCAACCGGCGGCGCAGGGTTAGCCTGCCCGGCGGGAATCTGCAACTTGACGTATCCAGTGATCTTCTTTGCCATGAGACGGTCTTTCTATCTGATATTATTTCGATCTATTTTTCGATTTCAATCTGGCTGAAATCCAGCTCTACAGGCGTCTTCCTGCCAAAAATGCTTACCATTACTTTTAGTTTCAGTTTCTCTTCATTAACTTCCTGCACAAAACCGGAGAAATTGTTGAACGGCCCGCTGATAACCTTGACAGGCTCTCCGATATGGAACGGCACTTCGATTTGTTCGACGTCCTTCCGCTCTTCCATTTTGCCAATCAGGCGACGCACTTCGTCCGGTTGGAGCGGCACCGGTTTATCCTTGGAACCGACAAAGTTCATTACCGAAGGAGTATTCGTAATGAGATATTTCACCTTTTCATCCAAAATTGCTTCGACAAGGATGTACCCCGGGAAAAAGGTCTTTGTTTTGCTCTTTTTCTTGCCATCCTTGACTTCAAAAACTTTTTCGGACGGCACCATGACACGAGGAAGCTTCTCCTGCAATTCCAACCGTGCAGATTCGCTCTCCAGGTACGCCTTGACCTTGTTTTCGTGGCCGGAATAGGTCCGGACAACATACCACCGTTTTTCCAGAGCTGTCTCTGTCATTGTCAGAATATCCCTTTAAGAGCCCAGCTAACAGCCAAATCCACAATGTAGACAAAGACAGAGATGATCAGGCAGACGACAAGGACAATAATCGTAGAATCGCGCAGCTCTTCTTTCTTCGGCCACGTGACCTTGTTCATTTCCTTATAGACGTCGGCAAAAAACGTAATGATCTTTTCTTTCATCGGAATTCTCAGCCATTTAGTGAGTACGACCAATCCAGGAGCAGGTGTGGAGGGACTCGAACCCCCAACCAACGGTTTTGGAGACCGCTACTCTACCAATTGAGCTACACACCTGTGTGGTTTACTTGGTTTCCTTGTGCTGGGTATGTTTTGAGCAGAAACGGCAGTACTTCTTGTATTCCACTCTTCCCGTCTGCTTTTTCTTGTTCTTGGTTGTTGTATAGTTTCTGTTTTTGCAAACAGTGCATTCAAGGGTGATAATGTCTCTCACGTCGAACTCCTTATTGGACTCTCTTGATTCGAGCTTGCGACCGGGATTGAACCGGTGACCTCTTCCTTACCAAGGAAGTGCTCTACCAACTGAGCTACGCAAGCGTTTTCACCAGTCGTAGCAGAGCGGGAGACGGGACTCGAACCCGCGACCAACAGCTTGGAAGGCTGTGACTCTACCAACTGAGTTACTCCCGCGTACAAAGAACTGTGGGTAGGGAAGGATTCGAACCTCCGAAGGCATAAGCCGTCAGATTTACAGTCTGATGCGTTTAACCACTTCGCTACCTACCCGAAACGCAACAATACCCATCTTTGAGCTGGCGATGGGACTCGAACCCACGACCTGCTGATTACAAATCAGCTGCTCTACCAACTGAGCTATGCCAGCGCTAGGTGCCGAGCAATATAATATATTATTTTTTGGTACAATGTCAATAAAATTAGAAAGTTTTTTTGCCCCGCCGGGCGGCTCCGTTCATCCGAATTTGAGATCAAAAATGTCAGATTTTCCTTGCATTTTATTCTAAATCCGTCTACTTTTCACATTGCAAATAACAGTACACCGTTTTTGCGCTTGTAATGCCTCTGGTGCACTGCCGGAGAGTTGTTTTGCTGGAGAGATTTCTCTGAAACCCTCCCCGCGTGACGGGAACGGCAAACAAAGAGATCGCAGTATCTGCGGTTTTGCGTTATAAGATGGCAAGAAACCCGGTTGTACGCTTGTCCGAAATACTCGGACAGGTTTTCTTGAAACATCTTTTGAAAGGATTGTTCCATGGAGAAAGGAACAGTTAAGTGGTTCAATAGTGCAAAAGGATTCGGTTTCATCCAGCGCGAATCCGGCGAAGATGTGTTTGTGCACTATAAGGCCATCAGCGGCGACGGGTACAAAACACTGAACGAGGGAGACAAGGTTCAGTTCGATGTCGAAAAAGGCCCGAAAGGCTTACAAGCAGCCAACGTGAGCAAGGTGTGAGTCCTTTGTTACGCTTTGTCAGCACCCCGTCACGATGACGGGGTTTTTTTTTCTCTTCACTCGCGGCGCAGATTGAATCTCGCACGAAATTCACCTACCTTTTCCCATCAATTGACCATTATGAACCGTCGAGGCACCGTGAAAAAAAACACGCGCACGTTTCGCGCTCCTCATGGCACGACACTCCAGTGCAAAGGTTGGCAGCAGGAAGCAGCACTGCGTATGCTCCTGAACAATCTCGACTCGGAAGTTGCGGAAAAACCGGAAGACCTTATCGTGTACGGCGGTACCGGAAAAGCTGCGCGCAATCATGCATGTCTCGATGCAATTCTCTCGAGCCTGCGCTCGCTTGAAAACGATGAGACGCTTCTGGTGCAATCTGGAAAACCCGTCGCAATTTTTCCGACACATGCCGATGCGCCTCGTGTACTGATCAGTAATTCCATGCTTGTTCCGAAATGGGCAACTTGGGATGAATTCCGGAGGCTGGAGGGACTGGGTCTGACGATGTACGGCCAAATGACCGCTGGCAGTTGGATCTATATCGGATCGCAGGGTATTCTGCAGGGAACGTATGAAACGTTTGCCGCTTGCGCTGCCCGCCATTTCGGCGGATCGCTTGCCGGCCGTTTTTTGTTAACCGCCGGATTGGGCGGCATGGGCGGCGCACAGCCATTGGCAGCAACGATGAACGGAGCGGCCTGTCTTGTCGTCGAAGTTGATCGTGCCCGAATCGAAAAACGGATCGCCACGCGATACCTCGACTGTATGACAGATAGTCTTGATGATGCGCTCGCCATCATCAGAAAGGCGATCACAGTGAAACGGCCAATCTCCGTCGGACTGTTGGGCAATGCGGCGGAAATTATTCCCGCAATAGCGCGCGGCCGCTTTCTTCCGGATATCGTCACTGACCAGACATCTGCCCACGACACGCTGAACGGTTACGTCCCCGCCGGAATCCGCTATGAAAAGGCAATCGAACTCAGAAGAAAGAATCCAAAAAAATATGCAGCGCTCGCCTCAGCGTCGATTGCCGAGCATGTGAAAGGCCTCCTTCTGCTGAGAAAGAAAGGTGCGACGGTTTTCGACTACGGAAACAACATTCGTGGTGAAGCATTGGAGTCCGGCGTGGCGAAGGCATTCGACATCCCCGGTTTCGTACCCGAATACATCCGTTCTCTCTTCTGTGAAGGCAAGGGTCCATTCCGATGGGCTGCTCTTTCCGGAAATCCGGAAGATATATATCGGACCGATCAGGTGGTGATGGAGACCTTCCCCGAGAATATGCAATTGTGCCAGTGGATCGAAAAGGCGCAAAAACAGGTGGCCTTTCAAGGATTGCCTGCGCGCATTTGCTGGCTTGGCTATGGTGAGCGCGCGAAGATGGGCCTCATTTTCAATGAGCTTGTCGCCAAAGGAGAGATTGAGGCCCCCATCGTTATCGGACGCGATCACCTTGATTGCGGTTCTGTCGCGTCACCCAACCGCGAGACGGAAAAAATGAGAGATGGGAGTGACGCTATCGCAGATTGGCCGATTCTGAATGCACTCCTCAACGCGACCGGCGGCGCCTCGTGGGTGAGTGTTCACCATGGAGGCGGTGTCGGGATAGGAAATTCCATTCATGCCGGAATGGTTATCGTCGCAGACGGAACTCCTTCGGCGGCCGTCAGACTGCAAAGAGTTCTGACATACGATCCGGGAATGGGCGTCGTTCGTC